>NZ_JAOWCD010000056.1:0-33914 GCF_030337175.1 Citrobacter sp. Ca225 | reverse complement strand
GGAAGGTGCGAATAAGTCCGAGATGTGAGATCATCGTGTTGTAACCTGAACCCAGAATGAGTAACCGGATGAGCCAGCAACTGACTTTTGCCGACAGTGAGTTTTCCAGTAAACGCCGCCAGACCCGCAAAGAAGTTTTCCTTGGCAGAATGGATGACTTGCTTCCCTGGGACAAATTACTTGGCGTTATCGAGCCTGTGTATCCCAAGGCCGGTAATGGTCGCAGGCCCTATCCGCTGGAAACCATGCTGCGTATTCACTGCATGCAGCAATGGTACAACCTGAGCGATGAGGCCATGGAAGATGCCCTCTATGAAATCGCCTCCATGCGCCAATTTGCTCGCCTGTCACTGGATAAAGCCATTCCAGACCGCACTACCATCATGAATTTCCGGCATTTGCTGGAGCAGCATGAACTGGCCCGCAAAATCTTCAGTACCGTTAATCACTGGCTAGCAGAGTGTGGCGTTCTAATGACCCAGGGCACCTTGGTGGATGCCACCATCATTCAAGCCCCCAGCTCTACCAAAAACAAACACAACAGCCGTGATGAAGACATGCACCAGACCAAGAAAGGTAACCAGTGGTACTTCGGCATGAAAGCGCACATTGGCGTGGACGCCAAAAGTGGCCTGACCCACAGTCTGGTGACCACGGCGGCTAACGAGCACGACCTCAATCAGGTTGGCAAGTTACTGCATGGCGATGAAGAATTTATCTCAGCCGATGCTGGTTATCAGGGGGCCGAAAAGCGCGATGAGCTCAGCGATGTCAGCGCAGACTGGCTTATCGCCAAGCGTCCCGGCAAAGTGAATGCATTGAAGCAACACCCGCGCAAGAACAAGCTGGCCATCCGTTACGAATACCTGAAAGCGAGTATCCGAGCGAAGGTTGAGCATCCATTTCGGATAGTAAAATGTCAGTTTGGTTTCGTCAAAGCCAGGTACAAGGGGCTGGCTAAAAATGACAGTCAACTGGCGATGTTATTCACCCTGGCGAACCTGGTTCGAGTTGACCAATTGATACGGGCACAGGCGAGATCTACCTGAAATGAGGAAATTAGCCTGAAACAGGGCCAAAATCAGCCACGAAGAGACGATTTTGGGCTGAAAATTGGAAAATTGAGCCACAGGACGTCGATAAAGGACGGTTTGGGGCGTCATATCGGGAGCTGCGGACCACTTAATCGCAACTTCCTTAGTCCAGACGCCTGGCCACGCTTTTTTTTCCAGCGAACGGCGAGTCACCAAAAGCTGTCCCTCTGTATTGAACAGCCAGGAGGAGAAGGCGAGATGCAATGGTGTGTTAACGGTGTGGGCGGTATATTTTTCCAGCGTGCCGGAAGGGGTGTCCTGTGCATCCAGTAAAATGACGTGTTCCTGTCGCATAATGTCTCACTGTCAATCTCAAGCGCACACCAGTATATGAGATCTCACGATGAAATGATTAACGCCGGGAGCGTTTAACACAGGAATGTGACATCCGCATCTTGCGGTACGGATGTCGGGAGCGGGGCGTGATTTTAGAAAAACAGCAGCATAAACCGGAAGCGACTTTCGATACCCAGCGCAATGCCGTCAGAAATGGCGGGTATCGACATCAGCATGAGCAACAGCAAGGTAATCAGGCAGCGCCAAAAGAGATTCATACTATTCATCCTGCTGATTTTTTTTCAACTTGCGCATCAGTAACCACATTCGAACCGTTCTGACCTTCAGGTTTTTATCCGAGACGGATTCCTGCACCAGCCCGGTATGGTGGTGGTAGCCATTGAAAAACAGATTCAGTACGACAGCGCTGAAGGTGGCAAGCATAATTCCGCTGTGCAGTAACGGCTGGAGAACGGCAGGCAGGCGAGAGAAAAAGTCATGCGATAACGTCGGCGTCATGCCGACGCCCAGGCTGATGGCCACAATGTAGAGGTTGTAACGGTTCGTGGTGTAATTGCAGCGCGAGAGAATGCGGATCCCGGTTGCCAGTACCATACCAAACATCACCAGACCCGCGCCGCCGAGGACGAACTGCGGAATGGAGGCGACCAGAACCGCCATTTTCGGCACCATGCCAAACAAAATTAAGATGACGCCGGAAGCGATGCAGACCCATCGACTGTGCACGCGCGTGACGCTGACCAGGCCAACGTTTTGGGAAAATGAAGTGTGGGGAAAGCTGTTAAACAGTCCGCCAATCATTGTCCCGACGCCATCCACGCGCAGGCCGCGAATGATATCCTGCGATGAGAGTTTGCGACCGACGATTTCGCCGAGCGCCAGGAACATCCCCATCGATTCAATAAACACAATGATTAACACAGCCGTCATGGTCAGAATCGACACCGGATCAAAGACAGGGGTGCCGAAGGCCATCGGTGTGACAATCGCGAACCACGAGGCATCGTGCAGGCCTGACAAATTCACTTCATTCATCATCCATGACAACGCAAAGCCAAAGATGATTCCCAGCAGGACCGCGACGTTGGACATGAAGCCTTTGGCAAATCGGGTGATTAATAAAATAAAGATTAAGACCGCAAATGAAATCCCTAAATAGACCGGATTCCCATACTCAGGATTACCTTTTCCGCCAGCAGCCCAGTCAACGCCCACCTGAATAATGCTCAGACCAATCGAGGTGATCACCACGCCCGTTACCAGCGGTGGAAATAAAGGCATCAGGCGACCGACAAGCGGCGCTAAGAGTGTGGTGATCGCGCCAGCGGCAATGGTTGAGCCAAAAATGCCCAACAGACCGATATCCGGATTGATGCCAATCGCAATCATCGGCGTCACCGCGGCAAACGTCACCGACATAATCACGGGCAGGCGAATCCCCATAAAGCGACCGATGCCAATACATTGCAGCAGGGTCACGATCCCGCAGCAGAAGAGATCCGAGCTGATTAACAGCGCAATAGCTTCTTTGCTGAGGCCGAGTCTGTCGCCAATCATCAGCGGTACAGCGACCGCGCCTGCGTACATGACCAGCACATGTTGCAGACCGAGGACGACCAGCTTGCCAGGCGATAATATACGGTCGACCTCATCGGTGGCGCGGCCTTGCCCCGACGGTGAGGGAAGTTGGGAATCTATGGCGCTCATGCGTTTTCTCCTGAATGGCGAGGCCGATAGAACAGCTCCGCGCGCGTTGGCGCGGAGCCTCGCTTAAATAGCCCATCCGCCGGCGTAGAACGCCACCAGCGCGACGGTAATAATGACGGTACCGATGTTCAGCTTCTGCCATTCCCGGGCAAAAACGCGACCGACAACCAGCGTCACGAAACCGAGCATAATGCCGGTGACGATATTGCAGGTCAGGACGATAAAGACCGCGCAGACCAGACCGGCCATCGCATCGATGAAGTCATTGAAATCCAGTTTTGAGACATTACTGAGCATCAGTAAGCCGACGTACATCAGCGCAGGCGCCGTCGCATAGCCGGGTATCAGGTAAGAGAGAGGCGATAAGAACAGGATAAGCAAGAACAAACAGCCGACGATGGCGGCGGTCAGTCCTGTTTTTCCACCGGCGGCGGTTCCCGCAGCGGATTCAATATAGACGGCGGCCGGCGCTGCGCCCACCAGACCGGAGAATACGGAGCTGATGGAGTCGCTGGTCAACGCTTTACCGCCGTTGATGATTTGGTTGTCTTTATCCAGCAGATTCGCTTGTCCGGCGACGGCGCGAATGGTGCCGGTGGCATCAAATACCGCCGTCATCACCAGCGCCAGTACGCTGGGCAGCACCGCAGGCTGTAAGGCGCCCATGATATCAAGACTGAAAATCAGAGACTTACCGTCTTCACCGCTCAGGCTGGGCATGGCGACCAGGCCGTGATATTTAACGGCAGGGTCAAATATCAATCCGATAATCGAGATGGCGATAATCACCAGCAGGATCCCGCCAGGGACGCGGCATTTCTCCAGCCCGAAGATGACCGCCAAACCCAGCAGACTCATCAGAACCGGAAAAGAGGTAAATGCGCCGAGTGCCACCGGAAGCCCTTCCAACGGGTTTTTAATCACCATACCGACGCCGTTCGCCGCGATCAGCAACAGGAACAACCCGATGCCAATCCCTGTGCCATGCGCGATACCCATGGGTAAGTTTCGTAAGATCCAGGTCCGGACGCCGGTGACCGAGATAGCGGTAAAAATGCCCCCCATCAGGAAAACCGCGCCGAGGGCGACAGGAATCGAAATGTGTTGTCCCAGCACCAGGCTGAATGCGGTGAAGGCGGTCAGCGAAATAGCACAGCCAATCGCCATCGGCAGGTTGGCCCACAGGCCCATCAACAGCGAGCCGAAGCCTGCGACGAGGCAGGTGGCGACAAAGACGGCGGCGGGTGGGAATCCCGCTTTCCCCAGCATTCCGGGCACGACTATGACCGAATAGACCATCGCCAGAAAGGTGGTCAACCCGGCCAGTATTTCCTGACGCACGGTACTGCCACGCGCCGTAATCTTGAAGTAATTATCCAGCGCGCTGCGTGGTTTCGACGCGCCGGGGGTTTGCAGAATATCTCCAGACATAATGATGTCCTCAGCAGGATGTTAGCGTTCTGTCAGGTCCGTTCGTACACCAGACGTCCGTCGACGTAAGTGCGGTAAATTGAGCGATCGTCGCCCAGCGTCATCATCACGAACAATTTGTCGACCAGGGATGTAGAGTTGTCATAGCGCAGTTGTTGCAGCGGCGTCGCTGTCGGTTCCAGCACCACAAAGTCCGCCTCTTTGCCCGGCATAAAGTTACCAATCAGATTGTCGAGGCCCAGCGCTTTCGCGCCGCCGAGCGTCGCCAGGTAAAAGGCTTCGTATGCCGAGAGTCGGTACCCCTGTAGTTGCACCACTTTGTAGGCTTCGTTCAGCGTTTGCAGCATGTTGAAGGTGGTACCGGCGCCGATATCGGTCCCCATACCGACGTTGATCTTCTTCCTCCAGGCTTTTTGCAGATTGAACAAACCGCTGCCGAGGTAGAGGTTTGAGGTCGGACAAAAGGCGATGCTGGAGTGGGTTTCGCTCAGGCGATCCCACTCTTTCTCTTCCAGATGGACACAGTGGGCGAAGACGCAATTTTTGCCGGTCAGCCCGTACTGGTGGTACACATCCAGATAGCCGTCATGTTCAGGATAGAGTTCTTTAACCCAGGCAATTTCGTCTTTGTTTTCACAGAGATGGGTATGTACCCAGGTGTCGGGATATTCTTCCCGCAGACGCTGCGCCATCGCCATCTGTTGCGGTGACGAGGTCGGGGCAAAGCGCGGCGTGATGGCATACAGCAGGCGGCCATTTTTATGCCAGCGCTCAATCAACGCCTTACTTTGCAGGTAGCTGCTCTCGGCGTCGTCCAGAAGGTAATCCGGCGCGTTACGATCCATCATCACTTTGCCGGCGATCATGCGCATATTGATATGGCTGGCGGCTTCAAATAGCGCATCCACGGACTGCGGATGCACCGTGCCAAAAACCAGCGCGCTGGTGGTGCCGTTACGCAACAGTTGCTTGATGAAAAAAGCTGACATCTCGCGCGCGTATTCCAGATCCTCATAGCGTCTTTCGGTCGGGAAGGTGTGCTTATTCAGCCATTCCAGCAACTGCTCGCCATAGGCACCGACCATTTCGCTCTGGGGGTAGTGGATATGCGTATCAACGAATCCCGGCACGACCAGTTTTCCGCGATAGTCACGGACACGGATGGCATCAGGGATCCGCTGTTTTCCTGCTTCCCACTCACCAAACCATTCGACTTTTCCCTGGCGAATCAGCAGCAATCCGTCTTCCAAAAATCGCAGCGCTGAGGCGATCTCTTCCGGGTTTTCAACGGTGCGGGTGACATCAATAAAGCTGCCGCGTACCGCTTTCAACGTGTGTTCTCCAGACATCGTAAACTCCTTTACCGTTAATCCGTTTCCTCCGGGGAGACGATGCCCGGCAGCACTTCTTCAGGCCGGTAGCCTCCTGGGAGAATGATATTCAGTAGAATGGCGGTCAGACCGCCCGCGCAGATGGGGTTTTCCACCAACACATAAATTGAGGCCGGCAGGATTTTGAATATTTCCGGGTCATAGGAGACGCCCAGCCCCAGTCCCAACGAGGTGGCAACAATCAGCGTTTCACGGCGCTTAAGCCCGTTCGTGATGATGATGCGGATCCCGGCGATTGCGATCATCGAGAACATTAGCGTCATCGCGCCCCCCAGCACCGCCGAAGGAATAGTGGTAAAGAAGCCGCCAATCATGGGAAACAGTCCAAGCAGCACCAGCATGACGGCGATGGTGCGGCCGATATAGCGAGAGGCGACGCCGGTCATCTGGATAACGCCGTTGTTTTGCGCAAAGGTCGTCAATGGCAGTGAACCCACCGCAGAGGCAATAACGGAGACCAGCCCATCGGCCAGTACTCCACCCTTCAGGCGTGACTGGTATTCATCTCCCTGAATGGGGCGTCTGGACACCATCGCGGTCGCGGTAATGTCGCCGACGGCTTCCAGCACGCTGAGCAGATAAATGGTCCCCACCACCAGAAAGTGATGAAAGTTGAACTGGAAACCGTACTTAAAAGGGGTCGGGATGGTGACCCACGGCAGATTGCGCATACTGCTGAAATCCACCATGCCCAGGCACAAAGAGACGATATAACCCACGCACAGCCCGATCGCGATGCCGCCCATTCTCAGTAACGGACTGCGGCAGCAGTTAAAACCGATCACCACGATCAGCACCAGCAACCCGACGCCGATATTCTCGTAATTTCCGTAGGTGCCGCTGCTTTTCGCCGCAAAGCCGCCGCCAAAATCGATAATCCCGACTTTAATCAGGCTCAGGCCAATCATCAGCACTACAATGCCGCTGACGGTCGGCGTGATGACCCTGCGCAAGTAAGGCAAAATGAAAGACGATCCCACCACCAGAAATGCCCCGACAAATGAAACGCCAAGCAGCGATGACATGATCAACTCTTCGTGGAATCCATCGTTTTTCATCCCGCTGCCCAGTGCAATCATTACCGTGACAAACGAAAAGTTGACCGACTGAATCGAGAGTAAGCCGGAACCGACCATGCCATAGCGATTGACCTGCAGCCAGGTGCCGATGCCAGATGCAATCATCGCCATTGAGACCAGATAGGCGGTGGTTTCCGTTGAGAGCTGTAGCGCGGTGCCAACAATTAATGCGGGCGTGACCATGGGGACAAAGATGGCCAGCAGGTGGGTGATCGCGCCGATAATAGACTGATGAAAGGGAGGGCGATCCTCCAGTTCGTAAATCAGATCTGAGCCTGCACGTGATATATCAGACATCCCTTCACTCCTTAATAAGTAAATTTGATCATCTGAATCAGCAGAATTAAATTCTGCGAATTTGAGGCGCAGGTTGCCCTGAGAACGGCTTATCTCATTTCCGCAGACGGCATTTAATCGTTATTGAGTCATGTGAGCGGGCCGCCTGAGCGGCCCACGTTGTTACATTTTTTCCAGCGCGGTCAGTATTTTCTCCGGTGTGAAATGCCATTCGCGTAACCATACGCCACAGGCATCATGAATAGCGGTGGCAATGGCCGGTGCCGCGCCGTTAACGCCAATTTCAGAGATCGATTTGGCACCAAAGGGGCCAACCTTATCGTCGCTTGGCACCAGAACGGCACGAAAATCCCGAGGGATGTCGCCAATTTTTGGCGCACCGTAACTGCGCAGATCGCGGGTCAGCGGATGGCCTTCGGCATCATAGAGGATCTCTTCGCTCAGACTATGGCCAATGGCCCGCATTGACGCACCGTAGATTTGCCCGAGTGCGAGTTCCGGGTTGACCGGTGTGCCACAGTCCAGCAGTGCGTAGAACTTGTCGAGACGGATTTCGCCGGTTCGGGTATTCACCGCGACTTCGGCGAAGTTCGCCCCATACGGAAATGCGAAGTCTGCGGTGATGTAACTGGCCGTGGCGACCAGCGTGCCAAAACCAGTTCCCGTCTCCGCTTTGTGCGCGATCTCAGCGTAACTCACTTCGCCCTGCTTGCCGCGTACAACGCCAGGTGCTACCAGTTGAACGTCAGCAACGGGTTCACCCAGCATCTGCGCCCCATGAAAGAGGATTTTCTCACGCAGGTTTTCTGCTGCCTTACGCGCCGCGTTCCCCGAGAAGCAGGTGCCGGATGAGGCGTAAGCGCCTTTGTCGAAGAGTGCATGGTCAGTATCGCCGGAAATGACATGCACTTCCTCTGGCGCACAGTGCAGCACTTCCGCCGTCAGTTTAGTGACAACCGTATCCAGCCCGGTGCCAATATCTGCGCCGCCGGAGTGGACGATGAAAGTGCCATCGGACTCCAGTTTGATCATGCAGTTCGCCTGATCGATGTCCGGGATCCCTGATTTCTGCATAATAATGGCGACCCCGCGACCGGTACGCCAGTCACCGTCCTGTGGTTTGGGCGACGACCAGTCGATCATCTTCCGTCCCTGACGCAGGATCGCTTCCAGTGCGCAACTGGCGGCGGAAGGAACGGAGGTTGGCGCTTTCCCTTCACCGATCGCGCCGAGAATTTTCAGTTCCTGTCCCTCGTGAACCCGATTGCGTTCGATGATCTCCAGTTGATCAATGTGCAGTTGTTCGGCAAGTTCGGCTAACGCCATCGTCATCGCAAAGGTGCCTTTCGGCGCGCCATAGCCCTGATACGCCCCCGTCGGACAGATATTGCTGTAGTAGGTGGTGACCTGGAAATCGACGTTGTCGCAGGGGTACAGCGGTAACGAGAGCGCCGGGCCGTTGCTCGGCACGGTCAACGAATGGTTGCCATATGGGCCAGTATTGGCGCGGAAGTCCATTTTGACCGCCGTCAGGCGACCATCTTTCTTCGCGCCAAGTTTGACCGTGACTTTTGCAACGTGACGGGAGGTATTGGCAATAAACTCCTCTTCACGGGTATAGCGGAAATAGACCGGGCGTCCGGTCACGCAGGTCGCCCATGCGCAGACTTCTTCCAGCAGGATGTCCTGTTTAGAACCAAAGCCTCCGCCGACGCGTTCCTTAATGACGTGGACTTTGTGCTGCTTCATGCCAACGAGACGGGCAACCTGGCGGCGAAGGTGCCACGGTACCTGAGTTGAGGCGTGAATGATCAGGCGATCGCCGTCCATGCGCGTAAAACAGATGTGAGGCTCTGCCGGACACTGCTGCGCCTGTGTGGAGTGATAAGTGCGCTCGATGATCACATCCGCTTCGGCAAAACCTTTCTCCATATCGCCGATATGACCATGAATGCTGGCGGCGATATTTTTCCGCGGGCGTGAACCAATCGGGAAGTTGATGACCATGTGCTCGCCACGTTGGGCGGCATGGCGGTTATCTTCTTCCAGTGTCTGTGGCGCGCCTGCAACGTACACTACCGGTTCATCGTGTACGACGGGTGCATCGTCTGCCATGGCTTCGTCTATCGACAATACCGGCTTAAGCACATCATATTTCACATCAATGAGTTCGAGCGCGGCCAGCGCAATCTCTTCGCTCTCTGCAACCACGGCGGCAACACGATCGCCGACATGGCGCATTTTTTTGCCGAACATGCGGCGGTCAAGCGGGGAGGGTTCAGGCGCGCTCTGCCCGCCGGGCGTATAATAGATGTCCGGGCAGTTGCGGTGGGTGATCACGTGAACCACGCCGGGCAATGCTTCGGCTTTGCTGACGTCGAGATGAGTGATCAACGCATGGGCGTGCGGACTGCGCAGCATTTTAATTACGCAGGCGTCTGGGGTGATACGGTCTTCCACATAGCAGGGTTTGGCCTGGACCATTTTGGCCGCATCGGTTTTTGGCCAGGGTTTACCAATCACCGCGAGATCGTCGCGGAAAGTGGGGGCGACAGTCATACGGGCTTGTGGATCGTTTTTACGCGCCACCGCCAGTTCGATCACCTGATAATATTGCTGCCAGCCCGCATCACGACTGAACAGGCCGGACAACGCATCGTCAATCTCTTCACGGGTAGGATTCGCGATTCGTTCCAGCAGTTCGGTGATGATCAATGCGGCCGCCGGATCGTTATAACCGGACTGCACGACGCCGACATCCACCATCGCCTGTTGTACCAGGCTCAACGCATTCCATTGACCGAGTGATTCGCTGGTGCGAATCTCCGCGTGATCCAACTGCGCGGCAATCAGTAATGAGGCATTGACGATGCGACCGTTGTAGAGAATCGCGTCCGAACCGGCGAAACCGAATCCGTCATCACTGTTGCGCACGGAGTGCATGCCGAGGCTAAACAGCAGCTTCTGTACGTTTTCGCCCGGGTTAATCTTCATTTCACGGGCCATGCCGTTCAATGTGAAGTGAATTATCATACAACGTCCTCCCCGGCCATCAGACAGTCGGCATACAGATCGGCGACAACCACGCCGGTGATATAGCGCTTATAGGCCGCGCTGCCCCGAATATCATCCTGTGGGAACAGGGCGTTTGCGACCGCCTGTTCCAGCTCCGTACCTTCTCGCGTTTGTGTTTCCACGTCACGCAGGCGCAGTGCTTTGTCCGCCACGCCGTCCAGCGCGATGCACATGCCACCGTGTTCAGTCAACGCGACCGCCGCTGTCACGACGGTTAATCCGGCCTGTGAACGGCTCACTTTGCGCGTGGCGCAAGGGCGGAAGGGATCTTTAATGATAATTTCGGTGAGCAGGCGATCGCGTGGATCGGCGAGATAGCTTTCCAGCGACAGAGTTTCGCCATCACCACACACCAACTGGGCGTCCAGCGCCAGCAGGACGGGGAGTAACACGGACTCTTGCTGTTGCGCGGCAATCTCGCCGCCGAGGGTCGACTGGTTGCGAAGATGGCGGGAGTAGATAAAGCCTATCGCCTCACGCAGTGCCGCCGGGAGATAGCGGGCGTCATGCAACGGTTGCAGGCGAGTCATCGCCCCAATACGCAATGCGCCATTGTCCCAGTCAATCCACTCCAGTTCCAGATCCTGCAATGAAATGGCAATCCGCTTATCGGTACGCGTTGGCGTGGCGTTAAGTTTGCTGCCCCCGGCAAACCAGACGGCGTCCTCCTGATAGCGGCGCTTGAGTTCCAGCGCCTGGTCAACGGAGTCGGGCCTGAAAAATTGTTCAATCATCATCATTCCTCATCACTCCCTCTCCCGTTCAGGAGAGGGTATGGGCTATGCCAGCGCATCCATTCGCCGCCACATGTTGGCGGCGGCTTTTCGGGCCTGCGCATAAATGGAATCGGTATCGAAAGTAAACTGACGGTCTTCATACACCATCACGCCATTCACCATCACGCTGTGCACGCTGCCTGAACCGAGACCGAAAGCGATATGCCCGGCAACGTTTTCAGCGATCAGCGGCGTCGGCGACGAATAGTCGAGAAGGGTAAAATCAGCTTTATAACCGGCTTCCAGTTGGCCAAATTTTTCTCCGAAGTTGCGGTGCAACAGTTCGTTGCCGTTCGCCAGTGCTTTCGCAAAGCTGTCAGGCCACAGAGGACCGCCCGCGTCGCGATGTTTGAAGAAGGCAAATTTCATCTCTTCAAGCATGTCGGAGCCGATACCGTCCGTCCCCAGCGCCAGATTGCGAATATGGGTAAGGTGGTGGTTATAGCCCACATGGTTGTTCATGTTGGAGCGGGCATTGTGTACCAGGAAGGCATCTTGCTGATTCAGCAGGGCGATATCTTCCGCAGACAGGTACAGGCCGTGTGCGACCAGCGTTTTATGGTCGATGAGCCCATATTCCGCCAACCTGACCAGCAGGTCTTTACCGTACAGATGATGGCTGTGTGAGACATCATAGCTGTCCTCTGCCGCATGAATATGCAGCCCGCGCCCGGTGGCGTTGATGGCCTCGCGTAGCATTTCCAGACCAGCGTCGGGTACGGTAAAGGGGGCATGCGCGCCAATGTGCGCTTCCACCAGGTACGGCTCGCTACCGCTCTCTCGCGCATGGTCTATCTGACGGGCGAAGCGAATATTCTCTTCGACGCCTGCCTGTAGCTCTTTGATACCTTCGTTACGGTCGGTGGTTTCAAAGCAGGTCATTGCTCGCAGACCGACTTTTAAAAAGGCTGAACGCAGCGTAGAGAGCGAGCCCTGGATGTAGCCTGGTGAAGCATGGTGATCGATAACCGCAGAGCATCCGCTCTTAATCGCCTCCAGCGAGCAAATTAGTCCGCTGTAGTAGAGCGACTCTTCGTCCAGCGCCCGGTCCAGGCGCCACCACAGGTTTTTCAACGTTGAGATAAAGTCTGGGCTGGGGGCGATATTGGCCTGGATCCCGCGCGATAAACCGGAGTAGAAGTGGTTATGCGCACAGACCAGGCCTGGCATCACGATTCGGCCATGCATCTCTTTCCATTGCGCTTGCGGGTAGCGCTGCGTCAGGGCGTCACCCACCTCAACAATAACGTCTTTGTCGATTGCAATATCCACCCCTTCACGCACGCTGGCCGGATGAAGTTGTACGGCGGTGACATTTTTCAGAATCAACATGATTACACCTCCACGCGACCTAACAGGTAATGGTGATGCTGGTGGACATAGCTAATGACGCGGCACATGTCATTCAGTTCCGGCGGGATGCTGGCGAACTGCCCATCATGGCTGATGTTTAATACCCAGCTTTGGTCATTCAGCCGGACCCTGACCCGATCGTCTTCCACCAGGAAACCCGGGTTACTGCTGTTGTCGAAATCCTGTGGCAGGCTAAAGAGCGTGACTTTGTCTTTATACGGCTTGCCCTGCCACGGACAGAATTGAGCGCAGTTACCGCATTCGTTGCAGTAAGCATCCAGATGTAGCGTCTGGAAGCGATTCTGGAATCCCGGCACGGGAATTGACACATTGGCGCGGTTCGGACAGACATCCACGCATTTGCTGCAGACATAGTTGCATTCAAGGCAGCGGGCCGCTTCCTGGGCGACAAAGGCGTCACGGTTATCTTTATCGACCTTCGCGACCGCGATCTCGCCTTTACGCTGATAGATTTCAGCGGGGCTGACGTTATTCCAGCGTTTATCGCCATGGTGGGAGCGGATATTTTCCCGCCAGAGGATGGTATCCGTGGCCCGACGCGCAGAGCCGATGGCGGCAACAATGGATGATGGACCACGCTGGACGTCGCCAATCATGAACACGTCGGTGAGGCGGGTTTCGCCGTTGTGATTCACCTCTGGCCAGCCTTTGCTGTCAAGCGGAACACCCATTGCATTCAGTGCTTCGGTATCCTGCTGTTCACCAATGGCGGTAATCAGACTATCGATGTGCAGAGTCAGCGTTTCGTCGGTTTCAACCGGACGGCAACGTCCTTTCTCATCCGGCTCTCCGAGCGTCATGACGCGCAGGGTGAGTGTACCATCCGCATCAAAACGTTCAGGGTTGTTGAGAAAACGGAACTCAACCCCATCGTGCAGGGCTTCTTCATACTCTTCACGCCAGGCGGGCATCTCCTGCAACGAACGGCGGTAGACCACGGTGACTTTCTCCACACCCGGCACGCGCAGTGCCGCACGGGCACAGTCCATCGCCGTGTTGCCCGCGCCGACGATCGCCACATGCTTACCGAGCGTCAACGCAGTTCCCTGATTGTATTCACGCAGGAAGGGAAGCGATTTCCAGATGTTGGGGTTATCGCCGTCGAGCTTCACGCCGCTGTTTTTATCCGTACCGGTTGCGATCAGAACGTAGTGGAACCCCTTTTCTTTCAGGCTCTGTACGGTCAGATCTGGCGCACAGCCATATTCGAACTTCACGCCGTGATCGGCGACAAAATCGATATCGTGCTGGATGAGTTCTGCCGGAATACGGAACTGAGGAATGATATTTTTCACCACGCCGCCCGCGTTGGCTTCGCGTTCAAATAGCGTCACCGGGTGTCCTGCCCGGGCAAGGAAGTAACCGGCCGCAAGCCCGGCCGGACCCGCACCGATGACTGCAACCGGATGACGTGAGCCTGAGCCTGCGGGTTTGTGCCAGCGCTGTTTGTATTCATCCCACCCCTTTTCCAGCGCCACTTTTTTCAGTTCACGGATGTTCAAAGCGCTGTCATAGTCCAGACGGGTACAGTTGTACTGACACTGATGATCGCAGATATGACCGGTGATTGCCGGGAGGGCGTTTCGCTGATAAATCAGTTCCAGCGCGTCGGCATAACGCTGCTCGCCCAGCAGGCGAATATACTCCGGAATGTCCTGTTTGATGGCGCAGGCCGTAATACACGGGGCGACGTAGCAGTCGGTCAGCGGCAAGCCGCCGGCCACGTCAATGCGCTCTTCAGGTTTCCAGTGTTTTTGGGTATAGGCCATCGTGACGGCCTCTTCCGCCAGTCGATTCAGTCGTTCGACATCGACATGCTCCATTCCCCACGCATCTGAAGACTCCAGCTCACGCATACAGGCGCTGAGTCGCAGGTAACCGCCTGGCTTTAACAGGTCGGTCGCCATGGTGATCGGACGAATGCCGGTGTCAAAGATATCGCGGATGGTCAACTGGCTGGCGCCGCCGGAATAGGAGATGGGCAATTGGCCGTCGAAGGCCCGGGAAAGCACGGCCGCCACGTTGATTGAGAGCGGGAACAGCGCCCGGCCAGACATATACATCTCTTCGCCGGGAAGCGCACCTTTGTTATTGACGGTGCCCAGGGTGTTGGTGAGTTTTACGCCAAAACCCAGCGACTTTTCTTTTGCCAGCGCCATCAGGCGCTGCAACATTTCCAGCGCCTGGGTGAGCTTCAGATCGTGCTCAAATGACTCTTCTTTTAAGCCGATATAACCGAAGCCACAGCTGTCCAGAATTTCACGTACGTGTGAATAGCCCAGCAGCGTCGGATTCAGCTTCACAAAGGTATTCAGCCCTTTTTCTTCCAGCATATAGCGGCAGATGGCTTCGATTTCGTGCGGTGGGCAGCCGTGCATCGTGGACAGCGTGACACCCTGCACCAGTTTTGTGGGAATGCGTCCCGGCAGCGCCTGTAGACGTTCCCGATGTGCGTTCAACCCGTGGCGCGCGAGGAATGTTTCATCGTGCAGCCATCGCTGTAGCGTGTCGCGGTACTGCACAAATTTAGGGTGCGCGGATGCGTCCATCATGTTGTCGATGAACGCCTGCATGGGCGGTTGCTTGATGCCGTCGAGGTTATAGCCGACGCTCATATTAAAAATGAACGATTTACCGGTATCGCTACCCGAAGGTTGCAGCAGTTGCTCCAGTAAATGCAGGGCGAACCAGGCTTTAAGATACTCATCCCATGCTTTCAGCAGGGTAAATTCCGTCGACCATTCGGTATTGAAGCACTCATCTTCCGCATCAATACAGGGTTTTTCCAGTTCGAGCCGATCGAGAATTTGCACTGTTTTGAGTTCAATAAACCGACCGCCAGTCAGCCAGGAGGTGATGATATTTTGTGCGAGCTGGGTGTGCGGGCCGGCGGCGGGGCCGACGGGGGTGGCACAGGTTTCACCAAATACGCTTATCGATTTGCCTTTTTCCGGTGAATAGAACTGCTGCTCAGGAATACCAAAGATCGAGCGCTGCTGCTGATATTCATCAAATAGGCGCGTCAAAAGTTCCTCAAACGGAATCGGACGCATTATATCCCCCATACCCCTCTCCTTAGCTTTACTCGGCTTTCTTCAGGTCGTGGCAAGACAACCGGAAGGTGCGCGTGTTCATAGATGTCATTGGTTGACCGGGACTGATAAAGCCGGCGGTTTGGAGAAATAGAGCAACATTCGCACCACTACTCACAAAGCAGAGCCATAAAAATATAATTTTGTGAGGCGCTTCTAATCTTAAGTCTGCTTTGTGAAATATCTCACAAACGCTAAATGAGAATGAAAATCAGCCGGGAGAGGTATGGCGATAAGGTATTTCATCATCGCATTCTGTTTTCTCAAAAATGGCGATCGCTTATCATTATGATAAGTGAAAAATGAATCGGGAAATATTTGAACGCAATCGTTTAACTCCGTATTTCCTATTTATCTGTGTCGATTCTGCGCATTGATAAAATCCTCTGGTGTATCAATATCCAGAGTGATTCGGGCATCGTTTATTTCAATAAGATTATGTTTTCCGCGCAGCAATGCCTGACGCATATTGCTGACATCCGGTTGTGAGATGGCCTGCAACAGGCATTTTTTGGAAAGTAATACAGGATGGCCGGGCTGGCCCTGATAGCAAGGGATAAGTGCGTTATCGTTACGTAACGCCCAGATTTTACGGAAAATATCGTTATTCAGTTCAGGCATGTCACCGTGCGTGATGAAGCAGTGCCCGCTGTTCACGGCGGCAGCGCCAACCTTAATTGACGTAAATAAACCCTGAGCATAATCCGGATTGTACGTAATAATAATATTAGGCTGATTCGCATAGCGATTATGTATCTCCGTGGCGCGGTAACCGGAAACTAATATCACCCGGTTACAAAATTGCAGCGCGTTTTTGATACTTGCATCAAGAATTGTTCCTGCGTGCCAGGGTAACATCATTTTCCATTTTCCCATTCTGGATGATAACCCAGCAGCAGTAATTATACAGTCGACGACAGGCATGGCGATTCCATAATGTCTATTAGATGTTATGTCACTTCAGAGAGGCTTATGAGTATACCGGGGCATGCTTCTTTATTCTTTGATTTAGGTGCACAGAAACGGCCAACGGTTATTTCAATTGTCGGTGCGGGTGGGAAAACCAGTACGCTTTTCTGGCTCGCTCATCTCTTTCAATTATCAGGTCGACGGGTATTCATCACCACGACGACGCATATGTTTCTGCCTGACCACTCCTGGCCGACCCTTTTCTGTCGGGAGCCCGCCGGGTTGCCGTATCACGTGTTAATGCAACCCATCATTACCTGCTTTCGGTCGTGGAAAGCCCCATTGGGAAAAGCACGTGGTTTCTCACCCGACGCCATCGATGCCTTAGCCAGACGATCGGAATGTGACGTGGTTCTCGTCGAGGCAGACGGCGCACGCGGAATGCCGCTTAAAGCGCCAGATGAGCACGAACCTTGCATACCTGAAAGCAGTTGCTGCGTGATTGCCGTTATGGGTGGACACCTGCTGGGGAAACGCGTGGGGGCAAAGCAGGTGCATCGCTGGTCGCCGTTCGCCGGGATGACAGGCCTGACGGAGGGATCCCCCTTATCGCTGAAGGCGCTGGTTCGCCTGGTTCAGCATCCACAGGGAGCATTCAAAAATGCCCCGCCAGCCAGTCGACGCGTCTGGTTTCTCAATCGTTTTTCTCAATCTGAGAATGCCATTGATGAACGCGAGCTCATCCAACTGTTGTCAGACGGTGATGTGCAGGCTATCTGGCTGGGGAATGCACAGGAAACGCCTGCAATCACGCGCAGATTTGTGAGATAGCGACGCCGGGAACACCGGGTTCCTGAAAAGATATCCATTGAGGTCTGTATGAATATTTTCACAGAGGCTGCAAAACTTGAAGAGCAAAACCGCCCATTTGCGCTGGCGCAGATTGTCGATAGCCGGGGGTCCACGCCCCGCCATTCGGCACAGATGCTGGTACATCAGGATGGGTCTATCGTCGGGACTATCGGCGGAGGCATGGTGGAGCGCAAGGTGATCGACGAAGCGCTGCTGGCGTTACAGGAAAGAAAGCCGCGTATGTTTCATGGCCGGATGGCCCGCAACGGCGCCGATGCCGTTGGCTCGGACTGCGGCGGCGCGATGTCGGTTTTTATTAGCGTGCACGGCCTGCGCCCGCGACTGGTGTTAATCGGCGGTGGGCATGTCAACCGGGCGATTGCCCAGGGGGCAGCGCTGTTAGGGTTTGATATTGCCGTAGCGGATGTTTATCGCGAAAGCGTTAACCCGGACGCTTTTCCTCCCTCGGTACAGTTGTTACATGCCGATTCTTTTACCGCGGCAGTGGATGCGCTGGAGATCCGTCCGGACAACTTTGTGCTTATCGCGACGAACAATCAGGATCGGGAAGCGCTGGACAAATTGATCGAGCAACCCGTCGCGTGGCTGGGCTTGCTGGCAAGCCGTCGCAAAGTACAGTTGTTTATGCGTCAGTTGCGGGAGAAGGGCGTCGGTGAAGAGCACATTGCCCGCCTGCATGCGCCGGTGGGTTACAACATTGGTGCTGAAACGCCGCAGGAGATTGCGGTCAGCGTGCTGGCGGAGATCTTACAGGTTAAAAATAATGCGCCTGGTGGACTGATGATGCGCACCGCGCATCCGTCCGGCCATCAGCGGGTGGTGATTCGTGGCGCGGGAGATATCGCCAGCGGCGTGGCGCTGCGATTGTTCCATGCCGGTTTCAAAGTGATCATGCTGGAAGTGGAGAAACCGACCGTCATTCGCCGCAGCGTTGCGTTCGCGCAGGCCGTCTTTGATGGTGAAATGATCGTGGAAGGCGTGACGGCAAGACTGGCCACCTCGTCAGCAGAAGCGGCGGCGTTAGCCGAGCGTGGTTTTATCCCGATTCTGGTCGATCCTGCCGGTTCGCTGATTGACGCACTGAAACCCGTCTGCGTGGTGGATGCGATTCTGGCAAAACAAAATCTGGGTACGCGAAAAGATATGGCTCCTGTGACCATTGCGTTGGGGCCTGGGTTTACTGCGGGTGAAGACTGCCATGCGGTGATTGAAACAAATCGTGGACACTGGCTGGGTCAGGTGATTTACGCCGGTTGTGCACAGGAAAATACCGGGATACCCGGCAATATCATGGGGCATACCGCACGACGGGTGATTCGTGCACCCGCCGCAGGCATCATGCGCGCCAGAGTGAAATTAGGCGATCTGGTAGAAGAGGGCGAGGTGATTGCCTGGATTGGCGAAAACGAAATCAAGGCGCCGCTGTCGGGGATGGTGCGCGGCCTGTTAAGTGACGGGCTGGCGGTGGTGGGCGGTTTTAAAATCGGCGATATCGACCCGCGCGGCGAGACGGCGGATTTTACCAGCGTCTCTGATAAAGCGAGAGCGATAGGCGGCGGAGTACTGGAAGCGCTCATGATGCTGATGCATCAGGGGGTGAAGTCAACGAATGAGGTGCTTGAAGTGGCGTAATGCGAATGGCCAGATGGCGCTATGTTTATCCGGCCCGGGAGGCGCCAGGCCGGGTACGCAAAGCGCCCCGGCGAATAAAACGCATCAGATTACTGGCAGATAACCGTTCCGGTTTTTCCCTCAATCCCTTCTTTCGCTTTACTGAGCACCGTGATCAGGGCTTCCCGACCGGGACGGGAGCGGGCGAACGACGCTGCGGCCTCCACTTTCGGCAACATAGAACCTTTAGCGAAATGCCCTTCGCTGATAAAGCGTTCCGCATCGCTCAACGACAGGCGATCCAGCCATTGCTCATTTTCTTTACCGAAGTTAATAGCCACTTTTTCGACCGCCGTCAGGATGATGAGCATATCCGCGTCGATCATCTCTGCCAGGCGGGCACTGGCCCAGTCCTTATCGATCACCGCGCTGGCCCCCCGCAGATGGTTGCCTTCGCGAATCACCGGAATACCGCCTCCGCCCACGGTAATGACCACCTGTCCGGCCTCAACCAGCGCCTTGACGGTTTCTTTCTCAATGATGTCCACCGGCTTAGGCGAGGCCACGACACGACGATAACCACGTCCGGCATCTTCTCTAAGCGTATAACCTTGTTTTTCCAGCTGTTCCGCTTCCTGCTGTGTGAAGAATGAACCGATGGGTTTGGTGGGGTTCAGAAACGCAGGATCGTGGGCGTCGACTTCTACCTGCGTCACCAGTGTGGCGACAGGTTTGTGCATCCCGCGTGAGAGCAATTCTTCGCGCAGCGCGTTTTGCAGATCGTAACCGATATAGCCCTGGCTCAATGCCACGCAGACGGACATCGGCAGCATTGGCGAGTGCGCCTCTGTTTTTGCCGCGGCTTCGAATGCCTGGTTGATCATACCCACCTGCGGCCCGTTACCATGAGTCACGATAACCTCATGACCCTGCGCAATGAGATCCACAATGGCCTGCGCGGTGATTTTGACGGCCTGCATCTGTCCGGCCAGATCCTCACCCAACGCGTTACCACCCAGCGCGAGAACAATTTTCTTCCTCATTTTTCCTCACTTATCATACACAGTTATCTGTTTCACCCACGCCGGGCGGGGTAAACGGCTTACGTCGTAAGAAGCGGCCCCGGCCTGCTTTCCCTGTAAAGACGCCATCGCAGAAGATCGTTTCACCACGCGACAGCGTTCTGACAATCGCACCCTGACAGCGGAACCCCTCCCAGGGCGAATAATCAGCGTTATCGTGCAGGTGAGCATGATGGATCGCCTGGCTCTGGCGGGGATCGATAATCACCACATCGCCATCAGCGCCAGGTGCCAGTTGCCCCTTCTGCGGCCATACGCCGAACAGCCTGGCAGGCGTCGCGCTGGTTAACGCGACAAAGCGTTCAGGGGTAATTCGCCCGCTCATCACACCTTCAGAAAAGAGCAGTTGCAGGCGGTTTTCCACGCCGGGCAAACCATTCGGGCAGCGGCTGAAATCGCCGCCTGAGATCTGCTGGCGCTGCGCCATTGAGAAGGTGCAGTGGTCAGTCGCTACCACGTCAATGGCGCCGTCACTGATGCCGCACCAGAGCTTGTCCTGCTCGCGTACATTGCGTAACGGCGGGCTGAGAATGAAGTTCAGGCCGTCTTCCCCGTCATAACGGCGTTCATCCAGCAGCAGATATTGCGGACAGGTCTCTATCCACACGGGCTGATGATTCGCTTTCGCCAGGCGTAAATAGTCCAGTCCCAGTCCATTGGACAGGTGGACGATATACAACGGCGCGTTTCCCGCTAACTGCGCAAGGTTAATCATCCGGGCGATGGCTTCGGCTTCACATTCCAGCGGTCTGCTCAGGGCGTGATAGCGTGGCGACGTTAAGCCAGCGGCAATGAACTCGGCCCGTTTACTGGCGATGGCGGCGTCGTTTTCCGGGTGGACGGTGGTCAGCGCGCCGGACTTGTGCAAACGGCGCAGCACCTGCAAGGTTTCATCATCGTTGAGTTTGTACTGGTAGGTCAGATAGAGCTTGAAGCTGCTGATGCCTTCTTCCACCATCATCGGGATCTCGTCGAGGATGGCATGATTGACGTGCTGAATGACGCCATGGAAACTGTAGTCGATCGCCGCTTTGTGCGCGGCGTACCCCTGGTAGACTTCCAGTTGATGGCGCAGGCGACAGCCTGATGGGCCAAATCCCATATGGTCAATAATGGTTGTTGTACCGCCACACGCCGCGGCGCGGGTGCCGGTAAAAAAATCATCACAGCTACGGGCGAGGCCGGTGTCGATATTGAAATGCGTATGTACATCCACGCCGCCGGGAAAAACGTAACATCCCGCAGCATCAATCACTTCACACGAAGGGGGCGGCGTAATCTCCGCATCCCGTTGACGAACGATACCGTTCTCAATCAGCAGGTCCTGTTTAGCCTGTCCGTCGGCGTTAACGACAATGCCATTTTTAATCAATACGCGCATAGCACACTCCAGAAATCCCCCGGTAAACCGGGGGAGACAGATGGATTGTTATTTCGTTGCCAGCCAGGACAGTGGAATGGCAGCGTACATCGCGGCGCAGGTCACCAGATGTGATTTCCAGGTTTTTTCGTTTGGCGCGTGGGCTTCGGGTTCTTTACCCGGACCAAAACCGATCACCGGAATACCGTGACGTCCCATAATCGATACGCCGTTGGTGGAGAACGTCCACTTGTCGACCACCGGTGCTTTGCCGAACAGACCTTCATAGGCATTGACCAGCGCTTTGACGGTGAAGTGATCTTCTTCCACTTTCCAGGTTGGGAAGTAGCATTCGGTCGGGTAAACCAGCCCGGTCCAGGAAGGGCGGTCATAGTTGTACATCGAGACCACCGCATTGGCTTTTTTTACAGCCGGCAGGGCGCGAATCTCTTCCAGCGCGCCTTCCCAGGTTTCACCCCAGGTCAGACGACGGTCGATGGAGACGGCGCAACTGTCCGCCACGGCGCAGCGGCTTGGCGAGGTGAAGAAGATTTCGGAAACGGTTAAGGTCCCTTTACCGAGGAATTCGTCATAAGCCAGATGTTGTGACAATTCCTGTAACTCGTTGAGGATTGGTCCCATTTTAAAAATGGCGTTATCGCCGCGTTCCGGGGCGGAACCGTGACAACTGACTCCCTGCACATCAATGCGTATTTCCATGCGCCCGCGCTGTCCACGATAAACCTGGCAATCGGTCGGCTCGGTACTGACAACAAACTCCGGACGGATACCGGATTGCTCGATGATGTACTGCCAGCACAGACCATCGCAGTCCTCTTCCTGTACCGTGCCGGTGACCAGCAGCGTGTACTCATCTTCCAGACCGAGATCTTTAATGATCTTCCCGGCGTAAACCATGGACGCCATGCCGCCTTCCTGGTCAGACGTGCCGCGTCCACCGATCAGTTCATCGGTCTCCATCCCTTCATAGGGATCAAAATTCCAGTTGTTGATGTTGCCGATACCGACCGTGTCGATATGCGCGTCCATTGCGACCAGGCGCGGGCCATGGCCGATGTATCCCAGAATGTTGCCCATCGGGTCGATCTCGACTTTATCGAAACCGACTTTCTCCATTTCTTGTTTGATGCGATGGATAACCCGTTTTTCATCGCAGCTTTCGCTGGGAATGGCGACCATGTCGCGCAGGAAACGCGTCATGTCTTCTTTGTAGTCGTTTGCTTTTTCAAGAATCAGTTTAAAAGGAATGTGCTTAGCCATGACTTTTCTCCAGTGTTCGCTCCCGAATCTCCTGGGGAGCGTTTTCCAATAGGGGGTTACAGTGCGACCGGATGTTTGCCTTCCCAGACCACTTCCCGGTAGTGCTTCACATCGGTATCGCCTTCGGTACTGATGACCAGCACAACGGCATCTTTATCTAACGCCAGTTTGTCCATCAGGGCCTGGCGCTGTGGGTGATGATGGACAGCAGCCAGAACGCCCAACCCTACGGCGCCGGACTCGCCGGAGATCACCCGTGGGTCGCTGCCAAAAGGATTACCCAGCACGCGCATGCCCAGCGCGGCGACGCTGTCCTGGCAGGAGATAAATTGGGTGGCGCAGTTGCGCAGAATTTCCCAGCCGAGCGGGTTAGGTTCACCACAGGCCAGACCGGCCATGATGGTTGCCATATCTCCCCCAACGTTGACGATGTCGCCTTTCACGCCGGAACGATAAATGCAGTCCGCTTTGTCCGGTTCGACGATAATGCTGTGCAGGTTTTGCGGGCCATAGACGTCGACCAGATAGCCCAGCACGCCGCCCGCCATGGCGCCAACGCCAGCCTGTAACAGCACGTGGGTCGGTGTGACGTCCAGGGCGCGCATTTGCTCAACGGCCTCATCGGCCAGCGTGGCGTAGCCCTGCATAATCCAGGTGGGGATTTTGGTGTAACCTTCCCACGCGGTGTCCTGCACCACTTCCCAGCCGTTTTGTTGGGCGTGCTGCATGGTCAGACGAACGGTATCGTCATAGTTCATGTCGGTGACAATGCACTCCGCGCCGAGGTTGAGAATGGCGTCCACGCGTTCTTGCGCTGAGCCTTTCGGCATGTAAACCACCGCATGTTGTCCGAGTTGTTGTGCCGCCCAGGCAATACCGCGACCGTGGTTACCGTCGGTGGTGGTGGCAAACGTCATTTTTTCGCCGATGGTGTTTTTGAGCTGTTCGAAAGAGAGCGTCTCAATATCAAGATGATATTTCTCACACAACAGGCAGGCGATGGCATACGCCCCGCCAAGCATCTTGAACGCGTTCAGTCCGAAGCGTTTTGATTCATCTTTGACGAGGATTTTTTTCACGCCAAACAGTTGGGCGAGGTCATCCAGCGCACAGAGGGGCGTTGGATGGTAGCCCGCGATCTTTTGATGGAACTGGCGAGCCACTTTGGCCTGTTTTTGCGAAAAAAGGGGCGATGTTTCACCGTTGTAAAAGCGGTTATCGGCAATATCGATCTTCAGTGAGAAAACGGACATATCCTATCCTTTTGGCCTCCGGAAAGGAGAGCCGACCGGCAGGTCGGCTCAGGGGGTTATTTCACGCGCGGTTGCGCTTCTTTCAACAACTGCTCCAGCAGTACGCCAGGCTTCGGATATTTGCGGGAGAGGATCATCGCGGCGATGATGTAGGGCTTCCAACTGGCTTCTTTGTACGTTGCGATGCGGTATTTTTCGAATACGGCGTCGGTGACTTCCCCTTCTTTGCAGGAGACGCCGCTGATATCCGCGGGCAGGCAGTGCATATACAGCGCTTCGCCGTCGCGGGTGAGTTGCATCATTTCTTCAGTGCAGTGCCAGTTTTTATGCTTTGCGTTTTGCTCAAGACACTGTCTTTCCAGCTCTTTCAGGGCCGCGTGATCGTTAGCGCGCAGAAGTTCGGTACGTTCTTCCATCACTTTGTAAGGCGCCCATGATTTCGGATAGACGATGTCGGCATCTTTGAAGGCTTCTTCCATGCTGGTGACCTGGCGGAAGCTGCCGCCGGACGCGTTCGCATTGTTTTTCGCCACTTCAATCACGTCCGGGATCAGGTCATATCCTTCCGGATGCGCCAGGGTGACGTCCATACCGAAGCGGGTCATCAGACCGATAATGCCTTGTGGCACAGAGAGGGGTTTGCCGTAGCTGGGTGAGTAGGCCCAGGTCATGGCGATTTTTTTACCCTTAAGGTTTTCCAGCGAACCAAAATGTTCACGTAGCCAGGCCAAATCCGCCATCGCCTGTGTTGGATGGTCGATATCGCATTGCAGGTTAACTAACGCCGGACGCTGCGGCAGCACGCCCTGTTTGTAGCCGTCATCCAGCGCGGCGCCGACTTCACGCATATAGGCGTTGCCCGCACCAAGATACATGTCGTCGCGAATACCAATGGCGTCGGCGCAGAAGGAGATCATATTGGCCGTTTCGCGGACGGTTTCGCCGTGCGCGATTTGTGATTTTCCTTCGTCCAGATCCTGCTGAGCCAGGCCGAGCAGGTTAAGGGCGGACGCGTAAGAAAAGCGGGTACGGGTGGAGTTATCGCGGAAAACGGAAATCCCTAATCCACTATTGAAGACTTTGGTCGCGATGTTTTCGGCACGCAGCATCTTCAGCGCAGCAGCGACGTCCAGGACTTGTTTCAGTTCATCCGGCGTCTGTTCCCACGTAAGCAAAAAATCCTTCTCGTGAAGGTGTGAGGTCAGCGAATTGATATCCTTTATCAGCTCATTAACAGTTTTCATTGTAAGGTCCTGGTAGTGGAATGACGGCAAGGTGGCTTATTCGCGGTAATGACAAGCGGCATCACCGATATACCAGGGACTAACAATAAGCGTGCCAAAATGAATCCGACGGCGGATAAATAGGAAATCATCAGGCAATATGTGGCACTGATCACAGAATAAAGCTATCTGTAATTCGTCATGAATATACGAAAACGTTTGGCTTAATAAATAACGCAATGTGTCAATGAACTGACTGACAGAATAATACCCGGAAGAAGAGTAAATACCGTCAGTTTGATAAACTCACTGCGCTGATTCTCATATTGATATAGAAATGTGATTTCTCTTGCATATTTTCATTATAAAATGATAAAGAGCCTGTGTTTTTATCAAAGCAAATTTTGTCTGAGTTAGTATCCTTATATTCTACGAACCATCAATGTCTTCAATGATCAATCATTTAAGTGATTCCGGAAGGTAAGACTATGGTGCTTGCAACAACGCAGTCCATTTTGATGCAGATTCAACCTACCATTCAGCGTTTCGCCAGAATGCTTGCCAGCGTTTTGCAACTCGAAGTTGAGATCGTCGATGATAACCTCTGCCGCGTCGCGGGAACCGGCGCTTACGGGAAATACCTCGGACGCCCGTTGAGCGGTAACTCCAGACTGTTGCGCTATGTACTGGAAAGTAAAAAAGAAAAGGTTGTGACGCATTCCCGCTTTGACCCGCTCTGTGAAGGCTGCGATAGCAAAGATAACTGTCGCGAGAAGGCTTTTCTGGGAACCCCCGTCATTCTGCAGGACCGCTGTGTAGGAGTGATCAGTTTGATTGCCGTAACGCATGAACAGCAGGAACATATCAATGACAACCTGCGCGAGTTTTCAGACTATGTTCGCCATATATCCACTATTTTTGTTTCAAAACTTCTCGAAGATCAGAGTGGGAGTGACAACATCAGTAAAATATTTTCGACAATGATCGAGAATATGGATCAAGGTGTATTGGTCATTGATGAAGACAACCGCGTACAGTTCGCGAATCAAACCGCGTTAAAAATTCTTGGTGCGGTGCAGAATAATATGGTGGGAAAGTCGGTCAGGTTTCGGCCATTAACGTTTGAAAGTAATTTCACGCACGGCCATATGCAGCATATCGTCTCCTGGGATGATAAAAGTGAACTGATCATTGGTCAGTTGCATCATGTGCAGGGACGGCAGTTATTCCTGATGGCCTTCCATCAGTCGCATACCAGTTCCTCTGTATCGATTGCCACCGATGAACCGCATATTGAACAACTGGTGGGTGAATGCCGGGTTATGCGCCAGCTTAAGCGGCTGATCGGCCGTATTGCCCCCAGTCCGTCCAGCGTCATGATTGTGGGGGAGAGCGGCACCGGAAAAGAGGTGGTCGCGCGCGCCATTCACAAACTCAGCGATCGACGCAATAAACCGTTTATCGCCATCAACTGCGCGGCGATACCGGAACAGTTGCTGGAAAGTGAACTGTTTGGCTATGTTAAAGGCGCATTCACCGGCGCCTCCGCCAATGGGAAAACGGGCCTGATTCAGGCGGCAAACAGTGGAACGCTGTTTCTCGATGAAATTGGCGATATGCCCTTGATGCTACAGGCTAAACTGCTCAGGGCGATTGAAGCGAGGGAAGTGTTGCCGCTTGGCGCGAGCAGTCCGGTTCAGGTCGACATCCGCATTATTTCAGCTACCAATCAGAACCTCGGGCAGTTTATCGCCGAAGGCAAATTCCGTGAAGATCTGTTCTATCGACTGAACGTCATCCCACTGACTCTGCCCCCGCTACGTGAACGACAGGATGATATTGAGCTACTGGTGCACTATTTCCTACATCTGCATACTCGCCGTTTAGGGCTGGTCTATCCGGGGATTGCACCGGATGTGGTGACCCTGCTCAGACACCATCAGTGGCCGGGAAATCTGCGTGAATTAAGCAACCTGATGGAATATCTGGTCAACGTGGTCCCTTCAGGCGAGGTGATCGACAGTACGCTTTTACCGCCAAATCTGATCAACAACGGTAAAGCGCCGGAATCCGTTGGAGCGGTCGCTCATGCGGCGCAGTTGCTGTCTGAGGATACCGGCGGAACCGCGCTGGAAGAGATGGAAAAGCAGATGATTCGCGAAGCGCTATCTCGCCACTCCAACAAAAAACAGGTGGCGGATGAGTTAGGCATTGGGATTGCCACGCTTTATCGCAAAATTAAAAAGTACGAGCTGCTGAACGCATAACTCAACGCACAACCGCGTTCAGGTTGCATCAGGGGGCGAGTATGTGAACGCTACTGACCCGGAGGCAGCCTGAAGGATGCGGTGTTAATTATTCAGGCTCAGTGCAGCGCTGGACGGTATCGACAATCATCTGATAGCCAGTACAACGGCACAAATTCCCCGCCAGACCACGACGGATCTCCAGAATGGTTAATGGTTTTTCCCGCGGTTTTGCCAGCAATGCGGTGGTCGCCATAATCAGACCCGGCGTGCAAAAACCACACTGCACGGCACCGGATGTCGCATAAGCCATCTGAACACGCGAGAGCTGACTGCCAGCCGATTCACCTTCCAGGGTACGGATCTGTTTTCCGGCTGCCCACGCGGCAAGGTACAGGCAACTGTCGATGGCCGTACCGTCAACCAGCACCGTACAGGCTCCGCATTCACCGACACAGCATCCCTGTTTGACGCTCAACAACCCTTGTTCGCGCAGGAGTTCAGAGAGCGGCATCCCCGGCATGATGCTGAGCTGAAAAGGGTGATCATTAATGACGCATTCCAGCGTGATTCGGTTAGTGTCATTCATTGCAGCTTTCCTCCCGCCGCGACAACGGCTTCAGTAACCACTTTCCGGGTCATCGTCTGGATGAGATGCAGACGAAATTCCTTACTTGCCCGCCAGGAAGATCGCGGGGCGACGTCCTGCAGAACGGATTCGGCGATCGCGTCCAGCGTCTGGTGGGTCAATGGCGCATTTTGCGCCACGCTCTCCGCATGCTGACAGCGAACTGGCGTCGGAGCCGCAACGCCGAATGCCAGACGAAGTTCTTTAAAACCGCCGTTATCCAGTTGGCATCGTGCCGCACAACCAATGGTCGAGATGTCCATCGCATCGCGCATGGCATATTTAAAATGCGCGCTGCCAGTATGCGCCCTCGGCTGCGGTGGGAAATGAAAGGCGACAAGGATTTCATCTTGCTCAAGAGCGACTTTTCCGGGGCCGGTGTGAAAACCGTTGATGCTGGTAAAACGCACCCCTTTTGGCGAGGCGATCTCAAGCGTGGCGTCATAAATCAGCGTTGGCGTCGCCGAGTCTGCGCTGGTTGCGCCATTACAGATATTCCCGCCGTAGGTCGCGACATTACGGATTTGCGGTCCGGCGATGGAGGTAGCTGCCGCACACAGGGCTGGCAGATGTCGTTGCGCGACGGGATGCTCGATAATCTCGCTAAAGGTGGTGGCGGAACCGATACGCAGCCTTTCTTCCTTCGACAGGGTAATGCCTCGTAATTCGGGCAGATCATGGATATCGACGATATGACGGTAACGCGCATTGTGATGATGAAGTTGGATCAGTACGTCGGTTCCGCCGGCGAGCAGTTTCGCCTGCGGATAGCGCGCCAGCAGGCTGACAGCCCCGGCAATGTCTGAAGCGCGATGATAAGAAGCAAAGTCAAACATGATCATATCCTCAAATCAAGCCAGCCTGGTGGAACTCCGCATATAACCGTTTTGGCGTCAGTGGCAACGTATCAATTGCAACGCCTGTGGCCATTTTCACTGCGTTACGAATGGCGGCAGCAACAGGAATAATGGGCGGCTCGCCGAGGGATTTATGTCCATACGCCGACTGCGGCTCCTGCGTTTCAACGAATGCGCTCTCCAGTTGCGGCAGGTCAGGCATGGTCGGCATTTTGTAATCAAGGAGATTCGGGTTACGCACCAGACCACTTTCCCCATCGATGATCATCTCTTCAAACAGCGACCAGCCAATGCCCATTCCCATCCCGCCATGCACCTGACCTTCCGCCAGTTGAGGGTTCAGAATATGGCCGGAATCGTGGACATTGAGGATGCGGTTGATGGTGACCTTGCACAGGGCGATATCGACGCTCAGATCGACAAACGTGCAGCCAAACGCCGGTGGGTTAGTGGTGGTTTTCACCGAGCATTCCGCAGACAACTGACCGCCGCGCTCCGGATGATAAAACGCATCCATCGCCAGCTCTTTTAAGGACAGCAACGGTGAGTCCGGGCGATCGATAAGGACGATGTGGCCTGCCGTCAGCGTCAGGCTCATGACGGACTGATGCAGCATGTCGGCAGCGTGAAGAAGGATCTTATCGCGCAGTTGAAGTGCTGCCTTGCGCAGTGCCGGTGCGGTGACATAGCTTTGGCGAGAGGCGAAGGCGCCAGGGTCGAAGGGGGTAATGTCGGTATCCTGGGTGGAAATAACGTGCACATCGCTGACCGGTACGCCGAGAGTTTCCGCCACCATCTGTGAGAAAACGGTATCCGCCCCCTGACCGATTTCCGTGGCTCCGCTCTGCACGTTGATCGTTCCGTCCTGATTCATCAGCAGACGGGCACCAGCGATCTCCACGCCGACCGGCCAGGTGTTGGAGGTATAACTAAAACAGGCGACGCCGACGCCCCGGCGGATGTTGCCTTGCTGGTGCAGACATTCAGCGCGACGGGCGTCCCACTCAAACAGCGCGCGGCCTTTTTGCAGGCATTCCGGGAGCCCCGCGCTGTAGATGCGTTTGCCGGTAATCGGGTTCGTGTCGCCTTCGCAGGCAGCATTGCGCAACCGAACCTCGACCGGATCGAGACCCAGCGCCGTTGCGGCGTCATCCAGCATCGATTCTACGGCAAAGATCACCTGCGGCGCGCCGTAGCCGCGCATCGCGCCAGCGGAAGGAAGATTGGTATAGCAGGTGGTGGAACGGTAAGCGTATGCGCTACGGGGATAGAGATAGGCCACTTTGTTGCCGCCCGCCGAGGCGATGGAGTGCCCGTGTGAGGCGTAAGCGCCAGTATTTGACAGAACATCCAGACGATAGCCTTGCAACGTGCCGTCGCGATTGAGCCCTATCTGTCCATCCATCGTGAACGCATGGCGGGTACGGGAAGCGAGAAAACATTCTTCACGGCTGAGAGAGACTTTCACTGGAATACCGCCCAGTTTGCGCGTCAGGAAAGCGGCCATGGGTTCTTCCAGCACATCCTGCTTGTTTCCAAATCCGCCGCCGACGTAAGGTTTGATAACCCGCACGCATGACCACGGAATGCCCAATGCCTGGCCCACGACCCGGCGTACGATGTGTGGGATCTGCGTGCTGGAGACGATGGAGATTCGCGAGTCATCTTCCATCCAGGCCAATGAAGTGACGCTTTCCATATGGCAATGTTGAATCACCGGCGTCTGGTAATGTCCCTGGAGTTGGTAATCAGCGGCATCAATGGTCTGCAGGACATTCCCGGTGGTCATTTCACTGCGATTGAGCAAATTACCGCCTGGGTGAATAGGGACAGCATCATCCGCCAGAGCCGCTTCTGGCGTGGTGATCACCGGGAGTTTTTCCCATTCCACATTCACCAGTAAGGCCGCTTTCTCTGCGGTTAACGCGTCCCTTGCCACAACAATCGCGACCGCATCGCCATGATGGCGTACGTGGCGGGTCAACAGAAAACGGTCGGCGGTGTCACGTTTGTTCTCATCCAGCGTCCAGGCGTGCCCTGCCGTGGCGAAGGGAATATCCGGTACATCTTCCCAGGTAAACACGGCCAGTACACCGGGCAGGCTTTTCGCCTCGTCACAGTTGATGCTGGTGGCGTAACCGTGGGCAATCGGACTGCGAACGTATTTGGCATAACACATGCCCGCCATCATGTAATCATCAGTATATCGAGCCCGCCCGGTCACTTTAGCGATGGCATCCACGCGCATGCATGACTCTCCGGTAGCGGTTGCTTCCCGCGCATCCATAAACGTCCCCTTGATTTAACAATTCGGTTCCTGAACAACCGTTAAATCAGGCAAGAATTACGCCAGAAGCGCAAAGTTGCGCCGTGAGAAAAGGGAAGTGTGACGGAGATAATAATATGGTCTGTCGGGAGAGGGATCCGACCTTTGACGATGAGCACTTTGCGTATCATTATGAGTTTAATCAACTCATTGTGATACACGGTAAGTGGCGGTGATAGCGTTTATCAGGCGGTCCATGAGGGGACTAACCGATTCAATAAATTTGGCATCCGGATTATGGCTGCTATCATATGGCGTCTGTGAATATTGCGAGGAACGGTTTTGAGCGCAGGACGCCTGAAGAAAAATAGTCTGGGTATTGTCATGCTGCTTTGTGCGGGATTGCTTGTCGTGGGCTGCTCGGGGAGCAAATCGTCTGATTCTGGCGCCGTTTATACCGTCAAACGGGGAGATACCCTTTACCGTATTTCACGCACGACAGGCACCAGCGTCAAAGACCTTGCGCGTCTGAACGGCATTTCGCCGCCGTACACCATTGAAGTTGGGCAAAAGCTGAAGCTCGGTGGTTCGAAAACGGCCTCATCGAAATCCACTAAAAAGTCGTCTACCAAAACAGCCTCCGCGAGACCGTCTTCTTCCGTGCCGCAATCGTCCTGGCCACCGGTAGGGCAACGTTGTTGGCAGTGGCCTGCCAGCGGTAAGGTGATCCTGCCTTATTCCACTGCGGATGGAGGGAATAAGGGGATCGACATTTCCGCTGCCCGCGGTACGCCGGTTTATGCCGCCGGGGCAGGGAAGGTGGTCTACGTGGGCAACCAACTGCGGGGCTACGGTAATCTCATTATGATCAAACACAGTGAAGATTACATTACCGCCTACGCTCACAACGACACGATGCTGGTGAATAACGGGCAAAGTGTGAAGGCGGGACAGAAAATCGCCACGATGGGCAGTACTGATGCGGCCTCGGTGCGGTTGCACTTCCAGATTCGCTACCGTGCGACGGCCATCGACCCGCTGCGTTACCTGCCGCCGCAGGGCAGCAAACCGAAGTGCTGACGGTGAATTAATCGCCAGTCAGCTGGTCTGTCCCTTGCCAACAAGAGCGTAAGGTTTATAATGCCTTACGCACTCCAAAGCGGGCGTAGTTCAATGGTAGAACGAGAGCTTCCCAAGCTCTATACGAGGGTTCGATTCCCTTCGCCCGCTCCATGACACTTCTTAAAGTATTCTAACTAACTGAATCCCAAGGGATGCGGCTTCAAGCCTTCTTGCAGAGTTACTTACTGTAACCCACTGTGTAACCCTCTCAGGGCATACAGACATATGATTCAGCTATCCAGCAGCCACAAACTCCCAGTTGTCACCTATCTCTACCAGCGTCACTGTATCTACTATTTCCGTCTTCGAGTCAGACAACCAAACAATGATAGAATGACCTCAGTATCATTACGGACCAAGGTGAATCGCCACGGATAATCTAGACACTTCCGAGCCGTTGATAATACTGGTTTTCATATTCTGTCGGTGACATCTGTTCGCTAGAACCATGCCGACGCTTACTGTTATAAAACATTTCGATGTAATCAAAAATATCGCTGCGGGCTTCTTCCCGCGTTCCGTAGATTTTTTTCTTTATCCGTTCACGTTTCAACAACTGGAAAAAGCTTTCTGCAACCGCATTATCATGGCAGTTACCGCGACGGCTCATGCTGCCCTCCAGGCCGTGTGATTTCAGGAACGACTGCCACTCATGGCTTGTGTACTGACTGCCCTGATCCGAATGAACCAGCACCTGTTTTTGGGGATTACGCCGCCATACAGCCATCAGCAGTGCGTTCAGGACAATGTCCTTTGTCATCCGGGATTGTATGGACCAGCCGATAATTTTGCGTGAGAACAGATCAACAACCACGGCAAGATACAGCCAGCCTTCGTGGGTCCTGATGTAGGTTATGTCCGTTACCCAACTCTCATCCGGAGCATCCGGATTGAACTGTCGCTGGAGCCTGTTGGGCGACACGATACTGGCCTCGCCTTTACGTGCCCGCGGGCTCCGGTATCCGACCTGAGCCTTTATCCCGACACGTTTCATCAGTCGCCAGACTCTGTTCACTCCGCACTGTTGCCCGCTGTCCCGCAGATCCAAATGGATTTTGCGATAACCATAGACGCATCCCGATTCCAGCCAGAACTGTTTAATCTGCCCTGTCAGCCTCAGGTCTGCCTGATGGCGTTGTGAATGCGGCTGCTGAAGCCAGGCGTAAAAACCACTGGGATGAACATCCAGCACCCGACAGAGCAGGCGAACAGGCCAGCAACAGGTGTTGTCACGGATAAAGGCGTACCTCAGTCGGACAGCTTTGCGAAGTACGCCGCGGCTTTTTTTAATATGTCCCGTTCGTCGGTAACCCGCTTCAGCTCTTTCTGGAGACGGCGGATCTCGGCCTGAGCATCTGACTCTTCTTTATTAGTGGAAGAATCTGGACCGTACTTCTTTATCCAGGCGTAAAGGCTGTGGGTGGTGATATCGAGACGTGTTGCAACGCTGGCAACAGAATAACCGCGATCAACAACCTGTTTGACTGCTTCAATTTTAAACTCTTCGGGATAACGCTTACCGCTCATGGGCACCTCTCTTTAAGCCATCTTAAATGACTCTGAGGTGTCTGTTAAACCCGTGGCGATTCA
>NZ_JAOWCD010000055.1:0-4819 GCF_030337175.1 Citrobacter sp. Ca225 | reverse complement strand
GGAAGTTGCGATTAAGTGGTCCGCAGCTCCCGATATGACGCCCCAAACCGTCCTTTATCGACGTCCTGTGGCTCAATTTTCCAATTTTCAGCCCAAAATCGTCTCTTCGTGGCTGATTTTGGCCCTGTTTCAGGCTAATTTCCTCATTTCAGGTAGATCTCGCCTGTGCCCGTATCAATTGGTCAACTCGAACCAGGTTCGCCAGGGTGAATAACATCGCCAGTTGACTGTCATTTTTAGCCAGCCCCTTGTACCTGGCTTTGACGAAACCAAACTGACATTTTACTATCCGAAATGGATGCTCAACCTTCGCTCGGATACTCGCTTTCAGGTATTCGTAACGGATGGCCAGCTTGTTCTTGCGCGGGTGTTGCTTCAATGCATTCACTTTGCCGGGACGCTTGGCGATAAGCCAGTCTGCGCTGACATCGCTGAGCTCATCGCGCTTTTCGGCCCCCTGATAACCAGCATCGGCTGAGATAAATTCTTCATCGCCATGCAGTAACTTGCCAACCTGATTGAGGTCGTGCTCGTTAGCCGCCGTGGTCACCAGACTGTGGGTCAGGCCACTTTTGGCGTCCACGCCAATGTGCGCTTTCATGCCGAAGTACCACTGGTTACCTTTCTTGGTCTGGTGCATGTCTTCATCACGGCTGTTGTGTTTGTTTTTGGTAGAGCTGGGGGCTTGAATGATGGTGGCATCCACCAAGGTGCCCTGGGTCATTAGAACGCCACACTCTGCTAGCCAGTGATTAACGGTACTGAAGATTTTGCGGGCCAGTTCATGCTGCTCCAGCAAATGCCGGAAATTCATGATGGTAGTGCGGTCTGGAATGGCTTTATCCAGTGACAGGCGAGCAAATTGGCGCATGGAGGCGATTTCATAGAGGGCATCTTCCATGGCCTCATCGCTCAGGTTGTACCATTGCTGCATGCAGTGAATACGCAGCATGGTTTCCAGCGGATAGGGCCTGCGACCATTACCGGCCTTGGGATACACAGGCTCGATAACGCCAAGTAATTTGTCCCAGGGAAGCAAGTCATCCATTCTGCCAAGGAAAACTTCTTTGCGGGTCTGGCGGCGTTTACTGGAAAACTCACTGTCGGCAAAAGTCAGTTGCTGGCTCATCCGGTTACTCATTCTGGGTTCAGGTTACAACACGATGATCTCACATCTCGGACTTATTCGCACCTTCCTTAGGGACGGAAGCCGCGCTACAGCCTCATCTTCGGACCATTTTAATCTACCGCGAAGGCAAAATATGGTGCTCCTCGCTGCCGGGTAATCGCATGCTACTTTCTTATCTTTCTGAAATACCGGATACAACGCTGCAACTCGCGCCAGCAAATAATGCGGTTAACAGACGACCGGTTTTGTTATATCAGAATCAACTTGCCGGGAGCCGAATTGTCATCACCATCAGCGATCAGCATATTCGTGATTCACTGCGCACGCCGCTGAAAGAGGCGAATTATTCATTAATGGTAGGGAAGGCGATCCTGGGGCTGTCCGGTGATGTGGCGACCGTCAACGATACAGGCCAGGAGTTCGGACAGGTAGGATCCAAACGTTACCCCTTCACAATACGTTATAATTTACCGCCCGTGTTTAGCCTGCAAAGACTCATCAGTCAGGGGATGGGGATGCTAATCTTCATTTTTCTCATGTCTTGTTTTGCCGCGTATGGCCTGATTAAGTATTTAAATAAAAGCACCACACCGGAAGAAGCGCTGCGCAGAGCAATTCTCAAGGGAGAAATCGTGCCTTTTTATCAGCCCGTGGTGAATGGCCGGGAAGGGACGTTACGGGGCGTTGAAGTGCTGGCGAGGTGGAAACATCCGAAAGCCGGATATATTTCCCCGGCGTCATTTATTCCGCTAGCGGAAAAGTCAGGTTTGATTATTCCTCTGACGCAAAGTTTGATGGAACAAGTGGTTACCCATATGAATGCTATCGCCACGAAGTTGCCAGAAGGTTTTCATGTCGGTATTAACTTCAGCGCCTCTCATATTACCGCTCCGACCTTTGTCGACGAGTGTCTGAACTTTAAGGCGCGGTTCAGCCGAAAAGATTTGAATCTGGTGCTCGAAGTGACCGAGCGTGAACCTTTGCATGTCGATGAGCACCTGGTACAGACGCTCAACGTTCTGCACGAAAATGGTTTTGTCATCGCTCTGGATGATTTTGGCACCGGTTATTCCGGACTTTCTTATCTTCATGATCTACACATTGATTACATTAAGGTCGATCAAAGCTTTGTGGCGCGAGTCAGCATGGAAGAAGATTCCACCCGGATTCTTGACTGTGTGCTGGATTTAGCGCGAAAACTGTCGCTAAGTATCGTCGCGGAAGGCGTGGAAACAAAGGCGCAGGTTGACTACCTGAACCGTAACGATATTACCTTCCAGCAGGGGTACTATTTCTTTAAACCGGTTAACTTCACCGAACTGATAAAAATTATTTTGTCGAAGCCGAAAGTCAAAGTGGTTGTTGAATAAGTGGATTATTTTTTGTGTAAACGTTGCGTGTTTATATTATCCACTTCCAGCATGCCTTTTTGCGGGTCAATAAAATAGCATTTTGTCTTTGACGAATAGGCCAGTGATGCCGTCTCGCATTGCGCCAGATCGCTAAACGCGCCAATCACTTCACTTTTCGTTGTGTTATTGGAAAGGGCGAAAATCAGTGCCAGAACGTACATATTCATTCCTTGAATAAATGGCTCGCGTAGAGCCAATGTTTTATTGACAGGAAGATACTACGTAGGACATGGCGCAAAACAAGTTGAACATGCCTGCAAGTCTGAATCTGGACCAGATCTCGTTTTTTATAAACCAAAGAATTGGCGTGGCTTGTCTGGTGTTCAGGAGGACTCCAGCATATCTCAATGGTGTTAAAGAAAGGCTAAACGCCAGACTATGAAGCCGCCTTAGAAGCTGGCGTCCCTGTAACTAGATATCTATTTGATTGAATTTTCTAGATAACTGTTGTTTCTGATTTTACCTTTGGTTCTATAAAGGAACCATAAATCGTAACGGCATAAACCCCTGAAAATAGTCCGTTAGCAAACTGTATCAAAAAATATCAAACTTCTTGGTTCAACTTCCTGATGGCATCTGAACTCATTTCATTGGTCTTTCTTTAACATGTCGATTACGTTAGCTACATACATTAAGTCTAATGCATGTTGGAGGTCGTTATGAAAAACTGGTCAGTTGAGCATACGAGAGAGGTGAAGAAGTGGCTGGATATTGATACATATCGCGGATTCGAAGAGCTTCCGCTTATACACCTCTACCATGAATTGCTGGCAAGGACATTGTTCTTCAAACCATATCATGAAGAATTTGAAGCAGAAGCCGTAAGGCTCTACATCGACAGGATCTTCACTGGAAAGCCCTTTCTCATCACAGAAAAGCATCTCGGCTATCTCACAAGAGAGGATACTCTTTACCAGCCCCCGCACTTCTTTTTGACGACAACCGAAAGACTGGCTCAACTCAGCATAGTTGGATTACGGAACTCACTGTTTTTTTGGGATGGAAGCGATGAGTATTCTGTTAACAGAGAATTCCTCGATAGCCCTGTATGAATCGCCACGGATAATCTAGACACTTCCGAGCCGTTGATAATACTGGTTTTCATATTCTGTCGGTGACATCTGTTCGCTAGAACCATGCCGACGCTTACTGTTATAAAACATTTCGATGTAATCAAAAATATCGCTGCGGGCTTCTTCCCGCGTTCCGTAGATTTTTTTCTTTATCCGTTCACGTTTCAACAACTGGAAAAAGCTTTCTGCAACCGCATTATCATGGCAGTTACCGCGACGGCTCATGCTGCCCTCCAGGCCGTGTGATTTCAGGAACGACTGCCACTCATGGCTTGTGTACTGACTGCCCTGATCCGAATGAACCAGCACCTGTTTTTGGGGATTACGCCGCCATACAGCCATCAGCAGTGCGTTCAGGACAATGTCCTTTGTCATCCGGGATTGTATGGACCAGCCGATAATTTTGCGTGAGAACAGATCAACAACCACGGCAAGATACAGCCAGCCTTCGTGGGTCCTGATGTAGGTTATGTCCGTTACCCAACTCTCATCCGGAGCATCCGGATTGAACTGTCGCTGGAGCCTGTTGGGCGACACGATACTGGCCTCGCCTTTACGTGCCCGCGGGCTCCGGTATCCGACCTGAGCCTTTATCCCGACACGTTTCATCAGTCGCCAGACTCTGTTCACTCCGCACTGTTGCCCGCTGTCCCGCAGATCCAAATGGATTTTGCGATAACCATAGACGCATCCCGATTCCAGCCAGAACTGTTTAATCTGCCCTGTCAGCCTCAGGTCTGCCTGATGGCGTTGTGAATGCGGCTGCTGAAGCCAGGCGTAAAAACCACTGGGATGAACATCCAGCACCCGACAGAGCAGGCGAACAGGCCAGCAACAGGTGTTGTCACGGATAAAGGCGTACCTCAGTCGGACAGCTTTGCGAAGTACGCCGCGGCTTTTTTTAATATGTCCCGTTCGTCGGTAACCCGCTTCAGCTCTTTCTGGAGACGGCGGATCTCGGCCTGAGCATCTGACTCTTCTTTATTAGTGGAAGAATCTGGACCGTACTTCTTTATCCAGGCGTAAAGGCTGTGGGTGGTGATATCGAGACGTGTTGCAACGCTGGCAACAGAATAACCGCGATCAACAACCTGTTTGACTGCTTCAATTTTAAACTCTTCGGGATAACGCTTACCGCTCATGGGCACCTCTCTTTAAGCCATCTTAAATGACTCTGAGGTGTCTGTTAAACCCGTGGCGATTCA
>NZ_JAOWCD010000054.1:0-30435 GCF_030337175.1 Citrobacter sp. Ca225 | reverse complement strand
GTAAGCGTCGTCTGAGTACCGTCTGGTCCCGAATCCAGGATCCTGTAACTTAAGCACCCACTTATTTTGCAGGTGGACACCTCATGCGCGCTAAAGAAAGACTTCCCCGGAAACACTATTCCCCTGAATTCAAAATGGAACTGGTCAGGCTGGCTCTTGAAGAAGAAGGCAGTATTGCCGCACTGGCCCGGAAACATGACGTCAATGATAACCTGCTCTTTAAATGGATAAGGCTCTGGCAGCGTGAAGGGCGGGTCTGTCGGCCCCGAAAAAACTCATCGTCGCTTCCTGCCCTGATACCCGTGCAGCTTCAGGCGGGCTCTTCTCTCCCAACCTTCGAACTACCATCCTGCTCTCCTCCCGCTACCTGCCACATAAAATGTCGGGGAGGAGAAATAACACTGACTCATCCCTCTGCTGAACTCATGAGCACTGTCCTGCGCGAACTGATGCGGGGGCCGGTATGATAAATCTTCCCGCAGGCACAAAAATCTGGCTGGTTGCCGGTATCACCGATATGCGCAACGGCTTCAATGGCCTCGCCGCAAAGGTGCAGACCGCGCTGAAAGATGACCCGATGTCCGGCCACGTCTTCATCTTCCGGGGACGCAGCGGCAGTCAGGTAAAACTGCTCTGGTCCACCGGCGATGGTCTGTGCCTGCTGACAAAGCGACTGGAACGTGGTCGCTTCGCCTGGCCCTCAGCCCGCGATGGCAAAGTGTTCCTGACGCCGGCGCAACTGGCGATGCTGATGGAAGGTATCGACTGGCGACAGCCAAAGCGGTTACTGACATCCCTGACCATGTTGTAGCGCTCTTTATCCTGGTTGTCGCAGAATAAGCCTGGTAAAATACAGGATTATGAACGATACCTCTTCTGACGACATCCTTCTGCTGAAACAGCGCCTGGCCGAACAGGAAGCGTTGATCCACGCCCTGCAGGAAAAGCTGAGCAACCGGGAACGCGAAATAGACCATCTGCAGGCGCAACTGGATAAGCTGCGCCGGATGAACTTCGGCAGTCGTTCCGAAAAGGTATCTCGCCGTATCGCGCAAATGGAAGCTGACCTGAACCTGCTGCAGCAGGAAAGCGATACGCTGACCGGCCGGGTGGATGACCCGGCAGTGCAGCGCCCGCTGCGTCAGACCCGCACCCGCAAACCGTTCCCTGAGTCACTCCCACGGGATGAGAAGCGGCTGCTGCCGACTGAGCCGTGTTGCCCGGAGTGCGGTGGTTCGCTGAGTTACCTGGGTGAGGATGCCGCCGAACAGCTGGAGCTGATGCGCAGCGCCTTCCGGGTTATCCGGACAGTCCGTGAAAAGCATGCCTGCCGTCGGTGCGATCGCATCGTTCAGGCCCCGGCTCCTTCGCGCCCCATCGAACGGGGGATCGCCGGACCGGGGCTGCTGGCCCGAGTGCTGACCTCAAAGTATGCAGAGCACACACCGCTGTATCGCCAGTCGGAGATCTATGCCCGCCAGGGTGTAGTGTTGAGTCGTTCTGTACTGTCGGGCTGGGTGGATGCGTGTTGTCGTCTGCTGGCACCGCTGGATGAAGCCCTTCAGCACTATGTCCTGACCGACGGCAAACTCCATGCTGACGATACGCCTGTCCCGGTGCTGTTGCCGGGCAATAAGAAGACGAAGACCGGGCGCTTATGGACGTACGTTCGAGACGACCGCAACGCCGGATCAGCGCTGGCCCCCGCAGTGTGGTTCGCTTACAGCCCGGACAGAAAAGGTATCCACCCTCAGACCCATCTTGCAGGCTTCAGTGGCGTACTGCAGGCTGATGCCTACGCCGGGTTCAACGAGCTCTACCGCGACGGCCATATAAAGGAAGCCGCGTGCTGGGCCCATGCCCGCCGAAAAATCCACGATGTTCACGTCCGTACCCCGTCAGCCCTGACGGAGGAGGCGCTGAAACGGATCGGCGAGCTGTATGCCATCGAGTCGGAGCTCAGAGGTAAAAGAGCAGAGGAACGGCAGGCAGTCCGGCACCAAAAAGTGCTGCCGCTGCTGGCGTCACTGGAGGGGTGGCTGCGGGAGAAACAGAAAACCCTCTCAAGGCACTCAGAACTGGCGAAGGCGTTCGGGTATGCGCTGAACCAGTGGCCGGCGCTGACCCGCTATGCAGAAGATGGCTGGGTGGAGGTGGATAATAACATTGCCGAAAACGCCCTACGACTGGTCAGTCTGGGGAGAAAAAACTGGCTGTTCTTCGGCTCGGATCATGGTGGTGAGCGCGGTGCGTCACTGTACAGTCTTATCGGGACGTGCAAATTAAACGGCGTGGATCCGGAACGCTATCTGCATCATGTACTTGATGTCATCGCCGACTGGCCTGTGAACCGGGTGGGTGCTCTGCTCCCGTGGCGGGTTACTCTGCCTGCCTGACCAGCTTCACTTCGTCAATACGGTTCTCACTGCACGCTTACGCCGTAAATAATAATCCTATGCGCTTCACTGATCGCAGTGGTGGTGTGTCCCGCAGGAGAGTTATTCTGCATTTTCCTGAGCAGATAGCACCGGAAGAACGCGATCCGCAGCTGAAAGATAAAATTGCACGAGAACTGGCTGTGATTGTTCGCCAGCTCATGCAGCGTTTCAGCGATCCGATGAGCGCCAGAACATTGCTTCAGTCGCAGCAGAATTCTGATGAGGCTCTCACCATCAAGCGTGATGCTGATCCAGCATTTGATTTTTGTGGCTATCTTGAGGCATTACCTGACACCAACGGCATGTTTATGGGGAACGCCAATATTGTCCCACGCCAGCCACGTACCTACCTTTACCATGCCTACCTCGTATACATGGAGGCTAATGGATATAAAAACACCCTGAGTCTTACGATGTTTGGCAAAGGGTTGCCAGTCATGCTGAAGGAGTACGGGCTACATTATGAGAAACGGCGAACTAATCAGGGAATGCAGACTAACCTCACTTTAAAAGAGGAAAGTAATGCAGACTGGCTACCCAAGTGCGATGAGCCAACAATCAAATAATTACAACTAACCCGGCTGATGCCGGGTTTTATTTTTGCTGGCACAAGAATGTAGAGTTATCTGTTCACTCTTCACCGTACAGTTAACTTCTATTTCCTTGATTTTGAATGGTAAAAATCCAAAGTGAACAGTGTGAACAATTTATTGAAAAAAGAGTTTTTTTGAATATAGAAGACCTATTTAGCGTGATTTTTTTAAAGTTCAATAAGTATTGCACCCCGCTATTGGTATACGCTTAGGTATACAAACAAAAACAACTTAAATAAATAACCAATTAAAACATAGATATAACATACAAATTCAGACTCCGCCAGCCCCCAATCATGATTGGACAGTGATAGGACATCGCTAGCAATAACAGGAAGTTAGCAGTCTCAGCAAGACACCGACCAGACGGTGAGGGGACAAAAAAGGATACGCAAAGGAGCCGCGGCTCCCGAGTGACAAAAAAGCCCGCTGATGCGGGCTTTTTTGTCACTCATTAGCTCAAGGCCGAATTCTTGCCTCGATAACTTTTTGATAAAGTGTGATTGCTTCATCAACCAGAGCCAATGGATAGCAAGTGTTGATATTAATCCCTGAAGGACATTTAATCTTCTCGGCACCAGTTTCGCTACGTAGTTTCTCACACCACTGCCAGATCTCCTCGACAGAGTATCCCTCAAGCTCAAGTTCTAACAGACGTTGCGGAACACTCCTGAATTTTGATAAATCCCTTAAACTTTCTAACGAGTTAACTTTTAGTTCAACCTGGTTTACCCGGCTCTCGAGTTCTTCGCGCCTTTCAATCTCCATCACTAAAGCTTGAACTGTTTGCTGAAGACTATTTGCGAAAGCACTCAGTTCCGAACGTTCCTGCTTAGGAGGGGGCGGATAAACCCCAAACTCGCGAATTGAGGGCAGAACACTATGAAAGAGCCAACGTTGGAATTTTTTCCCTGCTGCCGTCGTATCTTGAGCAAGGACCCTGTATAAACCTGGCTCAGTGAGGAAAGTTTCAGAAATTGTCTCGCCATCTACAATAAGAGGGACGTTTCTGAATTCATCTGGATCTAGCGTCTTAATTACTGCTTTAAGAACAGTGATAAGACTTTGGGATGTTTTACCATCAAGCTTTCTGTTTTCTGCTGAAAGAGTCTTCAAAACGTCCGAGAGTGAAACAAAAAGTTGTCCTTTTTCGTTCATACTACGAATGTAATTTTCGCCACACTCCCCTTCGTAGCAAAGTTGTAACAAGTTTTTTTGCACGCTACCCCCTCCTTAGTTTTTTTGATTATACCGTCGGCAGCAAAATTGTCATGGGTATAGTAATAAGTCACATTTTCCTACAAAACTGAAAAATCGTACACTTAGGATGAATTCCCCCTAACTCCGAGCTGTTCAAAAAATAATCACATCCACATCACCAACCTCTCCGTTCTTCTTCCCCGGAACTGCTATAAACACAATGCTTGGTTCTGAAAGATGGTGGTTGAGAGTGAACTATATGCAGACACAAAAACCAACGCACATACAATATATAGTTATTTTGGGTTAAGCATTGCACTTGGAGAAAAAAATTTGTAAATTAAGTGCACACGTTGAGCTTAAAAATTTCTACAGATTTTGTTGATTTTGAGTTTGGCTTTCAGTATAAAGTAAGCAGGACTTGTAGGAGGCACAACATGGTAACTAGCTTTGGTAAAGCTCTCAGAAAACTGAGAATAGACCGGGGTATGGTACTCAAGAATATGGCTGATATGTTGGGGGTGAGCTCAGCTTACTTGTCAGCCATTGAATTAGGTAAGCGAGCCATACCTGACTCATTAGTAAATTCAGTAGCTGCTGTATTCGGATTAAGTGGTCAAGAAGCCAGCGACCTTAGGAAACAGGCTGAGATTTCTCAACCATCGCTGAAAGTCGATATGTCCGATGCAGAGGATCAGAATAAAGAATTGATGCTTGTCTTTGCCCGTAAGTTCAAAGATCTGAGTCCTGAACAGCTTGATAAACTCAACAAAATGTTAAAGGACTAGATGATGACTATTGCGAAACGAGAACTTGGCCATCGCGTTTCACCTCTCAGCAATGACATGATTAAATCTTATGCGCAGCGTTTGAGGGATGTTCTTCAGATATCGAATCATACATATCTGAGACTGGATGTATTGCTAGAAGGTCTTATGGCCTCAGAAAGCATCGACCTTGAAATTGTGGAAGATCACGAGTTGCCTAAACGGTACGCAGTGACTTACCCAGACAAAAACAAGATTGTTTTGCAGCAGTCTGTTTATGATGCCCTCTGTAGTGGAGAAAATCATGCTCGATTTACTGTTGCACACGAAATTGGTCATCTGATTATGCACCGCAATCAAGGAGCATACGCTCGCAGTAAGAGCAATGGTGGACACAAAATTTATGAGGACAGTGAGTGGCAAGCAGATGTCTTTGCCAGCCATTTCCTTATAGATGCAAGATTAGTCTCTCCAGCGATGAATGCTGAGGACGTTAGCATAACATTCGGGGTTAGCTTGCAGGCAGCTGAAACGTGGATGAGAAAAAATGTTAAAAGATAACGAAAAAGCCAGCGAACCGCTGTCGCTGGCTTCTCCTATCGTAAGCGAATACGAAAAACTTGGCGGTTGTGAGTATACGCTTACCTTAGGTTTTGTCAACAGCGAAACTTTAAAGGTACCTATACATGAGTATTACAAACGCCAGTAACGAAGAGTATATCACTATTTATCGCCCTTTTATTACTGTAAAGGGTAAGCGAATCTTCGCTCATCAGAAAGGTCTTTCAGCCTTTCCGATCAAGATTCCAGTTTCTAAGTATCGTGGTTAATCTTCACTAAGCAAAGGCCCTGGTTTCCCCCCGGGCCTTTTTTATTATATAGACGACAATCATCAAACTCTGCATTCCTAGCATCATTAATGATGTAGGTGATCACCCCAAATACTGTAGAAGTCACATTGTAGTCACCCGTTGAGTCTGGTATCTCTTCGCGCTTACCGTTCTCCAAGTTCACCAGGTGAGGTCTTGGGTGCAGGCGGAAGCGTTTTATCTTTAGATCACCATCTATCCTACAGATGAGCAGAGAACCATCGCAAGGTAACAGGGAGCTATCTACCACTAACAAGGCACCATTTATGATGCCTTCTCTCCAGTATGTCTGCCCTGCTCTCATGAAGTATGTAGCTGATGGATGCTCAATAAATTTCTCGTCTAGCGATATGTGGCGCTCAACGTAGTCCGCTGTCGGAGAAGGGAAGCCCATAGTTACCTCTATCTACTATTGACACTGGATAAAAACACAGTATATATACTGTATATCCAACCAGTAAAAGGAGAAGGTAAAATGTTTGTCGAGCTGGTTTATGACAAGAGAAACGTTGCAGGGTTGCCAGGTGCAAGTAACATCATTCTGGCAGAACTGACAAAGCGGGTGCACCGGATTTTTCCCGATGCCGAGGTGAAGGTAAAGCCAATGCAGGCCAATGCTTTAAACAGCGACTGCACAAAAACAGAGAAAGAAAGGCTGAACCGCATGCTTGAGGAAATGTTCGAAGAATCTGACATGTGGCTGGTGAGCGAGTGAACTATGGACAGCTTGATCATATCGGGGATCAGAATTTATTTCCCTAAACCCGGCGAGCGTCTCCCCATCCCACCGGATAACATGCGCAACTTTGCCATCAAGGGTACCGTAGGTGAACGTTGCTGCATCCTGGCATTCCTGCGGAAAAGTTGGCAAGTTCTCTCGCTTCCTGAATACGAGCATACAGGAGCGGCCATTATGGAAGCCGTGAGACAAGGGAAACGAGGTTGGATGTAATCCACTGCTGCTAATCATATTCTTGTGACTAGCAGTCATCTACCTTTCTCCGATTGGAAATTTCTCGTAAAGTGTCCACACACAGCATTGTAATTTATCGCTAATTTTTATGACGGTTACCATTCCCTTCTGTCATAACCCACTGAAAAATGCCTGCTCTTGTTCACTAAGTGTGAACATGTTGAACGGAGAATAATAGACACTCCCATGATTTGACATGTGATGCAATTAACATATGGCGTTGAATTCATTGACATATTATCATACAATAGCTATCACGACTAAATGTTGCCATACAAAGTAATAAAAATGAATCAAAAATTAAATTACAGGCCTGAACTAGACGGATTAAGAGCTATAGCTGTTTTATCAGTACTTGTATACCATGCTAAAATTACTTTCTTTGGAAAAGTTTTTCTACCGGGTGGTTTTCTAGGTGTTGATATTTTTTTTGTTTTATCAGGATTCTTAATCTCATCAATAATTTTAAATTCAGTTAAGGAACACAACTTTTCATTTGTTGATTTTTATATTGGCAGAGCAAAAAGAATAATTCCAGCTTTGAGCGCAATGTTGTTTATTTCTTTCTTCCTTGCCTACTATTATTTATTGCCAGATAGTTTCTTAGCATACGGCGAGTCACTATTATCATCACTATTGTTTTTTTCAAATATTTTTTTTAGCTCTGAAGATTCATATGTGTCAGAATCAAGTGATTTGAAGCCATTACTACATACGTGGAGTCTTTCAGTTGAATGGCAATTCTATATCATATTTCCCCTATTGCTTTTCGTTATTATTAAAATCGCGAAAAACAACACCTTATTCATTGTGTGTTTAGCTTGGATTACTTCTTTTGCCTATTCTGTGTATCTATCAAGGATAGACATAAATTCAGCTTTTTATCTTCTACCAACAAGATCATGGGAGTTATTATCAGGAACGATTATCTCGCTTATAGGTAGAAAAAAAAGAAATAATATTTTTTCTTTCGTAGGTATATCTCTAGTAATCGCATCGTTATTACTTGTTACAGATTCAATGCCACATCCGTCATGGCCTGCATTGATGCTAGTTTTAGGTGTCTGCTTATTAATATTGTACTCAGAGAGAGGAAGTTTAACAGGATCATTACTTTCTTTAAAACCAATTGTTTTCATTGGGGCGATTTCATACTCTCTGTATTTGTTCCATCAGCCAGTTTTTGTTTTCTATCGCATTGTATTTGGTAAAATTGACAATTTAAATGGAATGCTACTTATAGTACTTTCTATACTAATCGCAATATTATCCTATTATTTTATTGAAAATATTTTTAGAAACAAAAAATACAATCTATTGAAAAAACAAATCTCGTTTATAACGATAGCATTTCTTATATCAATTACTCAATATATAAAAATTACTGATGGTGATGTTTCACGTCTTTCTGATATGGCACAGGATATATACAAAAACTATAATTCACCCGAATTCCGAAGACTTAAAGGACAGCCTGGTCCAAACTTTCGCACAGGAATAATAAGCGATTCTTGCGTTCTAAGAGATCCACAGAAAGCATGTTCATCTGGCGATTCCTCGTGGGTCACCATAGGTGATAGTTATGCTGGCATGTATGATTTTTACCTAAACGAAAAACTTCTTCAGAATGGTCATGGTTTATTATCATTATCATATGAGCAATGTCCATTCATTGATGGAGTTTGGTTTGGAAATGTTGCTGAATGTTCTTTAATTAACGAACGCAGATGGAGTGTAATCAACAAATTTCAAGAGAAGAAAACAATTGTTATAACTGCCGATTATAGATATTTTTCGAAAGGGAAACTAGAAACTAAAAGTCCATTAGAAGACGGCAGAAGTAACATAACTGCAGGAGAGAGTATTTCTGAAAATATTGTATGGAATAGATTCTCCTTAAACATAAAAAAACTTTCAAAAATGGGTCACAAGATAATTATTATTTACCCAGTTCCATCAGTTAGTGAAGATGTTAAAAACCATTATTTCTCTCTAATTAAAAACGCAAACTCTAAAATAGAATCAGTGATTTATGAGAAAAACACAAGAGGAATAAATGAAGCTAGAATATTTAGCGAAAAACTGGATACGGTGCTTAAGGGGGTAAATGATGTAGAGATCATTCGCCCTGTTGATACGCTATGCGATGTCAATGGGTGTCAGATAATTAACAAAAATGGAGGGCTATATAATCAAGGTAGCCATCTTTCCTATTCTGGTGTAAAGCTTGTTATAGATAAATTAGCAATGTAGCAGTTAACCAGTTAGTACTGGCTAACTGCTTTTAAAACGCTAAGCTGCTGGAGATGCAGGCCAGTTAATATCTGGCGCGCTGGAGATATCAACAACTTCTAGCGCGTCGAGATAATCCAGCCACAAAGAATACTGCGCCTTTTCTGTATCGCTAAGCCGTACCATAACTGCTTTTCCGGGCCACTGCTTACGATTTATATAGTCGTTGGCCTGCGTTATGAGATACTGCTTTTGCAACTCAGCATCAAATACCAGCGCAGTATGTTCGGCCTCTATATTTTTGATCCATTTATTACCGTCCCACTTATCGAACATAGACAATGGCTCAGCAGCAACAAATCCCTCTTTTAACGGTCCAATGTAGTCCACGACTAACGGTGCTTTATTATCCAGCGAATAAACGGTTACACCGCGATGATCTTCCTCCAGTTGCCAGCCAACACCATTGAACAGATATACCCTTTCCGCAATGTATTTACCCGGTTCGATATCAGTAGAATTTCCTGGCATACTCACACCGACGTAAATATATTCATCTGAGCATCCAGTATATTCACCAGTTGTCGGGCAGTAATAAAAACAACGAATATTCCCCTCTTCAATAGCCAGTCCATTATCATCAAATACAGGTTTCATCATTTAGCCCTTATCAGGAAATTAAGTGCAATATTACGTGAACGATTCTCGTTTGCAGTGGGTACGACTGTTGAAACATCAAATTTTGCATCATATCGATATCCTGCACTTGTGATTGAAGTTGCCCCAGATTGAATTTTCCCTGAGAATGCTCCTGTAACAAAGTTATCAACAATTTCTTGCGATGTTGCGTTAGTTACCACCCCATTGACCGTACCAACTATATTCCTGATAGCATCACCTTGTGCTGACAGTAGTGCTCGTCCACTATCAATACCACGTCCATCGTCCCAGATACGTGGGAATTCGCCGCGCATGTCCGGAATAACCAGCCCAGTCCAGACACGTGCCAGTTTTGGGTACGTCTCGGCAGAGAATGATGCGCCGTTAGGCTTCAGAAACACCATATTTTCCCATTCATCCATGACGGTATTGGGCATCACCGCCAAAGGCCAGAAAAACGGAATTCCTATAGGTGGTGCTCCAGCTCCGATTCTAAATAAAGAATCCAGAAGTTGATTATGTTTTCCTTTATCAAGGACTAGGCCTGCGGCCTCAACTAATCCACAAAGTTCTTCCTGCAGCATGTCAAAATAATCATCGTCCAGATCAGTCGCCGGGGTTCCGGTCTGGGGATTTCCTCGGGTAAAGCCGTTCTTACCCGCGCCGAATTTATCTTTCTGCGCAGTTGCTGTATCTATACGGTGCATGAATTACTCCGGATATTTGAAAATTACGTAGGTATGAGAAGGGCAAAGCTTATTGAGGACACACTCCACAATAGTGTCTCCCCAGATTATGATCGGTGAATCACAGGGATCGTTGCAGGTCATCCAGGTTATTTCTGCCGATGACGGCATATTGACCTGCCAGTAATACCGCCAGTCCGTGGAATACACACCATCCGTACATTTTGAAGTGCAGGTAAATGTGCTTTTATCGTATCGCGTGATAGTTGCCCCAGGCTTTCCAAGAGCAATAAGCTGGGCCAGATAAAACGCCTCTTTGATCCCACCAGCCAGGTTAACTTTTGCATCAAGCCGTTGTTGGCGCTGACGTATTGTCTGGGTTCCGGATGGAATACATTCATCAGGTAAAGCACAGCATTTTTCCCAGCGATTAATCAGTTCTGTGGTTGTTCGTGGATCGATTTCCAGCATCAGTGAATCAGCGCGCTGATGCACCCTGAGTAATGAGGGGGCGGTCCCCTTTATCGCCACATCATCAACTGTCCAGGCTGGCCCTGGCGGAAGAAGAGCGGCGAGCAGGTGAATATAATCATCTTCATTCACTGCCACGTTACGCCTCCAAGAACGGCCAGTTCATTCTTCGCGATCGGCGTATCAGCCGCCGGCGCAATCAGTTTGTGGCTGCGCTCACCAGCAGCAATTGAGATGGCTTCATTGATACGCGACAGCTCAAGAACCCCCTCCGGATAACCATCACGAAGGAGAAAAGAACGAAGTTCTGCCACTACCTCTGCTCGTGTTTCAGCATTGTCCGGATTCAGATCAATAGTGAAATCGATGGTTTTCGGTCTCGCTTTGAAAACATATAAATCAGAACCCGCCACAGGAGCCAGTGGTTCAATATGCGCCTGCGCGGCTGCGACAGTTGCGTCATCCAGTATCGGATTGATCAGGTCACTACTCGCGACCATCACACCAACAGTGCCTGTCCCCATCCAGTGACGGTAAGTCCAGGCGCGGGTGATCCCGGGAACCTCTTTAGCCCAGACAATATAATCACCATCTGCGCCACCCTGTGGTGTCCAGTAGTAGCGCTCAAGAACTCTCGATCGCCACTCTTCAACATCCTCTACATCAACACCACCCGCCAGCGTGTCAGCCATCCCGCCAGATGGCAGCCCATTAACCGGAGTGACAAGAGACAGCGAAGTGCCGTCGTCCGCATTTCCTGTAGTGCCATTAACATTACAAATTATGGGTAGCCGCAATACGCCACCAGCACTTTTAGCATCGGCCGTCGTTGTGTACTGAACAAAATCATCACGCTGGATAATGGCCCCGGCTTTGACTGTCAGATTGTCAGCCACGCCCTCCCATCGCATGAAACCAGCCGCTGCTGTTGCGGCCTTTCTCGGACACCGCTTCATGGCAGCATGACGGGCAAGCCATCCCTCATCACATAGATCAGGCAGCATATTCATTGCCAGATAATCGATATACCCGTAAACCGTATGTAATGCCCCGGCATAGACTTTGGCCCTGACATCCTCATCCATCCGGCGAAGTTCATCATTGATATCCAGACGGGCAAAGAGATCGGTGCGTATCATGCTGATATTTTCAGCCAGTGTTGGCCGCTGGAATTCACTGTCCGCCATGAGTGATTACGCTCCATAAATCATTAAAGGAAATGGTAACCGGCCCGTCCCGGCGCCAGAGTACAATTTGATTACCGAGTTCGTTAATACCGGTTCGCTGAATATCGATGTCGATACGTGATACCACCCCATCATCAATCATCCACTGAAGTGCATCACGCAGATAAATTCGGACCTTATTCACCAGGGCATTGGTCAACTTGCTGCGTTGTAACAGCCACAGTTTTGAACCGTAACGATCATTAGCAACAACGGGCCATGTATCGCCCCACCAGCCCATAGGGACATCAGCATTGTCGTCAGGGTCTGCACGACGATGTGTAAAAAGTGAAATAACCACAGCCCTGACCAGCGGGTTCAGCGACGAACTGACGCTAACCCGCTTACCATTTACCGTAAGCCAGAGTTCCATCATTCCCCCATCTGACTGGCCGGGGTATCAGTGTTGTTACCCTGCCCGTTTTCTTTGTGTTTATGACCGTTATAGACAATCCGCATCGCTGACATCGTCAGCCCGCCGGAATCACACAGATCCTTAATATGCCCCGTTACCTCGATATCCATTTCAAAACGGGCTTTTGGGGCATTAACAAACCGGATTAGCTTCCCGGCTCCATCAACGATAATTCCAGAACGGGTGAGATGAACCTTCTGCCCGAGATCGTCATACAGTGCGACTTCACCCTCTTCCAGTCCGCGAAGCCGGTACCGGCGATCAGCAACCGCAATCACAATGCCGTGTGATCTGTCACCATCAGGGAACAGAACCACGCCTTCAGCTCCCGGCTTCGCGTGAGAGGTAAACCCGTAATGCTCCAGATGTTCTATACCTGCTTTCGTCTGGGCACCGATAAGTTCAACATCTACCATCTGGCATTTACTGGCAACATCAATACTTTTTACGACTGCGCGACCAATCAGACAAAGCACCTGCCTCTGCAGGCTTTGCATTACGCCCATCAGAACGGGTCCTCTTTGGCTTTTCGTTTTTTAGTACGTTTCTGCTTCTCATCTTCCGGTTCAGGAAGATAAGCATCCGGCGGCCCGACGCGAATTTCCGCTAATGTGCCGTTATTGTCTTTGGTGAATGACACTTCAGAAATGAGCAATTCGCGGTTATTGAATCCGCATACAGGGTCAAAAACGATGACGCGCTGATTCGGTTGCCAGAGCGAGCCGTCACCCTGTCGCCAGCCCCAGACCACATAAGTGGTTTCGTCGGTACGTGCGGCACGTTGTCTGGCTTCAAACTCAGCGCGGGCAATACAGCTTGCTCCTGTTGATTGTCCTGTCTGCTGCACAACCATTGGACGATAGCGCCCTATTCCTGCATCAGCAGTTTTTGACCTCAGAGCCGTAGTGGTTGCTGCCCCAAAATCATTATCATTCCCGGCGCGCTGGCCGGAGACCTGATAAGTTGAAAAGCGGTCGCGGATACTTTTTTCGGTATCACAGGAAATAACGTTTTGCCCCAACACCAGGGCGGTATGCGCCCGCGTGGAACCCGGTATGCCGATAACCAGACGCCCTTTCGGATCGTCGTATGCCAGCGCCTGTTGCTGACCAAGCATTTTATTGAGGACTTCAATAACCGTTTCACCATGATCTGGCTGAACGCCCGGTATTGCCGCAGCAGGGGCACCCGAATCCACGACAGATATGCCAAATGGTTTCGCCAGTGCAGTGGCAACCTGAACAAGCGATTGCCCGTTGAACTGGGTTGGTTCTGCGGAACAGTCAATAAGGTCGGCCGTCAGACTGCGACCGCTGATCCCGGTGCTGATTGACCTCGCGTCATAGCGAACCGGCGTCGCCTCCACCCAGCCAGTAATGACCAGGTCATCCCCGATGAGGACTTCTACCTTGTCGCCATTTTTCACTTTTGGCTGTAGCGAGTCAGAGCCCTCACCACCAGGCCACTCGCGGGTGATTTCAACGCTGAAGTCGCGCGCGATGCGCTCAATACCTGCGCCTATGCGAACAGATGTCCAGCCGCCCCATTCCCGCCCGTTTACACGTAGCGTTACGTTATCGTTCATCGTACAGGAACCCTCAACGGAGACACTGGAACGAAGCCAGGATGTGCCACAGCGTTACGCTTTACGATATCTGACTCGCGATCCGCATTATCAAACCATGTGGCAGCCAGAACCAGCGCGGGTGTAACCTCATCAGGGGTTCTTATGACAGTCTTTGACGCCTGAGTTAACCGGGTTTTAATATCGTTATTGAGATCAGATTTCACTCTGCGGAGCGCCAGAAAAAGGCGATCATCCATGATGCGAGATAACTCTTTGTCAATGGCATCATTCAGTGTGTCGCGCACATCGACTAACTCATCCCATGTAGGCAAATCTACAGAAACCGTTTCTTCCTGGGCATTATTCAATGCCGGATGCGATACAACCGGCCAGCCAGTTGTTTCCTGTGTGGCATCACGCGCAGGTGTTACCGATGCAGGCAAACTTGTCACCGTGTACGCGGCTTCACTGATTGCAGTCGTTCGGATCGCACTGGCAACATAATTGCTCTGTTGCGTTCTGTTTTTCGTCGTCGTGCTGTCAGTTTTCCAGACACCACGGGGAGCAAGATCACTCCCCAATGTTATGCCTGAGAAATTTTTAATCATGGTGTAAAGATCGCTGGCATTACCTGACAGACGATTGCCGGCACGCCACATCGTCTGTAGTTGTTCAATGAAACCCTTACCTGATGATGGCGGAGGCAATAACACTGAAATATCGCCCTGCAATAATCGGGCAGCAGAAGAAATACCAGAATCAACCATCGCCATTTTATCTGATACAAAACCGAGCATACTCTTTGCATCATCTAATACACCGCCCTGAACAAAGTCTGGCATGCCATCCATACCAAACTGATCAAAGCTATCGCTGATACAGTCATCTAGCGCTGAGCAGGATGAAACCAGTGTATTTGCCGTTGCAGTGCCAGCCGTTGGATATGAAAGTTCCCCGGCCTCAACGAACCGCAGATCGAAACGCACCATGCGCCCTTCACTGCTTGCGGTGCTGACATTGATCTCTCCGTCAACACAGACACTGATTTCCCCATAGGTCGGATGTACCAGGGTACCCGGTCCCGGTTTGTTTAGTGCCTCAATAAGTCTGTCACGTTGATCAAAGCAGTCATCTCCGATCACATAGGCGGTGATGCCAGGACGTAGCGTTACCCTTCCTAAGTCCTCGCTATAAGGTTTATCGCGGTTTGGGTATTCATGCGTTTCAACCCGACGTCCTACCGGGGCCCCTTCATCTTCCACCTTGAACGGAACGCCGCGAAACGACGCTTCAACCAGTCTGTCTTTCCACGCCATATAAACTCCGGGCAATAAAAAACCCGCCGATTGGCGGGTTCATTAGATTTAGAAATTATTATTTTTGTAAGTAAAGCGAGCGTGTGTAGGCCTGTTGCTGGCTTTCAATAAAAGCTTTAAGCTTCTCTGTGACAAATGAATTAATGTTACTTCCTTTCTCCACAGGAATTTCTTTTGTCTCTAATGTTAAAGTAAACATAGGCTGATACTCACTGGTATATCTCACTGCAGATACAACCTCAAGTCTCGCATCATCAATAACGCTAAGGTTTTCAAGTGTGAGTTTATCCTCATTCTTAGATTTACCTGCGTTAAGCTCCTTGAGAAGGCTTTGGAGTTTTTCATTTAATTCGATCGAGAACTCATCTGGGTTTCCCTCAGAAATTAAAACCTGCTCTCCTTCCTTGAAATACAACTTAGCACTAACTAATTTTTTCTCTTTGTATATATCACCAAGTTTTATAGCACCACCCGATAGAGAGATGATATGTTCATCCTTAAATGAAATATTATCTGAAATCACCAGAGATGAGAACACTATAGATATGCCAAGTATTACACTTGCAATAATTGCATTTTTCATGTTGGACTCTTTTACTTTTAAAGAATGTGTAATGACGCGGGCATTACAATACCTTTATTTACCCACCCATTCCAGTTCTTCCAATTCTGGTATACCCAACATCGTGATTTACATCAATTCCAGAAGCATGAGTGTCAGTAACCTTCATTCCAGGTGGTGCATTCTCGAACTGAACAGTAACGGTTCCTTGCGGTTGAGTCGCCGTTCCCTGTTTGATCTGATAAGGGTTATATCCTGAACTAGCCACTCCTGTACCATACGCACCGTAACCACCTGCTCCCCACTGCGCAGCGTTTGCGGCAGCGACCGTATCACTGGCACCATCAGTAAACCACTCGATAATCGGCTTAAGCTTATCCCACATATCTTGGAACCATTTCACGATTGGTCCCCAGTTGTTAATGATGAGCCCCAGCGGAGACCAGTCGAATACTTTTTTGAGTATTCCCCATCCAGTTTCAAAATAAGGGCCAACCGTATCCCATAGCTTTTCAAAATATGGCCCAATGACATCCCAGTTAGAAATAATTAAACCAGCAGCCATGGCAATGCCAGTAGCAATCATACCGATTGGAGACATGGATAATACCCGGCTCACAATACCGATTGCGCCGCCCACCCCCATAAACCCCAATTTTAAGACAGTCAACCCGGCAGCCAGCCCAAATGCCCCCCTTATAACTCGCGGATTTTCATCGGCAAACTTCGTGAAGCGTTCGCCAAGCTCACCAAGCCACATGGTTATATTTTTCGCATCACCTGAAAACGCACCACCAATTGCTGCGAGACCGTTGGTTGCTATGCCGGTCATTGCCTCCCAGAGGTTGGTTAATGTTCCGAGCTGAGCCTGAACACGGCTATTCAGGTTGGCCTGACGATTCATTTTTTGTTGAACCTGATCGTACCCATCTTTGCCTTTGTCGATCAGTGCGTTGACGACCTGCAGTGTTTCAGCATCATCACCGAACAATGCTTTCATTACCCCGGTTCGTTTCACGTCTGACAGGCTTTTGAGCTTGGCCAGTTGAGTGAACAAATTATCCAGACCGCCAAAACTGCCTTTGCCGTCGGTAAAGTCGAGGTTAATGCCCAGCTTCTGACGCGCCAGCACCTTATTTACATCATTGACCTTTTTTTCACTGAGGCCAGCCTGAATGACTTTGCGCACGGCATTACCTGCCGACTCGCCCTGCATGCCCATCTGATCCATCATTACGCTGATCGGAGCCAGGCCTTGCGCTGCTTTTAGCCCATCCTTATTTACCATCTGAAGTACGGAGCTGGTTTTTGTAAAAAACGACAACATATTGGTATCGTCGACGCCCAGGTAAAAGGCTTTCTGGATCGTATCAAATAACCCCATCATGTCATCTGAGGCTGTGCCAGTTGCATCCTGCATCTTTGCCGCGAACTCAGCCGCAGCCTCAGGTGTTTTCTTCAACTGAACAGCCAGGTAAGCCGTGGCTTTACCCACCCCGCCGAGGATATTTTCTGCAGGAATACCCTGGCGCACCAGCATCTGCATCATGTTCTGAAAGTCTGCCGTTGTACCCGGCAACTGGTTACCCAGCCCGACTGCCAATTTATTGATGCTTTCGAAGCTTTTCCCGACCTCCCCATTTGCCTGCATCATGGCAACCTTAAGGCCCGTAGCAGCATTTTCCTGATCGGCGTATGTCTTCAGCGACAGTGTTAGACCAGCAGCAAGCCCTGCGGCCATCCCAAGCCCGCCTTTAGAACTTGCCTCTGCCTGGCGTTTAAAACCACGGATGTTTTTTTGCATCCGAGAAAGCGCTGGAGAAAGCTTATCGACACCGGTGATGAGCGCTTTTAGTTCAAACTCAGCCATTGATCCGCTTCTCCTCTTCTATCCTGTTTGCCTGGCTGACCAGTAAAGGAATCTCACTGATTGGCTTGTTCAGTAATTCAAAAGGGTTAATGCGCCAGTAACTGGCGCAGTCAAAATAGCGATCAGTGAGATATTCCGCCGTCAGCCCTGGAGGAAAAAACCAGCCACCAGCCAACCAGCAGCATTTAGATCACCAGGGGACATCTGGTCAACAGCGCTTAGCGGCACATTTGCCAGCCTGACAATGTATTTCGCAATGATGTGCGCCTGGAGTTTGATTGATTCGTCCTGGTTCATCTGATAGGGATAACCCAACTCGCGGACATCTTTCCCCGTCGGCTCGTTAAATTCCAGGACACTGAGCGATTCGCCATGTGCAGTGATCGGGTGATTTAATTCAAGTTCCTGCATTACTGGTAATCTCCTTCTTCACCGTGAAATTCAAGATCCACCGTGCCTTCTTCAGCATTATGGTTTGCTTCTCCATGCAGCCAGGCAGACGACAGAACATAGACCTGACCATTCGCCAGTTCGGCGGTAATAGTCATCTGATCTGCTGTTGTAATTTTGCTGACGGGAAAATCCTTCGGTACCTTGTAAGTACCCTTAACATAAGGTGCGCGGTGCGTTTCTTTGCGATCCACTGAACCATCCAGCCCAATGACATCATCATTGACCTTCGTGTTCATCGGCACCTCAATGCCGCCGGTCATTGATAGCTGCTGACCGTCTACTTTGAAATAACAGGTACCACCAATCTTCGCCATTATGCGGCCTCCTCTGGATACTGAAGACGGAACTGGTTAACCACTGCGAAGACGCGCAACTGGTTGACATAATCAGGTGGGAACAGCGTGTTCAGGCGGTTCGGATCATTAGCATCACGCTCAACAATCAGGTACTTCTTGAAGAGCTCATAATTTTCAACGATGCCCGCGCGTTCCAGCTGGCGATACGTTGCCAGTAACTCACCTTTGATGACCGACGGCGTCACAATTGCCTGACCGGGGCCAAAACGGGTACCGTCGTTCGCCAGTTTATGACGGCCATATTTACTGGTAATCACTGACTTGAGGCGGCGCAGAACGTATGCGCTGGTATGCAGGGTTTCACTGTCAAGATAACTGTTATCCGCAGAACCGTACGCGTTTTTCTTATACGTGGTGACGTCGCGCTGAACGCGCAGAATGCCGCTTTCAACATATGCGGTAGCGACACCATGCGACAAAAGAGACTGCTGCTCTGTCATGGTAAAGCGCTTGCCCTTCTTGGCTGGCAACATACCAACCAGCTCCCCGGTCTGTGTCGGTCGTGCTGGGTCATTACGGATGAATACCGCAGCACGAGCGGTGCGACTTGCCGCCAGTTCATCGGCAGGCGTCTGGGTCTCCTTCTCGTAACCGGACAGGGTAATATGCTGAAGATTGAACATATCTCCGGCGGTAACCAGCTCGGAAAGCGTCCCCAGTTTGGCTGTGTACACATGGCCATATAACTGGCGAGCATAACTCCAGCGACCGCTGGTATCGTTCATTTCGTTCGACAGCGTGTTCACAGAAGCCGCATCATTGAAAGGATGACCGATATAGTCAAACGGTTCATCGGCCATCGCCGCGATCGTTCCAGTAAGTACCGGCGCACCGGTTCCTGCCGTACCAGAGGCCACTGCAATCTGAATACCTGCCGGAAGCACCTCACCACCACCAAAACCGTAATAATTCAGTGATACCGGAATTTCATTACCGCACAAACCTTTATGGCGAGCGGTCAGTGTGACCACGCCAGCGGCCGCAGCAGAGGTAAACGGAAGGTCGGCATTGGCATTGATTACTGCACTGATCGCAGTAGCAACGGCGGCAACATCATCCCCATTGATGACAGCAGCCTGTACACGGGTGCGTCCGATATACAGATTCACTGTACCGGTTTCCGTCGCGGCACCTGTCACTGTAATCGTTACAGTCGCGGCAGCACCCGTGGCTTCCGGTACCGCAATAATGTACAACTCACCAAACGGATCGGTTTCGCGGTATGCGGTAACCATGCGGGCTAGCTGGCTACCCGGACCACAAATCTGACGCGCATAATCTTTAGAAGGCATCAGGATCAGACTTTCCTTCTCAATCGTCGCGTCCGCATTGGCGTAGCCGATCAAAAGAGCAGGACCGGAATCCTGGGTGGTATTCGCCGCCGAGCTATCCATTTCCGCATAAAACAGCGGTACCAGCGTGCTCGATGGGATGGTGTTCATACTAATCGTCATTGGCTTTCACCTTTTTATTAACGCGCCGAACATCACCAGCCGCGACGCGCCGCAGCCAGTAGTTATTCTCTTCAACATTTCGCCCTTCAGAGGGCAAAAGGTCGCCTCGGGCAGGGTCAGGAACTGACCGCCCTTTTGCGGGTTTTACAAACATATGGCCTCTCAGGAAGGGAGATTTATTTCAGTGTGAAGCTCAATATCGCCATCAGGACCACTCCCCGGATCAATAAAGTCCACATCAATGGAAAGCGTTCTGAATTCATCAAGGCTATTAAGCTCATCCTGTTGACGCGTATCATCCTCAGTCAACTCATTCTCAACAGTGAAATCGAACTGATAGCTGAGTTCGTGGCGATTCACATCCAGCAATGTTCCACCAGCATAGGTGACAGGGTTTCCACGCTCCTCCGGATTCCATCCGAGAAGTGCTTTGAACAACACCTGCCGGATGTCGTGGACCACATCATATGATGCGAACTGCCCTCGCTCATCCCGGCCATTACTGACAAAAACAATCACCGAGAAACTCTCGGTAAGATCCTGCCAGTAATCTGTCTGGCTTTTTTGCTCTCCGGGGGAATCATCACCGGGAACAACATATGCCGCAGGGAGTCGCATTTTGCCGATTTCAGGCAGATCTTTAAACTGAGCAGCACCGGCTACACGGTTCTCAAAAACGGGGCAGTTTGCCCGTAGTGTTGCAATGATGGGTGAGAGTTTCATCAGCGGCGTTTCTCCGGTTTGAGTGACTGACGCAACTCACGGGCAAGGTAGTACCGCGTCCACGGACTGTTTTTTTGCAGTGTCTCAACCATGAAGTTATTACGCGGAGCAAGACGCCAGCCGCTACCGCCAGACGCTCCACGATGGTGACTACGCTGACGACGTGCACCGCCACGAACACCGTAGAAAAGAAACGCCGGGTAAAAGTCACCGGCGATCATTCTGTTACCCTGCCCGTTTCGCTGGTTTGGTGCAATACGGGTCATAAACCCCGGGCGTCGCCCGCTTGCTTTTGGCACCATATAGCCGATGGATTTCGCCAGTCGACCAGTCTGGTAACCAGGGTTTTCACCACCTTCTGATCGCCCACGGCGCATTACCAGCCGGCGCGCATCACGCATGTGCCTCTGCCCGATATGGACAAACGCCCGCCGCACCCGCGCACGGTTGAAGCGCATTTCCTTTGGTTGCTGAAAATCAACGTGTAAAAATGGTTGTGCCATTACCGCTCCCTCCGGTTGATGCTGGCTCCGCGCCCAGTACAGTGCATTCAAGCAACAGAAACCGCCGCTTGCTGTTCAGGTCCCGAGCCCGCTTAACGCGATAAACCTCATCCCCGTGCACCACCTCAAAATCGCTGGTAATCCCCTGGCGATAACGCAAAGTGATGTAGTGAGTGATGGCATTATCCGTCTGGGCTGTCTCCTGGTATGTGGTCGCGCTGGTCTGTACCACCTTCGCCCACGCTTTATACGAAATGGGGTAAACCGGCATTGTGCCAAGGTCATCAGAAGGTGAGTCAACCCGCTGACGGATAAGAACCCGTTTATCAAGTTCCCCGGGGTCTGGCAGCAGATAAGTTGCGCTGGTCTGCGCTTGCCGGATTTTCATCGTGGATAAAACCTGTGCGGCCCAACGAGCCAGGTGTAGGTTAATGGAAGTTCAACCATTTCTACCTCACTGACAGCTGAGCGGTTTTCATAAAAATGGGTGATAAGAAACAGAATCCCCAGACGAATATCTTTTGTTAACGTTATTCCATCAGGATCGGTCTCAGGGATCGTTATTTCCTGAGAATAAATTTTCCGGTTGAGGTATGTTTCAGTCCTGCTCTCAGCTGCTTCTCCAATAAGAGTCAGATATTCATCTTCCTCTGTATAATCAGGTTCAAGACGCAGTTGTTTCTTGATTTCATCTATTCCTACAAGCATTGGCATCACCCATAAAAAAACCCGCAATGCGGGTTATTTTTTCGCTTTCTTGCCTGGCTGCTCTGGCTGCTCTGGCTGCTCTGGCTGCTCTGGCTGCTCTGGCTGCTCTGGCTGCTCTGGCTGCTCAATATTTTTTTGCCCCACGCCACTCTGGTCAAGAATGCCGAGTTGCAAAGCAATCTCTACAGCGCGAGGTGGAAGTTCCTGATGTTCTCCGGCAGAAATGGTTTCAACATGGCATCCGTCAGGGGACCATTTCAAAGTTTGTAATAATTTAACCATGATGATTACTCTACTAAGAAAGGGGCATACGCCCCTTTTAGGTTATGCGCCAGCACCAATCTGTAGGAGCTTGATAGCCTGAGAATCGGCCAGCATACCGCCGGTGCGTTTAGTGGTGTAGAAACCAACAAATGGCTTATTGGTATACGGGTCACGAAGGATGCGGGTACCGATACGATCAACGATCGTATAGCCACGTTTAAAGTTACCAAACGCAATAGCTTTAGCGTCAGCAGCAATATCAGGCATTTGCTCATTCTCGGCAACGCCATATCCTACCAGAGAGGAAGGCTGCCCCAACTCAAGCCCTGGGCGCCAGAGATAGTTACCTTCCGAGTCCTTCAGGATACGAACCGCAAACAGGCTATTGTTGTTCATCATGAACTTAGCCCCATTACGGTGTACCTTACGCAGGGTATAAACAAGTTTGATGATCGCATCAGCCGTCACACCAGCCGCCGCACCTGACAGGATGTGCTGCAGTGTGCCAAATGCACGGGTTTTATCGTCATCCAGGGAAGAAGCATATGCCAGGAAACCTTTGGGTTTCTTTGTCCCATTGCCGTTGGTGAAGGCAATTTCTTCCTGTTCCGAAAACTCAACCGCCAGCTCTCTGTTGATCCAGTCCTCAACGTTGAAGAAGGCATCATCCAACATCGTCTGGGTTGCCTGGGGATTACCGTATATTTCACCCATGAATGGCTCAATCTGACCGGGTTTGGAGGCATCCGTAGCCGGACGAGCATCCGTTTCACCAACCCAGCCAGACGCAGTACCGCCAAGGTTAACCAGTTTTTTATAGTTTGCGCCGCCAACGGTGATGGTCGTCGCTTCCTGGCGCATCACCACTTCATCTTTCAGCAGATCCAGGATAGTGCGATCAAGTTCTTCCGGTACGGCATAACCACCGTCTTCATCGACGCCGACCTGTAGAGCTTTACGCTCCAGATCGCGAAGGCCATCATCTTTACCCTTACGCATAAAATCGAGAAATGCCGTTTTGTGTTCACTTGCGGCCTTGCTCTGAGGTCCACCAGCAGGACGTTTTACCTGCTTCAGTTCTTCTTCCAGAGCAGATTTAAGTTCGTCCAGTTCAGATAACTTACTGTTTAAGGTTTCAACCTCACCGGCAAGTTTGCCCTTTTCTTGCTCAACAGCCTCCAGCCGCTTATCGTTCTTTTCTTTGAACGCATCAAACTTAGCCTGTAGCTCCTGCGCAACCTGTTCTACATCTTTTTGTTCTACTGCCATGTTGTTTTTCTCCGGTTCAGAAATTCAGTGATTTAAGTGCATTCAGACCAGCAGTCACATCAGCATCGCGCTGACTGATTGCGCTATAGCCCCCGGCCATGAATGCTTTGGCCTGGGAGCGAGAGAGCCCAACATCGCGCAGGACTCGTTCGATACATTTTTGTGATGGTGTTTCACCACGTGCCAGCATGCTTTTCACATCACTGATGCGGGCCTCATCATTAGATGGGAACGTGACGGGGCTGACTTCCCAGAGGTCGATCTCTTTCAACAGAAATGCTTCTTTGGTTTTGTCGTATTCCCAGTCATTCAACCAATAGCCAATAGAAAGGCCGGTTATAGAACCGGCCTTCATGTGTCCGTGAGCGCGCTTCGCCAGCGGGTCATCATCAATGAGTAATCGCCCTTTAACGTAAAGGCCAACATCATCCTCTTTCATTTCGGTGTAGACACCGATCGGTTCAGCGGTCTGGTGTTGCCAGAGAAGTGCCGGCATCCGCCCCTTTTCTTTCCACGTCTGTAGCGATTTTGTGAAGGCACCAGGAACCACAATATCGCCGTAGCTGTCCTTCACGCCGAATACCGAACCGTAGCCCTCAAACTCGCCGGTTTCACTGACAGACTTCAGTTTCAGCGGGACATCAAGTCGCTGTTTTGTTGACGGTCGTTCAGACGGGTTCATCGTCATGTGGTGGATCCTCGGTTGATTTTTGTTTGCTGCCGTCGGACGGTTTAGTTGTCATGTTCATTGGCGTCAGATAGATGTCTCCGCCTGGCCGGGGGTTGCGATCCTCCAGTTCCAGACAGTCATTTGGTGAAAACATGCCCCAGTTGATGCCGGTGGCATACGCATCGAATCGAGATTTCATATCACCGCGCAGTAGCGCGCCAGCGTTGAATTTTGCGAAAAACTGCCCACGCCTGGACTTCTTCACCAGTCCGACGTTGATTCGCTGTTCTATACGGGTCATGTAGGGAACCAGTGAATAATTGATAAACCCAATTCCCAGATTCTCGATGTTGTTGAATGTCGCGCGGTCAGTGTTCTGCACCATGTGCATCGGTACCCGGTAGAGACGACAAATTTCCTCAAGCTGGAATTTTCTGGTTTCAAGGAACTGCGCGTCTTCGGCGGATAAGGCCATTTGTTTCCACTGCAACCCCATTTCAAGGATCATCGGTTTGTGAGCATTACCCAGTCCCTGATGTTTCTCTTCAAAATCGTTTTTCAGTCGTTCAAATGCCTGATCTGTAAGTTGCTGTTCTGTCTGCAATACACCTGATGTAACCGCGCCATTACTGAACAGGCGGGCACCGTGCTCTTCAGTAGCCAGTCCAAGAGCGACCGCCTGTCTGGCATATGCGATAGGATTCAGACCAACCAGCCCGTCAAATGTGAGGGTTCGAACGTGCCAGATTTCCTCCTGGGTAAGGATGTCGGATGTGCCATCCGGAAACGTAACCTGGTAAACCGGCTCCCACTTGCTGTTTAATTTTGGTACTACAGAGCCAGGATCGAGCGGAAGCAGCTCAACAACCTCTCCCAGAGCGTAAACCTTGTACGCGTAGAAATTCCCGCGCAGACACAGACAAACGATAATCAGCTCCCAGAACTCCTGTGGGGTCATGTACTCGTTAGGCTGAACCGATAGCAGTTTGTGAAGGCGTTCATTAACCGCCTTTTCTTTGCGGTCACCGGTAACTTTTAACAGGTTGCATGGAAGCATACCCATCGACTCTGCCAGCACCCTGATGCAACCAAACACAGCCGTCAGGTGCATCGCGCGGCGTGAACTGACTCGCCTTCCTGTGTAGGTGTCGTACGAATAGCCTGCCATTTCTGCCAGTTGTGCTGGGGTTGAAACAGGAGTTCCGCTTTTCTGGAATAATCCGGGGAAAAACATTCGTTACCCCCTCAGCAGATACTTGGAAACCAGCCATGACCAGAAAAGGCACAGCCCACCACCAGCAATAAAACCAGCAGGCGGATACACCAACCATGCCCCATAAGAGAGCAACAGTGCTCCCAGCACCCCGATAGTTGGGGTGAGAATATTCAGGATCATAATTGCCTCAGTTAAAGTGAACGTATTCCGTGTGTTTCAAGGCGATCAGAAAGGGTGTCAACTTTCTCATAGAGCATCAGACGGCCAATACCCATAATCAGCGCCACTGCACCGTCGATTTTGTTTTCGTTCTGCTCTTTGATGGGCTTCACCACATCGTCATTGCCGGGGATGTTTTTCCCCACCACGTTGGCAATACACCAGCTCATGATGGGGTTGCCGTCATGATGGAACCTGCCGGACTCGATCGCCGCTTCAAGCTCTTTCATCGGGTCTGACATGTTGGTGTAGTTCTGAATGATGGTAACGGGATTAAGCTGCTCATCAGCCAGGTCATGAGAAAGCCCGGTTGCTCCGTAGGGATCAATCGGTGACTCGGTGACCGGGTTCAGTTTGTTCGCTGCTTTGGCCTCCTCCAGGATGTAGCGGTAATCCACCTCCGCGCCATCGGTGACGGTGAGGTAACCCATCTCCACCCATTTCTGAAAGCGTTCAGCAGTGCGGCGATCCTCGTTTTTCTCCACGCTGTAAACCGTGTCATACGGTACCCAGAAGCGTGGCGCCACACTGTAATAATGCGTTTTGCCATCAATCTCGCGGGTGAACAGCCTCGCCATGCTGTTCATATCCAGTTTGCGTGCAAGGTCGAATGCCAGCACACAGGGCTGCCCTTCGAAATGCTCGAGCGTAAGCGTTTTGTCTTCGCAGTTCTGCCAGGACACAAGGTTATAGAAAGCCGCCCGCGCCGCCACCCAGATATTCAGATGCTTGGTTTTAAAAACGCCCGCCTGCCGGGCATTGTTAATCGCGCGCTGCTGCTGACTGAGAAGAAAATCGCGGTACACCGAGACGCCCATATTCGGGTTCGCCTTCTCCAGCACCTTCGGATCCGTCCAGTCGTCGCCTTCATCAACCGTGTAGATAATGCCGAACAGCTCCTCGTTGGGTACCGAGCCGTTAAGCATCTCGATCACTTCGCGGCGTTTGTCGTAGCACGGACCTTCAATGTTGTAACCGGCGGTGGTGATCGCCCACATCAGCGGCTGGCGACGCGCGCCCATTCCGGTCAGCATGGTGGTATAGAGCGAGTCGGTCTGGTGTTCGTGGTATTCGTCGACGATGGCGCAGTGCGGCGACGCGCCGTCGCCCGGGTTGCCAATCAGCGGTTCGAACCGCGCACCGTTCTCAGGCCGGTTCAGGTTGGAGGCATTCACCTCGATGCCGAACGCTTCAACGAGCAGCGGAGTCCGCTTGCACATCAGCCGTGCAGGACGGAACACTTCCCACGCCTGTTTTTCAGTCGTGGCGCCGGAATACACCTCCGCGCCGAATTCGTTGTCACAGGTAAAGCAGTACAGCGCCACGCCGGCGGAGATCGCCGACTTACCGTTTTTACGGGGGATCTCGGTGTAAACCTCGCGAAAGCGGCGCAGCCTTGTCCCCTTTTGCACCCAGCCAAAGGCACAGCAGATGATGAAAAGTTGCCACGGCTCCAGGGTGATCGGCATCCGTTTGAACGCCCATTCGCCCTTGGTATGCGGCAGCAATTGAATAAACTTCGCGGCCTTCTCCGCCATGTCCTTATCAAAGCGGTACCGGAATTTGCGGCTTTTCTCCTGAGCCATATCGTCGATGTGGCGCTGGCAAGCCTGAAGCACAAACTGGCAAGCGGGTATCTTTCCCCGCACAACGTTGCGGGCGTATTGATTCGCGGCGTTGACGTTAGGGTACGATTTCCGGCTCATGAGTTGATCATCTTCAGGAATGGGTTAGCGATTTTCTTCTGCCCGGCCAGGCCGATAAGACGCTGGCGACTACTGGGGTCAAGGCCAAGCATGGATCCGGTGGAGCTCATCTCCGATTCCTGCTCTTTCTTGGCGGTCAGCTCGGGGTTCTTTATCCTGCCGCCCATCGCGCCGACGATGGTGTTACCTTCCGACGCGATTTTCTTCACGGCACGGCGCCAGAATTCGTAAGCCACACACCAGCGCTCAAGAACCGCCAGGTCGGTAACGCACAGCAGCCCTTGTCCACATAACTCTTTTGTGGTCAGTTCCCACATGACGGAAGCCAGCGGGAGATCGTCTTCTGTAAACCAGTCCGGCGGCGCTACACCTTTAATTGGCGTAAAGACCGGTTCCTCTTTATTCAGGGCTCGCTTGCCGGGGTTACCGGCCAGTTCCTTGCGCGCCGTTGGCTTGGGGCGACGCCCGGAACGCCCTGCCGTTCCAGCCATATGCGGCACTCCTGGTTAAATTTTATTTTTCGCGGGTATAAAAATTCGGGGAGGCGGGCAGTCCGGAAGGAAGGCGGTCGCAGAGATTCAGCCTACCCCTCCCCTGACAGGCAACAGATGATAACCATTATCATTTAAGTCGCTCACGCGCGGTCTTCGCTGCGTGACACGACCAGCACAGGCTTTCGAGGTTACTGTCATCATCCGTGCCACCGTGAGCCTTCGCTTTGATGTGGTCGACACAGGAAGCCTGCTTGACGATCCCCTGCCTGAGATGGTTCTGACACAGACCGCTATCACGCTTCAGGATGCGGGCTTGTATCACTTCCCACTTCGTTCCATAACCGCGCTGATGCCTTGATTGTCCTGGCTTGTATTGCCGCCATCCTTCGCCTTTATGTGATTCGCAGTATCCTGACGGATCGGTTGTTGTCGAGCGGCAGCCGCGAACGCGACAGGCTTTTGGTGTTCGTGGTGGCATTGTGTTTCCCAAAAAAATGACGTTAATCTGATAATTAAAATATTTCCGACACCTGGCATTGAGATTTATCCGATTACCTCAATGTCTATTGACTCATTTAGAAGGAGGTTACATGTTTGATAAATTAACAAATGCTCGTCATCTGTCTCATGACTTCATCATTGATGCCTTGATCAAGACTCTTTCAGAGGAACAACTGAACGCAGTCACAAGCAGTGTTCAGGATGCGTTCGATGAAACATTTAAGCGCCTTGATGCTGGCAACACGGAAGGTGAAGAACTGATCACCCTAGCAAAGGAGCACGCATCTACTTTATTAAATAAAAATATCAAATAATTAGCTTGAGGCGGGCTTGCTTGATTAACCCTGCATGCCTGCCATTTAGACTAATGTTTTACACAATTCAGCTTCCAGGAACGGTTGTGTGCTAAAACATCTCGCTTCGTCTGCTTATCCATAACGTCGATATCGTGGCTAGTCAGGTAGATGGGCTTTACCCAGTCGCAGGCAGTATCAACTACTACCGGGACGCTTCCACGATTCCCGCAACTCGTGATCAACATCGTCATCAGGCATATGGTTAACAGTCTGCTGTACATTGCTGGCCTCTTTTGTTACTTCAACCCGGTGCTCGGCAGCCGCTTCAGTGGCTTCGGCATGTTCTTTGGTGCGCTGCAGCTCGACTTTGGCTTGCGCTTTTCCGGTTCCACGCAAGTGACCGAAACCAAATGCGCCAGCAACGGCAGCTATAACGGCAAAGATAATTCCGCAAATCATCTCGATGCTCATTGTGACCTCACACCAAGGCGGTTTTTGCTTTGGCGTAACGTTCACGACAGTCTTTAATGCCGTTCTGCCCACCGTTGATAATTTGCGTGACGCGTTCCACATCCCCCGAATGCAGGAGACAACCGCGTAACGTGAAATACTGAATCGCCACGGGTTTAACAGACACCTCAGAGTCATTTAAGATGGCTTAAAGAGAGGTGCCCATGAGCGGTAAGCGTTATCCCGAAGAGTTTAAAATTGAAGCAGTCAAACAGGTTGTTGATCGCGGTTATTCTGTTGCCAGCGTTGCAACACGTCTCGATATCACCACCCACAGCCTTTACGCCTGGATAAAGAAGTACGGTCCAGATTCTTCCACTAATAAAGAAGAGTCAGATGCTCAGGCCGAGATCCGCCGTCTCCAGAAAGAGCTGAAGCGGGTTACCGACGAACGGGACATATTAAAAAAAGCCGCGGCGTACTTCGCAAAGCTGTCCGACTGAGGTACGCCTTTATCCGTGACAACACCTGTTGCTGGCCTGTTCGCCTGCTCTGTCGGGTGCTGGATGTTCATCCCAGTGGTTTTTACGCCTGGCTTCAGCAGCCGCATTCACAACGCCATCAGGCAGACCTGAGGCTGACAGGGCAGATTAAACAGTTCTGGCTGGAATCGGGATGCGTCTATGGTTATCGCAAAATCCATTTGGATCTGCGGGACAGCGGGCAACAGTGCGGAGTGAACAGAGTCTGGCGACTGATGAAACGTGTCGGGATAAAGGCTCAGGTCGGATACCGGAGCCCGCGGGCACGTAAAGGCGAGGCCAGTATCGTGTCGCCCAACAGGCTCCAGCGACAGTTCAATCCGGATGCTCCGGATGAGAGTTGGGTAACGGACATAACCTACATCAGGACCCACGAAGGCTGGCTGTATCTTGCCGTGGTTGTTGATCTGTTCTCACGCAAAATTATCGGCTGGTCCATACAATCCCGGATGACAAAGGACATTGTCCTGAACGCACTGCTGATGGCTGTATGGCGGCGTAATCCCCAAAAACAGGTGCTGGTTCATTCGGATCAGGGCAGTCAGTACACAAGCCATGAGTGGCAGTCGTTCCTGAAATCACACGGCCTGGAGGGCAGCATGAGCCGTCGCGGTAACTGCCATGATAATGCGGTTGCAGAAAGCTTTTTCCAGTTGTTGAAACGTGAACGGATAAAGAAAAAAATCTACGGAACGCGGGAAGAAGCCCGCAGCGATATTTTTGATTACATCGAAATGTTTTATAACAGTAAGCGTCGGCATGGTTC
>NZ_JAOWCD010000053.1:0-30872 GCF_030337175.1 Citrobacter sp. Ca225 | reverse complement strand
GGGGTCGTCTCAGAAAACGGAAAATAAAGCACGCTAAGCCGGTGGCAGCGGTCGCAATGGCCTGAACTTCCCCGCACCGACCTTGGCACTGCTGCGCCATAGGTAATCGCCGGTCAGGTTGATATGCTCCCACCCCAGCGGGGACAGATATTGCAGCAACGTGTCGTCCAGCGCCTTGCCGTGGGCACGCAAAGCACTGGTGGCACGCTCCAGATAGACCGTGTTCCACAACACGATGGCCGCCGTCACCAGATTGAGGCCGCTGGCCCGGTAGCGCTGCTGCTCAAAACTGCGGTCGCGGATTTCACCCAATCGGTAGAAGAAGACCGCCCTGGCCAGCGCGTTGCGCGCCTCGCCCTTATTCAGCCCCGCATGGACGCGGCGGCGCAGCTCCACGCTTTGCAGCCAATCCAGAATGAACAGCGTGCGCTCGATGCGCCCATACATCCGCACCTTGTCGTTGATCGCCTTGCCGGAAGCCTGGAACTGCTGTTGATGCTTGTTCTTGGCCGCATTGAACAGCTTGCCGATGATACGGTCGTGAAGGTCGATGATTTCATCAGTGACGGTGGCCATGCCCTCGATGGCCAGTGCTACCAAGGTGGCGTAACGCCGCTGCGACTCGAACTTGGCCAGGTCGGCGGGCGTCATCTGGCCGCCTTCGCGGGCGATCTTGAGCAAGCGGTTTTGGTGTACCTGCCGTTCGATGCCAGCAGGTAGGTCAAGCGCCTGCCAGGCTTTGAGGCGTTCGATGTGTTCAAGCATGTGGCGCGAGTTCGGCTTGGCGGGCGATTGGCGCAGCCACGCTAGCCACGTCATTTTGCTACCATCCTTGCGCTTGAGCAGTTCGTCCAGGCGCTGGCGATGGACAGGTATCAAGGAATCGGCCAATGCCGCATGGATGCTTCGGTTGGCACGGGTAATGGCCTCGGCGCTTGCGCGCTCGATGGCATTCATGGCGGGTAGGATGATGCTCTGCCGCCGCAGGTTTTCAACAAGGGTGCTGGCCAGCACAATGCCTTTGTCTGTTTGCAAGGCCAGTTCGGTCAATGTATGCACGGCTTGCCGGTAATGACTCATGGTGAAGGGCTTGAATCCAAACACCGTTTGCAGCTCGACCAAGTGCTCCCGCCGTGTCTGCTCGCGCTGGCCGTAATGGTTCCAGCTTTCCACCGGCACCTTGAGTTGTGCGGCCACCATGCGCAGCAGGGGCAGAAATGGAGGATCATCGACGCCCAAGAAGATGCCAGGGAATCGCAAGTAGCAAAGCTGCACGGCGAAGCCCAATCGATTCGCGGCGCCGCGACGCTGACGGATCACCGACAGGTCGGTTTCGTTGAACGTGTAGTGCCGTATCAGTTCGTCTTTGGCATCTGGCAGTGTCAGCAGACTTTCGCGCTCGGTGGCGGACAGGATTGAGCGGCGTGGCATGGTCAGTCTTCCCGCAGGTACTGGTACAAGGTTTCGCGGCTGATGCCGAAGTCACGGGCCACCAAGGTTTTCTGGTCGCCTGCCGCAACTCGCCGTTTCAACTCGGCAATTTGTTCGCTGTTCAGCGATTTCTTTCGTCCCCGGTAGGCCCCGCGCTGCTTAGCCAGCACGATTCCCTCGCGCTGACGTTCGCGGATCAGAGCGCGCTCGAACTCAGCAAAGGCTCCCATGACCGACAGCATCAGATTGGCCATCGGTGAGTCCTCGCCGGTGAACGTTAGCCCTTCTTTGACGAACTCCATGCGCACGCCCCGTTGTGTCAGCCCTTGGACGATGCGGCGCAGGTCATCAAGGTTGCGTGCCAACCTGTCCATGCTATGCACCACCACGGTGTCGCCCTCGCGGACGAAGGCCAGCAGCCTTTCAAGTTCGGGACGTTGTGTGTCCTTGCCTGAAGCCTTATCGGTGAATACCTTGCCGACTTCTATTTGTTCCAGTTGTCGATCAGGATTCTGGTCGAAGCTGCTGACGCGAACGTAGCCGATACGTTGACCTTGCAAGATGCCTCCAAAGGTAAAAATGTCAGGATGAAATCTATTACCCTTGGCTGAATGTGTCAATAAATATAAATTAATACCCTACTCTGACGTTGTTTGTGCTCAACATCTGACATCAGGTTAGGGTATAGTCTTAACTGACACCACCTCCCAGGGCCTGATATAAAACAACACTATCGACTAGGCGTTGTGCCTGGACCGCAACCATATTGATCCGGATTGACTGTGCCTGTTGCTGCGCGATGAGCAGTTGCAGGTAGCTGGCCGCGCCCAGCCGGTATTGCCGCTCGACCGACTGCAAGGAGGCCTGTGCAGCCATATCAGCGGCAGCGAGGGCAGTCAAAGTTTGTGCATCGCTTTCCACCGCGCGCAGGGTGTCGGCGACGTTACGCAAAGACTCCAATACGACGCTCTGGTAATTGGCTACGGCGGCATCAAAAGCGGCGAGCGCCGCTCTTTTTTCAGCGGGTAGCCCTGGATTAAAAAGAGGCTGGGTGAGCTGCGCAACCAGGCCCCACACTGCCGAGCCACCACCGAACAGGGCACCGGTGGTCAGCGCCTGAGAACCAAGGTTGGCGCTCAGGTTGATCTGTGGGTAGAGCTTGGCGACAGCCACACCATAGTCTGCATTGGCCGCATGCAACAGCGCCTCTGACGCCTGGATATCCGGTCGGCGGCGCACCAGTTCTGAGGGCACGACGAGCGGCATCTCGACGGGTAGAGTGAAATCGGCCAGAGTGAAGGCCGGGATGCCACCCGTGCCTGGGGCACGACCGGCTAGCACCGCCAGTAGATGTTCGGTTTGTTGCAGTTGTTTACGCAGCGCAGGCAGTTCTGCCCGCGTTTGCTCCGCCTGAGCTTGTAGGCTCAACGCTTCATCAGGTGAGGCCTGACCGATACGCACGCGTTCATGGGCTAGGCGCAGTTGCTCATCCTGCACGCGCAAAATGGCAGTAGTGGCTTCTAGTTGCGCGGCGAGGCGTGCTCGGGTAATGGCAGCGGTTGCCATGTTGCCGGCAAGGGCCAGGCGCGCAGCATTCAGTTCGAAGCGACGGTAGTCGGCGCGAGCAGCCAAGGCTTCGAGTGCGCGCCGGTTGCCGCCAGCCAGATCGAGGTTGTAATGCACGCCAACGCTGGCGTTGTAGAGGCTGAATTGACGTGCGTCTCCGCTCAACCCTTGGCTACTGGGACTCATTTGCTGGCGCTGAGATCCCAGTGCGACATCTACCTGTGGATATTGCGTCGAGCCCGCCTGTGCGGCAAGAAGCTCCTGCGCCTGTCGCAAATTGGCGCTGATGCTCGCCAGCGTCGGGCTGACATGGAAAGCTTCGTTTATCAGTCCGTCGAGTGCGGATGAACCCAAGCTTTGCCACCATTGCGTTTCGATCGGAAGCCCTTCGACTAGACGTTGTGTTTCGCCGAACTGCGTGGGAGCGGACACGGTTCTATCAGCTACCGGTGTTGCAGTGTAGCGAGCCACATCGGGTGCGGTGGGACGCTGAAAATCAGGGCCGGCGGCGCAGCCGGCCAGACCGGCGGTGACCAGACCAGCTACCAGGTAAGTTGCCGCAAGCCGTCTTTCGAGGCTGATGGGGCGCTGGCATGTTTTAGCGTGCTCCATAAAAATGCTCCACGAAAGGTTTACGGAAAGCTTGGTGGCAGCCCAAGCAGCTTTCCTGCACGTGGGCGAATGATTGGGTCACCGCCTTGCCGTCGCTGCTCGCAGCAGCCAGCTTCATGGCCAGCGCCGCCTCGTGAGTCTGCGCGTCAAAGTTTCTGAACTTGGTCGCATCAGCGCCGAGGTAAGCAAGGATGCGCATTTTTTCAGTAAGCGGTGGCTCGGGGTGTGCAGCAACTTTTGGGGCGAGCTGAACGACCTGAACCCATTCCTCCTGCGAAATCGCACCGGTAATAGCCTGCATGTTGCGCCCGAGTTCCTGCATGATCTTGCGTAGCGCCAGTGGCTCAACCTGGGTAGCGTCACCAGCCCAAGCTGGCAACTGAAAACCCCATAAAAGCAGGCAGGCCGTAACGGTCAGGGTGATAGTTCCAAATGCGTGGCTGTGTTTGCGGTGGGTCATGAAATTCTCCTGTAATTCAATCGTTCTCTCATTCGAACTCCCGCCCTTCGCCAGCTTCCTCATGGGTCACGCCGTCGCGGATGTGGTAGATGCGCTTGAATGTGGGGATGATCTTTTCGTCATGGGTGACGACGATGATGGCGGTCTCGAACTTCCGGGCCATGTCGTTGAGGATGCGGATTACAGCCATGGCGCGCTCGGAATCCAGCGGCGCAGTGGGTTCATCGGCCAGGATCACCGGCGGACGATTGACCAGTCCGCGCGCGATGGCGACCCGTTGCTGCTCGCCACCGGAGAGTTGCGAGGGCATTGCGCGAGCTCGGTGTTGCACATCAAGCGCTGTGAGCAATTCCAGTGCCTTCGCGCGCGACTCTCCATTCGCGACGCCTGCAAGCATCGGCAGCAGCGCCACGTTGTCGGTGACATCGAGAAACGGAATCAGGTACGGCGCCTGGAAAACGAAACCGATCTTGTCACGCCGTAAGGCGCGCAGGTCGCGGACTTTCCAGCCATCGGCGTAGATCACTTCATCGCCCAGCGTCATGCGACCGGCGGTCGGTTCGATCACCGCACCCAGACACTTGAGCAGCGTGCTCTTGCCGGACCCGGAAGGGCCGATCAGTCCCACCACTTCACCAGGCGCAACATGCATATTCACGTCTCTCAAGGCAAAGACAGCGGTGTCACCATCGCCATACCGCTTGCTTAAACTTTCGATGTGTATCCCTTTGCCACTCATCTCAACCTCCAATGGCTTCGGCCGGATCGACCTTGAGTGCTATGCGAATGGCGACGAGGCTAGCTAGAACGCAGATCACGAGCACGGCAAAAAAACCGGCGACAGAATCCATTGGCGTGAGCAGGACATATTTTGGAAAAGCCGGTGCTGAAAAGGTGGCTGTGATCTTGCCGACCACGAAGCCAATCACGCCCAGGGCGAGCGCCTGCTGCATGATCATCGCGGCGATGGTTCGGTTGCGTGTGCCGATGAGCTTCAACACCGCGATCTCACGGATTTTGTCCATCGTCAGCGAATAGATGATGAAGGCAACGATGGCCGCGCTAACGATGGCCAGAATCACAAGGAACATGCCGATCTGCTTGGCCGAGGTGGCGATCAGCTTGCCGACGAGGATGTCTTCCATCTGTGCCCGGGTGTAGACCGTCAAACGCTTCCAGCGCTGGATGGATTCGGCAACCTCGTCCGGCGCATGACCAGGTTTCAGAGTGACCAGCACGGCATTGACGAACGCGTTGCTGCTCTGTGAAGCAATCACGGCATCCAGCAAACCTGGATCACCGGGTCGATTGAAGACCGGGTTGGCTTCGGTGCGACGCCGGCTTTGCCAGATGGCATCGTTGTCCTTGAGGAACTGGGCCTCCTGGGCATCTTTGAGCGGAATGAATACCATCGGGTCGCCGCTGGACGACACCATGCGCCGTGTCAGCCCCACGACGGTGTAATGATTGCGGCGAATGGCAAGACGATCTCCCAGTTTGAAGCCGGTGGCGATGTCGGCCACAGCCTCGTAGTGACCGCGCGTGATCTGGCGTCCAGCGACGAGATAAGGAGGCCATCCGGGTGTAGCCCCCAACGCACCGGGCGCGATGCCGACCACCATGGTGCGTACATCACTCTCGCCCTTGCGTACCTGCATGGTCAGGTAGGTCGCGTTCGCTGCCTGTGAGACTCCCGGCATGGCGAGAATGGCGCGATACACGTCATCGTTGAGGCTGGACGACTCCGCATAAGGACCCAGAGTATCCTTTTGCACCACCCAAAGGTCAGCGCCACTGTTGTCGAGCAACGCCTTGCCGTCGTCCACCATGCCTCGGTACACCCCAGCCATGACTAGGGTGACGCCGATCAGCAGACCCAGACCGATGCCGGTGAAGACGAATTTCCCCCAGGCATGGAGAATGTCGCGGCCGGCCAGGCTGATCATCGTGAAACTCCCGGGATATGCTCGACCACATGGATGCGGCTGCGCGCCGTCAGTGCCTTTTCGCTATAGGTCACAACCTGGTCCCCATTCTTGAGCCCTTCGCGCACCTGCACGTAACCATTGAGGTCGGAAGTGCCGAGCTTGACCGGGGAGAAATGCAGATCACCATCCACGATTTGCCAGACACCAACTTTATCGCCTTCACGCTGGACGGCAGCGTTGGGGATCAGTGGAGCGGCCGGGAGCGCCGGCAAGTCAACCGTGACTTCGGCCAGTTCACCCACTGGTGGCAAAGGTTCTGGTTTGTTATCGAATGTCACCTTGGCAAGCGTTTCCTCGGTTACCGCGTCGGCCTTGGGTTCCACCCGCAGCACGCGACCTTTCAAGGTCTGGCCACCACGCGAACGCAGGACGATATGAGCCGGCAGCCCCCCAGCCAGCCCCGATGCGCTGATCTGGTCGAAGCGCACATTGATCCACAAACTCTTGGGGTCGATCACTTCCACCACGGCCTGGCCCGCGACGATGGTCGTGCCGGGATCGGCATCGCGCACGGCGACTACACCGTCGACCGGCGCGATCAGGCGCAGATTGCTCCGCTGCGCGACGAGTGCTTCGCGGTCGGAGCGTGCCCGGGCAATATCTTCCCGAGCGGCGGATAGGGCGGCATCGGCGATCTGCAGTTCCTGCCGCTTGGTGGTGACGATTTCCTCGCTGGTCGAGCGCACCGCAAACAATTGCTCATAGCGGCGCGCCTGGGTTTGCGCGTAGGCTTGCCGGGCTTCTGCCTCGCGCAAAGCCGCTTCCGCCCGCTTGAATACAGACTCCTGTGAGCGCACCCGATCATCAAGGTCGACCGGCTCCATCTCGCCGAGCACCTGTCCGGCCTTGACCTGGTCGCCTACATGCACCTCCAGGCGTTTGACGCGCCCGGCAAACGTCGGTCCGATCTTGTAGGTGTAGCGCGCCTCCACCGTGCCGATGCCGAACAGCGCCGGTGTGATAGCCTGTGATTCCACGCTTGCCACCGTCACAGCGACCGGGGCGAGCGGCCCTGATCGCAGACCGACATAAATAAAAAGCACCAGCAAAGGAATGATGACGGCAAGCAGTGCCAGGGTGCGGCCTTGCAAGGGTAACTTTTTCATTGCGCACTCCTTATGCCACGCCGATAAATTGCAAAGACGCGCGGCGCATCGCGGTGCATACGTCCCACATCACCCGCCAACAGCGATTGCATGACCAAGCCCTGGATCGTGCCAATGAACAGCGTTGCCGCCGCCTCGTTGTCAAGCGAGGGAGACAACTCGCCGCTGGCCTTGCCTTTCTCGATGAGACGATGCAAACGTTCGCCGTAGCGCTGAATCAAGGTTTGCACCATGCGCTTGGCCGGTGTCGATTCGGCACGCTGAAGCTCACCAAACATCATTCTTGGCACGCCTGGGTGCTCAGCTACGAATTCGATATGACTCATGAACATCGCCTCCATGGCTGCCAAGGGCGACTCGATTCCTTGTGCGGATCGATCGATTCTGGCTAATAGGCGCTCTGCTACCCACTCCATGACCGCCTGCCAAATGGCTTCCTTGTTCGGGAAGTGCCGAAACAGCGCACCCTGGGTCAAGTTCATGTGTTTAGCGATAGCCGCAGTGGTTATCTCGCTTGGGTTTTGTGAACCGGCAAGCGCCACGACGGACTCGACAGTTACGGCACGACGTTCATCGGCCGGCAGATGCTTTGGATGGGTGTCCACGAGCACTCCTGGTAAGATAGTAATTGATTACTATCTTACCACAAGAGGCAACTCAAACAAGAGAAAACCCGACGTACTCGTCAATATCTAGAGTCTGCAATGGGCTTAACGTGCTTTATTTTCCGTTTTCTGAGACGTCCCCAGTATGGCAACCACGATCAGTTGTGTAGAGACATTAAAGTTGTATCCTTTAACCTGAAAAAGACTTTAAAGTTGTAAACTTTTAAAAAAAACACATACAAAACATGATACTAAGTGTGTATCACACGCTGTTCCAACATTATGCCTTGATGTTCTTGCAGGAACTGCAATTTACAGGAGGAAAAAGGTGTTTTTGTAGTTATCTGGCGTTACGTGACAGTGTTGGTCAGATACTTCCACCTCTTCAGAGTTAAAGTTTGATATATGGGAAAAAAACGCTCCCGGACGGGAGCGTAAGCCAGTGACTTCGGCGTCAAATGAGGGTCTAACAAGTGGAGCTGCGGGTTAATTCTGGGTGATCTGGCTGCGATGCTTTTCAGCCTGCTGCTGATGAATAACGGAAGATTGACCATTATTCGCCTTCTCATGCATAACAGCGGCTTTCTCATGCTCGTTCATTTCGGAAAATGATTTTGCTGTTTCGTTAGAAGCTGCTGGCTTGGATTTCATCATTTTTTTATGCATTTCAGCCATGTCCTGATGGGCAGCAGAATTGCCGTTTTGCATCATTTCATGGGACATTGCGGCCTGATCGTGACCGCTCATATCCATCATTTTCATGCTCTCCCCCTGAACTGCACTTTTTTCAGCGGATGATTGCATCTGATGGGCAGGCGCCTGGGCATTATTTACCTGGTCATGCATGTTCATTGTCTCTGCAGCCCAGGCAGATGAAGCGACAGCCATCATGGCAATAAAGGATACAAGGATCTTTTTCATGGTTGGGTCTCCGGTGTTTTCATACCCGAACAATCAATGCTTATAACAGAGAAAGCATTTGATCTCAGGGCTGGTTGATCATCACGCCAGGAACCGGGCGATTGAATTATCACGCTGTCCTGATTTATGGCTGATTATAAAAAACCGCCTCTGTTTATCGCGTGACTGAACGATGACATTTTTGTCACCTTCCGGGTTTCTCCTGAATAACGGTATTAATCCATTAACAGACGCACACTGAACACAATTTCCCGCCCCTGCTGTTCTGCTGACAGCTCGCCGCCGTGAGCATGAATGATCGACCTTGTAATTGATAATCCCAGCCCCGCGCCTTCCGTGTTGTAGAACCTTGATGAGTCTGCGCGATAGAACCGGTCAAACAAACGTTCCAGATTAGCGGGAACCTGGCCGGATATCGTATTCGTAATCATCACGTTCACACAGTCACTGTCACGCTCAAGGTGTATCGCTGTACAGGTGTTATCGGGAGAATACTTGATTGCATTGGAAAGCAGGTTACTGAAAGCACGTCGGAGCATATCGCTGTCTCCGGCAACAACGCCCTCTCCTTCAACCGTGATTGTCTTTCCTGTTTCGTCTGCCAGGGGCTCGAACAACTCACGTAATTCATTCAGTTCGGCTGCCAGATCCACATCATGTTTATCCAGCCGCAGCAGACCATGCTCTGAACGTGCCAGAAAAAGCATGTCACTGGTCATTCGTGACAACCTTTTCAGTTCTTCCAGGTTAGCGAATAAAATTTCGCGGTAATGCGAAACATCCCTTTCCTTAGCCAGTGCAAACTGCGTCTGCATCATCAGATTACTGACTGGTGTGCGCAGCTCATGCGCGATGTCAGACGAGAAATCTGACAGTTTCCGGAATGCCCCCTCCAGGCGATCAAACATATTATTGAACTCCTGCATGGTCTCAGAGATTTCCGGCGGAGCCAGATCGGGATTTAGACGCTGATCCAGGCTGTGTACAGTCATGGAGGAAGCCAGACTGGTCATTTCCCGTAACGGTTTCAGACCAATACGTGTGGTCAGCCAGCCCAGAAAAACAGAAATAAAGACCAGACCGATATTGAACCAGAACAGCCAGGTACTGAGTTTGTCCATAAACAGGGTGTGATACCCAGTATCCGTGGCAACCGTAATGATGACATGTTTGCTTTTACCCTGTTCCGGCGTCACGGCAACCCGCCGCGAGATACTGCGGTACACGGTGTTATTTTCTTCCGTCTGGATCATATAGTCGAGAATATCACCCGACTTATTAAGCAGGACCGCTGGAACAACAGAATTTTTGGCATAGAGTTCAACAATTTTTTCATTTTCCATGTTTTTTATAGAAATGAATAAACCATTGTGCCCTACCATCGCATCGTTTATTTTTTCTGATAATGACTTAATATCCGTTTTGTTCCGGAACGTCTCTGTTTTAAGAAACTCTTCGGTGAGCTGAAGTTTACCTGTCAGAAAATCGCGGTCCTGATTATCGAAATAGCCATTAAGGGTGCTAATCAGGATAAAACTTGATAACCACCATACCGTAAGCATCACCGCAGAAAAAATCAGGCTCAGGCGTGTGGTCAGGGAAATTTTGAACCTCACTCTTCTCTGATCTCCAGGACATATCCGGCACCGCGAACGGTATGGATCAGTTTTGGCTCAAAGTCATCATCAATTTTACTTCTCAGACGTCTCACGGCGACATCAATCACATTCGTATCACTGTCAAAATTCATGTTCCAGACCAGGGACGAGATAAGACTCCTGGGTAACACTTCTCCGGTGCGTTGCAGCAGCAACTCAAGCAGAACGTATTCTTTACCGGTGAGATGGATCTTCTTCCCCGAACGGATCACGGTCCGGCGCACCATATCAACGGTCATATCGGCGATGGTGCAGACTGTTGCGGCCTGCGAGCGTGCCCGGCGCAGTAGGGTTCTTACACGTGCAACCAGCTCCGTAAAATCAAAGGGCTTAATCAGGTAGTCATCTGCGCCAAGCTCCAGTCCTTTCACTTTGTCCCGCACGTTGTCCTTTGCGGTTAAAAACAGGACCGGTTCTTCGTGCCCGGACTCCCTCAGTGCGCTGATGATTTGCCACCCGTCGAGGAAAGGCAGCATCACGTCCAGTATTATCAAATCATACTGTCCCTTCGACGCGGCCCCGAGACCATCGCGGCCATTATTAAAGAGATCGGCCTGATAGCCTTCCTCAACCAGTCCCTGCTGCAGGTAACGACCTGTTTTTTGTTCGTCTTCAACGATTAAAATACGCTGCATGGTCAACTCGCTGATATGAAAGTAAAAATCTCACGCATGAGCTTTGGCTGTCCCCTAGCTGACCTGAGACGGAGCAAGCATTCCGAGCCACGCTACGGCGCCCAGAATGATAATCGCAACAACGAATTCTGTCAGGATGCTGTTTCGCATCAGGGCAACGCTGCGATCATAATTCCCTTCCCTGACCATAACTTCAAGCCGGGGCCCCAGGTGAAACCGGTTTGCTGCAGCCAGAAGAAGCATCAGAACAAACAGAGCCGTCTTGGCAAGCAATATCCTCCCCCAGGAACTGTTGAATAAGGGAGTTAAGTTACCCTCAGCAATATACAGATAGTTGACCAGCGCACTCAGGATCAGGGCTACAACAATCACCGTTCCTGCCGTGGCAAATTTTGCCAGGGAGTCAGATATCACAATGACGCTCTGTGCATTATGCTCGTTTCTGCGCATCAGCAGGATAGCAAATGCAACCAGAGCACCTGTCCAGGCACCTGCAGCGCCGAGATGGGTCAGATCGCTCAGTAAATGGAGATAGTAATGCAGACCGTCATGCATAACGGCGTGTCCTCCCCAGGCAAGTGTGGCCAGCGCCACGCCCCCACTCATCGTCATCAGCAGGCAGGACAATACTCTCTTATTAGTGTAAAGGAACAAAGCACCGAGTGTGGTAAACAGGGCACAGAGCCTGACAATCCAGCTAATACCCACATCAGTTTCTTCTATCACCATCTCGATAACATGGATGGATAATTCTCTGAGGTCAGTTACTCCACTCATGGCATTAGATACCAGGAGCATATTAATGCCAGTAAGAATGATGCCTGTAACAACAGCAAAGGTTATAAACGACCTGAAATTAGTCAGGTTATAGGTTTCATGTCTGACACCACTTATTCCATATATCTGAAAAAATGGCAATCCAAATATTACCATCAAATCCAGATAAAGAAGAAAACGAATAACAATCATAATCAGGTCGTTCATAATATTACTTCACTGTAAAGGTGTAATTACCGGTAATAGGGTGCGTATCTGAAGAAACCGCGCGCCAGTCAACACGATAAGTGCCAGCGGGTAAAGGCTCTCGCGGAATAATGACCATCGATTTAGGGTCAGCGCCTGGCGCCACTTTTGCCGCGACCGGCATCGGAGAATGTGATGACATGCCTTTCATACCCGTCATTGTTAATTTTGCACCTGAGAATTTCACGGTCAGATTTTCCGAGAAATTAAGCTGAATCTTTTCCGGGGCCGCTACGGCTGAATCAGCCTGTGGCACAGAGCTTTTTAATTCCGGATGGGCCATAGCAGAGAAAGCAACGCCCATAACGAGGCCACCTGTAAGAATGGCTTTATTTAAAATCGACATTTTATTTACCTGTTTAGTTGAGTGTTTTATATCAGTGCGTTAAAACCAGATTCTGGCTCCCGCCAGGAATACTACCTGATGGTCTTTCTCACCTTCTCTTTTCGCCATATCGGATGTTTTCCCGTAAAGTTGATTCCAGGAAACGCCTATATAGGGTGCAAACTCACGGCGTATTTCATAGCGCAGCCGGAGCCCCAGCTCTGTGTCAGTCAGTCCCCTGCCGCGACCCCGCGATTCATCATCCTGACTGTAGAAATTCACCTCATAGGATGGCTGGAGTATGAGCCGGTTAGTCAGTAAAACGTCGTATTCTCCTCCCAGACGAAGGGCTGCTTTTCCGCCATTACTGACAAAACCCGTAATTTCAGACTCAAAATTATAGAGTGCCAGCCCCTGAAAACCGACAGCAGCCCAGGTCCGGGCAGAAGCAGGTCTGAAATCCTGCCTGACACCCGCAACCAAATCCCACCATGGGCCAACCGCATGTCCCCAGAGTAACTGCGCTTCAGCCGCCTCCGTTTCCCCATTGCTTCGTTCACCTTCACTCTTTAGCCAAATCCGATCTGTGTCGCCTCCAATCCAGCTGTTAACACTCCAGCTGAAATTGTTGGTGTTATCCGACCGTTGCCATTCCAGTTGATCCAGCAGAACCAGATAATTAATCGCACTGTCGTGAATCGCATGCCCCTGTAAATTGCCGAATGCAGCCTTCCGGTCGGCATCGGTAACAGGCGGAATTGGCGTTCTGCTCTCAGTTACAATGGGCTCCATTGACGTCATCTCAGTGAAATTCTCATCTGCTGGCATCTGCATGGCAGACATGTCGTGCCCGGCGTGGGGATCTGCAGAGACGGAGCCCGCCGCAATAGAAAGCTGTGAGGTAAACAAACCGGCGACCAGAACAGGTATGGCCTTCAAATTTCTCTTCATTCGCATCATTCCTCCACCCGGACTTCACGAAACATTCCCATTTCCATGTGATAGAGCAAATGGCAGTGATACGCCCAGCGGCCAAGCGCATCTGCTGTCACTCTGTAACTGCGTTTTGTACCAGGGGGAACATCTATTGTGTGTTTACGAACCATGAAATTACCGTTTTCATCTTCCAGATCGCTCCACATACCATGCAGGTGAATGGGGTGAGTCATCATGGTATCGTTGATCAGCGTGATCCTGAGCCGCTCACCGTATTTCAGCAGCACCGGTGCGGCATCTGAAAACTTGATTCCGTTAAATGACCAGGCAAACTTTTCCATGTGGCCGGTTAAATGCAGTTCTATGGTACGGCCAGGTTCACGTCCGTCAGGATCCTCAAAGCGGCTTTTCAAATCCGCGTACGTGAGAACCTTTCTTCCGTTATTTCGAAGACCAATACCCGGATCATTTAATTTCGGAGAGACGCTCATCGCCTGCATATCAACCAGTGGGTTATCCGTTTCTGACGCAGGATGACTTTGCATACCCGGCATTCCGGCCATCCGGGAATGATCCATACCGGCCATGCTGCTGTGATCCATGGGCGCGGAGGATGTCCCGCTATCCGGAAGGTCAGCACCGTCCATAGACATCATCTCTCCGCTGTTATCCATGCCTCCCATCTGGCTGTGGTCCATTCCTGCCATATCATGTCCCATTCCCCCCATACCCATATCTTCCATGGTCAACAGAGGACGGGGATCGAGGGGGGGAACGGCAGCACTTAACCCCTCTCTCGTGGCCAGTGTCCCTCGAGCGTAACCGGTCCTGTCCATGGATTGTGCGAAGATGGTATAGGCCTCACCCTGAGGCTCCACAATGACATCATAGGTTTCGGCAACGGCAATCCTGAATTCGTCAACGGTAACCGGGTTTACATACTGGCCATCTGCAGCCACGACCGTCATTTTCAGCCCGGGGATACGGATATCGAAATAGGTCATTGCCGAGCCGTTGATAAACCGTAAGCGTATCTTTTCACCGGGACGGAACAGTCCGGTCCAGTTTTTCAGCGGGGCCTGCCCGTTCATGAGATAGGTGTAGGTGTAGCCACTGACATCCGCGAGGTCAGTCGGATTCATTTTCATTTCAGCCCACATTTTCCGATCGGCAATGGTGGCTGACAGCCCCCTGGTATTCACGTCGCGGAAAAAAGAGCCAACGGTTGGTTTATTGAAATTGTAGTAATCCGACTGTTTTTTTAATTTTTTCAGCAGGCTGTGAGGATTTTCATCGGTCCAGTCAGACAACATGACCACATGCTCACGATCGTAAGCAAACGGTTCTGGCTCCCTGGCATCGATGATAATGGCACCGTATACCCCCTCCTGTTCCTGCAGACCGGAATGGCTGTGGTACCAGTAAGTCCCGTTCTGCTTAACCTTAAAGGTGTAAACGTAGGTATCATCAGGCTCTATGCCCATAAAACTCAGCCCCGGAACACCATCCATATTGGCCGGAAGAATAATGCCGTGCCAGTGAATGGACGTCTGTTCATTAAGACGGTTTTTGACCTTCAGGGTAATGGTGTCACCTTCTTTCCAGCGAAGAACGGGCCCCGGCAGGCCTCCATTGATTGTTTTGGCCTGACGCTCACTGCCCGTGATATTGACGGCCGTTTCACCAATGGTCAGGTCAAACTGAGTACCCTGCAGGGATGCGGCAACTGGCAGGCTCAGACTGGAACGCGCATTGAAACTCCATACGCCAAGACTTCCGGCTACGCCAGAGAGGGTTAACCCCTTCAGGAAAGTTCGTCGAGAAGTTTTCAACAGCATGCGCATTCCCTTATTTAAAGTATGGTTACTGACAGAATTCGAGAACCGATTTAAATTAAATTACTGGTTCATCCACTTACAATGAAATGAATCTAGCACACCTTAAGAAACAAATTCATTACAATCGTGTAATGTACATAGCTGTATTACATTTACGTCATCTTCCCCACAGGTTGATTATTTTTATATATGATCATAAGGACATCTTTTATGTACCTCAGAAGGTAATTACACATGAATATATTAATCACGACCACTGCGTTTACAGCTTTATTTTGTGGGGCAGCTTTTGCTCAGTCCAGTGATATTGCCCATGAAGCACATCGATTTGTTAATAATGCCTCAGCCGTCAGTCATGTGAATTCCTCGACGCATGAAAACTTACCGGACAGGGTTAATAAAAACAACACGCCCTCATTCTCTGAAATGAATGAACATGAAAGGGCCATTGTTGCTCATTCATTTATGAACAACAGCGCGTCCTATGCGCATCAGAAAATGATTGAGGAACATAAAAAAATGCTGTCCGGCAGTGATGCAAATTCAAAGACCTCGTCTTCTTCTTTTAACGAACTGAATGCCGGAGAAAAAGCCGCTCTCGTGCATGAGCAGGTCAATAATGCCGGTGCGGAAGCACATCAGACGCAGGCAAGAAAGCTTCGCGGGCTGTATTCGACCAGGTAACTGCAGGCGGGTTAGTGCTTAGCGTCAGGTGCGCAGCAGGGCTTTACTGACGGGTTACGTAGCAGGACATGAGCCCCATATTGCTCTGCCGTAACCTGTTTCAGTCCCGTTAATCATCACCGTCGGGCTGGTCATACAGTTCCCAGAGCTTCAGGAGCAAACGGGAAACAAGATATGTTACAAAAATGACGACCATCAACGGTGCTCCCGATTAACTGACAGATGACACGCCTCCTGAAAACCCCTAGCATACGCCGCAGTGTTCATGCTAACGGCGAATTCCAGTAAATGTATTCTACCGATGTCGTAAAAGAAAATGCCTACCTTTCAGCCACCCGCTCGGGGCTGGAATCGAACGAGATCGCTACTCTTCAGCGCTCCTTGCCTTCCCGGTTTAATCTGCGGCATTTGAAAAAAAATGAATCATTAAAACTCGTACTGCAAAAGAAAGCGGGAAAATCACGTGTCGTGGCCTATAAATTTACGTCCGGTTCATTTAATTACACGGCGTATCGTATATCAGATAAAAAGTTCTATAACCTTTCCGATACTTCCGGGAAAGGCAGTCTCGATTATCCGTTACCGGCCACAGCAAGACTCAGTTCGCCTTTCAATCCTGCAAGACTTAACCCGGTATCGGGAAAAGTGAGTCCCCATAATGGCATTGATTATTCCATGCCCATGAACACGAAAATAGTCAGCGTCATCGACGGAAAAATCACCCGGGCCGAATACAACAGTACCATGGGATATTTTGTTGAAGTAACGGGAAAAGCCGGTGTTAAAACTCGCTATCTCCACCTCAATAAAATACTCGTTACTAAAGGGGCCAGGGTTACACGGGGAGGTGCTATTGCGTTATCCGGTAACAGCGGACGTTCATCCGGTCCTCATCTGCATTACGAGCTGGTCATCAATAACAACCCTGTTAACTCTCTGGCGTTCCGGGCAGCGGCACCCGCTGATAACAAACTCGAACAGCATGCCTTTGCGCATGTCAGAGACTACGAACGATACCTGGACTGATAACGGGACCGCGACGCGGCCCCGTCTGCCGGATTAATTTTTTTATCGTTTTCACTTCCGTGATGTTGATGATCTCCATGCCCTCCGTGGCCGTGGAAAAGATGCATTAGCGGGCAGACCAGCAATAACAGATATGGCCAGTAACCTGCCACATGTGACCAGTGTTCGCGCAGGAGGGCAAATGCCGCGATCGCGGCGACAGCAATAAGCGCATAGGTGGTACTTTTCATACTGGACTCCTTCTGTTCGTAACTGACCCTTCACTCAGTGTTATTTCCCGAGCCTGACACTTTTCAGACGCAACGCATTCACAATGACGCTGACGGAGGAAAGAGCCATGGCCGCCGCCGCAATAACTGGCGACAGCAGTATTCCATACACAGGATAAAGCAGACCTGCAGCCACAGGCACGCCAAGTGCGTTGTAGATAAATGCAAAAAACAGATTCTGTCGGATATTTTTCATGGTGATCTCTGACAGATGACGGGCCCTGTTCAGTATCATCAAGTCGCCTTTGAGAAGGGTGACTCCGGCACTTTCAATTGCCACATCTGTACCCGTTCCCATAGCTATGCCCACGTCAGCCGCTGCCAGCGCCGGGGCATCATTTACACCGTCCCCCGCCATCGCAACCACATGACCAGACGCTTTCAGTCGGGTTATCACTGCTTTTTTGCCGTCAGGCAGAACCCCGGCTTCAACCTCATCTATTCCCAGTTTCCGTGCGACTGCTTCAGCAGTAAGCTGGTTATCCCCGGTGAGCATAACAATGCGGATCCCCGCCTGACGCAAAGCTTTAAGCGCATCCGGCGTGGTTGCTTTCACGGGATCCGAGATAGCTATCAGGCCTGCAAGGTACCCATCTGTGGCCACATAGATAACGGTAGCGCCTTCCATCCGCAACGTATCCGCAACGGCCTTTTGATTATCAATAACGATACTGTTTTCCTGCATAGCCAGTTCATTACCAATAACAACCCGTTGACCTTCAACATCGCCTGAAACACCTTTCCCCGACGGAGCATTGAAATCACTGACTGCGGGTATCATGATCCCCCTGTGCTGGGCTGCCCGGACTACAGCCATACCCAGCGGATGCTGCGAGCCTTTTTCCACTGCGGCCGCTACACGTAAAAGAGATGCTTCCCCACCCGGATTGAGACTGATAATCCCTGTCACCGTAGGCGAACCTTCCGTGAGCGTGCCTGTTTTGTCGACAACCAGCGTGTCCACTTTTTCAAGACGTTCAAGGGCTTCGGCATTCCTGATTAACACCCCGGCCTGGGCTCCTTTGCCTACCCCCACCATTATCGACATCGGTGTGGCCAGCCCCAGTGCGCAGGGGCAGGCAATAATCAGGACCGACACAGCCGCAATCAGACCGTGCGCCATCCTGGGCTCGGGCCCCCAGACAGACCAGATCACGAAAGCAACAACCGCGATAAGTATCACCAGAGGAACAAACCAGCCTGAAACGCTGTCAGCCATTCTCTGGATGGGGGCACGCGAACGCTGTGCATCAGCGACCATCTGAACAATTCGTGAGAGCATCGTTTCATCACCGACTTTCTCTGCACGGATGATAAGACTACCTGTCTGATTAATCGTCCCCCCAATGACAGGGTCACCCTTCGTTTTGGTAACCGGCATAGACTCCCCGGTCACCATCGATTCATCAACGGTTGTTTTGCCTTCGATCACGATACCGTCGACCGGAATACTCTCTCCAGGTCTGATGCGGAGCTTATCGCCAGGCAGGACATCTTCCGCATTAATATCCGTTTCATGACCGTCATGATCCAGCCGTCTGGCGGTTTTGGGGGCAAGGTTCAGAAGCGCAGTAATGGCGCCTGAGGTTTGTTCCCGTGCCCGCAGCTCAAGAACCTGTCCCAGCAGAACAAGCACCGTAATAACTGCTGCGGCTTCAAAATAAACGGCCACCAGGCCATCCATGTTTCTGAACGATGCAGGAAACCAGGAGGGGAAGACGGTTGCAATGACGCTGTAAACCCAGGCTACGCCGGTCCCCATTGCAACAAGGGTAAACATATTCAGGGAGCGGTTACGTAACGACATTCCGGCCCGGGCGAAGAATGGCCAGCCACACCACAACACGACAGGGGAGGCCAGAAGCAACTGCAGCCATGTGTTGTACTGTGGCGGTACTGTATTCCTCAAGTCGGGAAACAGATGAGATCCCATTTCGAGTACCAGAACCGGAAACGCCAGCAACAACCCCAGCCAGAAGCGTCTTGTCATGTCGTGAAGTTCATCACTCGGCCCCGTGGATGCCGTAGCTACGAGCGGCTCCAGTGCCATTCCACAGACAGGACAGCTTCCGGGACCACTGCGGCGTATCTCCGGGTGCATCGGACATGTCCACACACCTTCAGCATTCTCTTTTTCCGCCTGGTGGTGAGGCTGTTTTATCTGATCAGGGCTGACTTCGTGATGATCGTGGTGATGGTGATGGGAATGTTCACTGGCATCTTCGGTAAGATAACGATCGGGATGGGCTTTAAATTTACTCTCACAGCTGGCGGAGCAGAAATAAAGTTGATGGTCCTGGTATCGAATGCTGCTGTGCGCCCTGTCGGGCAGGATGGCCATCCCGCACACGGGATCTCTCACCTTATGCAATACGTGGCCCTCGTCCGGGGATAATGTCTGCTCAGAAGCAGTCTGGTTGTTGTGTTGCACTGCATTGTCATTTTTCACAGTAACTCTCCTTATGCATACCGAAGCATCTTCTGTCTTCAGGGTATGTCATGGATGCGATTACCACGAATATCGCCGGCACAGGAGTGCCTGCTACCGGCGTCCCGTTATCAGCCGTTCCGCTGACTATTCGATTCGCTGGAAGACTTTTTTACTTCCATCCGGTGAGAATGCGATAACATCGTAAGCCTCTTTTCGGGCTCCCATCTCCATTCCAGGACTTCCTGCTGGCATACCGGGGGTGGCGAGACCGTATATACCCGAACCAGACTGCATTGCCTTATGTATCGTTGTCGCAGGCACATGGCCTTCAATGATCAAATTACCGGCAACCGCGGTATGACAACTTCGTAGTCCTGCAGGAATAGCATGCTTTTCTTTCAGGGCTGACAGCGCCTGATCATTCATGACGTGAGTTCGTACTTCAAACCCGTCTTTTTCCATCGCTTTGCCCCACAGGGAACAACAGCCACAGTTTTCAGATTTGTACATATCAATCACTTTTTCACTCGCCATCGCGGGTAGTGAAAGGCCGAGAGCCAGCGCCATTAGAACCACTTTTTTCATACTCACCTCTGTATATTATCGATATAAACCCTGACGTCAGGGTGAATCAGTAAAGAAGGACACCCACAGGGGGTGCCCTTTCAGGTTCAGGACACGCTTTTTTTATGTCTGCGCAGCCAGATTAATTTGTAGGCGGCAGGAATAATGAACAGGGACAGCAGCGGAGCCGTGATCATCCCACCAATCATGGGTGCCGCGATACGGCTCATGACTTCTGAACCTGCACCGGTTCCCCAGAGTATTGGCAGCAGACCCGCAATGATCACCGCCACGGTCATGGCTTTCGGCCGGACACGCAGTACGGCACCATGATAGAGGGCTTCATCAAGGCCTTCCGGTGTGAACGTCTCTTTACGGGACAATTCCGGGTGCGCTTCAATGGCATGACGCAGATACATCAGCATGACCACGCCAAACTCTGCTGCCACCCCGGCCAGGGCGATAAACCCGGTTCCGGTCGCCACTGACATATGGAAGCCCTGCCAGTACAGGAACCATATCCCGCCAACCAGGGCAAACGGCAGGCTCATCAGGATCAACAGGGCTTCATCAACCCTGCGGAATGCCAGATATAACAGGATGAAGATGATCATCACCGTCATCGGTACCATCAGTTTTAATTTCTTATTGGCGTGCTCGAGTAATTCAAACTGTCCTGAGAATGCCACACTGGTCCCCGGTCTCAGTTTCACTTTCTCACTGATGGCCGTCTTAATATCGTTCACCACCGACACCATGTCCCTGCCGCGGGCATCAACATAAATCCAGCTGGCTGGCCGGGCATTTTCGGTTTTCAGCATGGTTGGTCCGGAAACGACCTTAATATCGGCAACATCGCCCAGCGTAATTTGCTGCTTCATTGGGGTCAGGATTGGCATCTCTCTCAACGCCTGCGGACTGTTACGGTAATCCTGCGGATAGCGAATGTTAATAGGGTACCGGGCCACGCCTTCAACCGTCTCACCCACCATAGCCCCACCGATTGCTGAAGAGACGAACAGCTGGACGTCGCCCACAGTCATCCCGTACCGGGAAGCTTTTTCCCGGTTAATGTCCACATCAATATAACGTCCACCTTCCAGTCGTTCAGCCAGTGCGGAAACCACACCAGGTACGGTTTTAGCGACTGCTTCGATACTCTGTGCTGTTACATCGATATCCGACAGAACAGTACCCGATACCTTAATACCTATCGGACTTTTAATGCCGGTTGAGAGCATATCAATACGGTTACGGATAGGCGGTACCCAGAGGTTGGCCAGACCCGGTAAACGGACGGTCCTGTCGAGTTCTTCAATAATCTTGTCAATCGTCATGCCTGGACGCCACTGATCCTCAGGTTTCAGTTGGATGGTGGTTTCCATCATTTCGAGCGGAGCAGAATCCGTGGCGGTCTCAGCCTTACCGGTCTTGCCAAAAACTGAGGCCACTTCAGGCACCGTTTTGATTAGTTTGTCCGTGGTCTGTAAGAGCGCAGCAGCTTCTCCAGGAGACACGCCAGGTAACGTTGACGGCATATACAACAGGTCACCTTCGTTAATCTTCGGTAAAAACTCGCCGCCCACCTGACTCAGTGGCCAGATAACAGTGAAAATGGATAAAGCCGCAACCAGCAGGGTTGTTTTTGGCCAGTGTAGTACCCTGAGCAGTAACGGGTGATACGCTTTAATCAGCAACCGGTTCAGTGGGTTACTGGTCTCAGCAGGAATTTTCCCGCGGATCCAGAACCCCATCAGAATAGGGATAACAATGATTGCCAGTATGGCTGCACCCGCCATGGAATACGTTTTTGTAAAGGCCAGCGGACCAAACAGACGCCCTTCCTGCCCTTCCAGGGTAAAAATAGGAATGAACGATAATGTGATAATCAGCAGGCTGATAAACAGCGCTGGACCCACTTCAACGGAGGCGTCAGTGATAACCTTCCAGCGGGTGGCATTATCAATCTGTTCCCCGGGATGCTGATGGTCCCACTCCTCAAGCCGTTTATGCGCGTTTTCGATCATGACGATGGCGGCATCCACCATCGCTCCGACGGCTATTGCAATCCCTCCCAGCGACATAATGTTGGCATTCAGCCCCTGGAAGTGCATGACGATAAAGGCGATACACAGGCCAAGTGGCAGAGAAATAATCGCCACCAGGGCAGAACGGACATGCCAGAGGAACAGTGCGCAAACGACAGCAACAACGATAAACTCTTCAAGAAGCTTGTAACTGAGGTTGTCAATCGCACGATCGATTAACTGGCTGCGATCGTATGTCGTTACGATCTCCACTCCTTCAGGCAGGCTTGCCTTCAGCGTGTCCAGTTTATCCCTCACCGCCGTAATGACTTCGCGTGCATTTTTGCCCGAACGCAGGATCACCACTCCGCCAGCGACTTCGCCCTGACCGTTAAGCTCAGCGATACCACGCCGCATTTCCGGTCCCATTTGTATGCGGGCAACATCACGCAGGTAAACAGGTACTCCATTTTCCCCCGTTTTCAGGACGATATTTTTGAAATCATCAATAGTCTGAAGATAACCGCTGGCCCGGACCATATACTCTGACTCAGCAATTTCAACAGATGAGCCACCGGCTTCCTGGTTAGATGAGCTAAGAGCTTGTTTTACTTCTGGCAGACTGATGCCGTACTGCGTCAGTTTTACCGGGTCAAGCTGGATCTGATACTGCTTAACCACGCCGCCTACGGATGCAACTTCAGCGACATTAGGAATGGTTTTCAGCTCAAACTTCAGGAACCAGTCCTGCAGAGAACGCAGTTCTGAAAGGTCGTGTTTTCCGCTGCGATCGACAAGGGCATATTCAAAAATCCAGCCCACACCCGTGGCATCAGGACCGATTTCAGAACTCACACCAGCAGGCAGTTTTCCCTGAACCTGATTCAGATACTCCAGCACGCGAGAGCGCGCCCAGTACAGATCGGTGCCGTCTTCAAAAATGACATACACATACGAATCCCCGAACTGTGAAAAACCACGCACGGTTTTTGCGCCAGGCACGGACAGCATGGTGGTGGTAAGCGGATAGGTGACCTGGTTTTCTACAATCTGCGGGGCCTGGCCGGGATAGCTGGTTTTGATAATGACCTGCACATCTGACAGGTCAGGCAAGGCATCTACCGGCGTGTTAATAATCGTCCATGTTCCCCAGATGCTGAGAAACAGGGCCCCCATCATGACCAGGAAACGGTTGGCGACAGAGCGCCGGATAATCCATTCAATCATCGTCGTCTCCTCAGTGCCCTGAATGCATATTTACAGGCTGGTCAGACATTGCTGGCATACTGCTTTTTGTTTTTTCAGGGTGGCGCATACGTTCCAGCGCGCCCGTAATATTGGCTTCGGAGTCAATGAGGAACAGGCCACTGACCACCACGGTATCGCCTTCATTCAGGCCGGAGCCGATGCCGGACTGTTGCTGTGATTCATGCAGAACGTGGATCTGTTTCGGCACAAACTTGCCTTCATCATCAACAGTAATCACGCGCTGTTCTTTGCCGGTATCGATAACGGCCTGGCTTGGTATCAGCAGCATCTCCTGGCTTCTGGTATTCAGTTTCAGATAGGCATTCATGCCCGGCTTGAGAAACTCATCCTTATTAGAAACCTGGAGACGGACCTGAAGCGTACGGGTTGTCTGATCCACGCTGGGAAGAATATTCCATTTTTCGACATGGAATGTTTTATCCGGATAAGCCGGTACCGAAATTTCAAACTGCGACGTATCTTTCAGCAGATAGGCGATAGATTCTGGCACTGCAGCGCTGATCCAGACCGGGTCCATTCCCTGAATCTGAGCCACCACCTTATCTTTCGAAATATTCATGCCGGTGCGCAGGTCAAATGCAGTAATGACACCATCAATAGGTGCTTTAATGGTAAAACGGGTCTGAATGCTCCGGGTAGAACGCAGTCTCTGAATATCCTCTTCCGGCATACCTGCCAGGCGAAGCCGTTCCAGAACGCCTTTAATTTGCGTGGAAGTACCACCGGTGCTGGATAACAGAAGGAATTCACTCTGTGCTTCCACCCAGTCCGGAATGGTAATATCGATAAGTGGCGTCCCCTTCTTCACATGATCGCCAATCGTCATGGGGTAGACTTTTTCGACAAACCCGTCAGAACGCGCCTGCACAATAACAAACTGATACTCGTTATAGCTGACATTAGCCGGGATTGTCTGAGAATAATTCAGCATTCCTCGCGTGACTTTTTGCGTTTTTAATCCCAGATTCTGAACCTGGGTTGGGTCGATACGGATCCCGCCACTGCTTTTATCGCCACTGTCATCAGCATATTTTGGCACCAGGTCCATATCCATAAAGGGCGATTTTCCGGGTTTATCAAATTTGGTATCCGGTTTCATTGGGTCATACCAGAAAAGCACCTTTCGTTCCGGTGCCTTTTGTTCTGTTTTTTCTGTCTTTTGTGCTGAGTTTACATACTGCCAGGCAGTAACCGATATCAGCCCCCCTGCTATGAGGCTGCTGATAATTATTGCAGCATATTTTATCTTTAAAGAAGCCATACAATTTTCCGCTAAAAAATCAAAACACCTGGCATATGCGCCTGACGGTTAACTCACACATATACCTATGTGAATGTACAGGCGCACAGGATGTAATCGCTCCGGACAGCCAATCAGGACTGCGTCACGTTAATGCTTTTGAGTAAGGAGATATTGCCCTGCTGAATAAACGAGAAATCGACATGGTTGCCTGTTTTCAGGGCATTAATAGCATCGTCTGCATTAACAAAAGTAAAGCGCATGGTCATTGCAGGCCAGCCCACCGCTGGAATTGCTTCATGCGAAATGGTGATTTTCTTAGTATTCATATCAATGTCTTTAACGACACCGGTGCCCTTGATAACTTGCTGTACCGAAGCATCACTGGCAGTATTCATATCGCCATGCTGATGTGTTTCAGCATGAAGACCGGCAGAAAACATGACAGAGAAGGCACCAAATAAAACGGCTTTAAGTGAATTACGCATTTTAATTTCCTGATTAATTAAATAAATTTACTCTACCCAACCGCCACCCAGCGCGGTAAACAGATTAATTTCGTTAACCTGCCGGGAATAGGTAAGATCGAGAATGGTTTGCTGGGTAGCGAAGAGGGAACGTTCTGCATCCAGCACTTCGATGTAACTGACAGCACCACTTGCATACAATCCTCTGGCACGCTGGAGAGTTATCTGAAGTGAATCAAGATAACGCTGCTGTGACTCAAGTTGCTGGCTAAGGCTGTCGCGCAGCGCAAGCGTGTCGGAAACATCCTTAAAGGCTGACTGAATTTTTTGTTCGTAATTAACCACCGACTGTTGCTGGCGAATTTCAGCCAGCTTCAGATTGGCTTTATTCCTGCCAGCATTAAATATAGGAATTTCAATTTTAGGGATAAAATTCCACATTCCACTTCCTGACGTAAACAGGCTGGACAGCTCCGTACTGCTTGCGGAAAGACCACTGGTCAGGGTAATGGAGGGGAAAAAGGCCGCTCGCGCTGCGCCAATATTGGCATCAACCGCTTTCAGCTGATATTCCGCTTCCATAATATCCGGTCGCTGCAGCAAAATTTGTGAAGACAGATTTGGTGGTAATTTTACTGGTGCGATCTCCCCGCCTTTCATCCCTTTTTCTGACGGAAGTGCGCGGTACGTTCCCAGCACCAGTTGCAGGGCATTGTTTGCCTTAGCCAGATCGCCTTCTCGTTTGGCTATTTCGGCGCGGGTACTTTCGATTTGTCCCCTGGCCTGTTCAAGAGCCAGAACGTTCGTACTCCCGGTCACGAGCTGTTGCTCAACGAAAGCATAGGACTGTTGATAATTTTTCAGCGTTTCCCGCGCAATACGGAGTTGTTCGTACGCCAGTTGCTGGCTGAAATAACTTTGTGAAACGCTGGAGACCAGCAGGATGTGTACGGCCCGACGGGCTTCTTCGCTGGCAAAGTAGTTCTGGCGATCAGCGTCACTCATGTTCTTAAGTTTGCCGAAAAAATCGAGCTCATAGCTGAGTTCCAGACCCGCGTCGTACTCCTGTGTGGTCGGCTTGTCGCCTTTCAGACCACCGCTGTATGTGATCCCGGATGAGGCATTCAGCTGGGGATAACGATCTGCATCCGTGACGTTGAACTGGGCCCGGGCCTCTTCAACCTTCAGGGCAGCCATTCTCAAATCGCGGTTATTATTCAGGGCTTCAGTAATCAGCCGTGTAACCTGGGGATCGACAAAAAAGTTACGCCAGCCCGTATCCTGATAACCATTCACTGCTGGCGTCAGGCTGTTTCGGGACAGTGAAAACTGCTGGGGTACCGGTGCTGCCGGGCGCTGATATTCAGGTGCCAGAGAGACACAACCGGCCAGGATGAATATCGTGCTAATGCTGAGTAATTTTAATTTGAACATAACGCTTCTCGTCCAGGCAGACCTGGTAAATGGTTCAAATGAAGTCCAGAGTATTACCAGGGTTACTTTACAGAATGCACTCTGTTTGTCGGGTGACAGGATAATGACAATGTTGTCATTTTTGCTGTAATCCGTTGATAACGATCGTGGGCGCAATAGAATGACCTTAGCAGCCAGCCGGGGAGCAAGATGAAAATATTGATCGTCGAAGACGAAATTAAAACAGGTGAATATCTCAGCAAAGGGCTTAGAGAGGCAGGGTTCGTAGTGGATCACGCTGATAATGGTCTTACCGGATATCATCTCGCCATGACAGCCGAGTATGATTTAGTCATTCTGGACATCATGCTGCCTGATGTGAACGGCTGGGATATCATCCGGATGCTGCGCACTGCCGGAAAGGGTATGCCGGTCTTACTGCTGACGGCCCTCGGCACGATCGAACACAGGGTCAAAGGACTGGAACTGGGTGCGGACGATTATCTGGTTAAACCCTTTGCGTTTGCCGAACTGCTGGCCCGGGTGAAAACCCTTCTGAGGCGGGGAAACACGATGATCACGGAAAGCCAGTTTAGGGTGGCTGATCTCTCGATTGATCTCGTATCCAGAAAAGTCAGTCGCGCCGGAAACCGCATTGTGCTCACCAGTAAAGAGTTCAGCCTGCTGGAATTTTTCATTCGCCATCAGGGAGAGGTTCTTCCCCGTTCCCTGATTGCCTCTCAGGTCTGGGACATGAATTTTGACAGCGACACTAACGCGATTGATGTCGCCGTAAAGCGACTCCGCGCTAAAATAGACAACGATTACGGGACAAAGCTGATCCAGACTGTCCGGGGCGTGGGCTATATGCTGGAGGCCCCGGATGCATAGCAAACCTTCCAGGCGCCCTTTCTCACTCGCCCTGCGGCTGACCTTTTTTATCAGCCTGTCCACGATACTGGCTTTTATCGCCTTCACCTGGTTTATGCTGCATTCTGTTGAAAATCATTTTGCCGAGCAGGATGTCAGCGATCTTCAACAAATCAGCACTACCCTGAACCGTATACTGCAGTCCCCGGTGGATCCGGATGAAAAAAAAGTAAGCAAAATAAAGGAGTCGATTGCCAGCTACCGCAACGTTGCCCTTTTGCTCCTCAATCCCAGGGGGGAAGTGCTCTTTAGTTCAGCGCAGGGGGCGGCACTACACCCGGCCGTGAATTCCGCAGATTTTAGCGAGCACAGCCGCGCACGGGATGTCTTTCTCTGGACGGTGGAGGATCCTGCGAGACCGATGGATACCGGGTCTGAAATGAAGATGGAAACATACCGGATTATCGCCTCCTCTGGCCAGGCGATATTTCAGGGCAAACAGCAGAATTATGTCATGCTGACTGGCCTCTCCATTAATTTCCATCTCCATTACCTCAATGCGCTGAAAAAAAATCTGATTGCGATCGCCGTCGTGATAAGCCTGCTGATTGTTCTGATCATTCGCATCGCTGTCCGTCAGGGGCACCTGCCCCTTCGTAATGTCAGCAATGCCATTAAAAACATCACCTCCGAGAATCTTGATGCGCGGCTGGAACCGACACGCGTTCCCATTGAGCTGGAGCAACTGGTTATCTCGTTCAATTATATGATTGGAAAGATTGAGGACGTCTTTACCCGCCAGGCCAATTTCTCTGCCGATATCGCGCATGAGATCAGAACGCCCATCACCAATCTGGTGACGCAGACTGAAATCGCACTGAGTCAGGATCGAACCCAGAAGGAACTTGAGGATGTCCTCTACTCCAGTCTTGAAGAGTATAACCGGATGACCAAAATGGTCAGCGACATGCTGTTTCTGGCACAGGCGGACAATAACCAGCTTATACCTGACAGGGTCCGTTTTGACCTCAGAGCAGAAGTCATGAAAGTCTTCGAGTTTTTCGAAGCCTGGGCCGAAGAACGCAATATCACGCTCAAATTTAACGGGATGCCCTGCCTGGTTGAGGGAGATCCACAAATGTTCAGAAGAGCGATCAATAATCTGTTATCCAATGCCCTGCGTTATACCCCGGAGGGACAGGCCATCACCGTCTCAATAAGAAAGCAGGAGAGCTTTTTTGACCTTGTGATTGAAAATCCAGGGAAACCGATCCCTGAAGAACATTTATCAAGGCTGTTTGACCGTTTTTATCGGGTGGATCCATCCAGACAACGAAAAGGAGAAGGCAGCGGCATCGGCCTTGCGATTGTGAAGTCAATCGTGGAAGCACATCACGGAAGAGTGCAGGTGGAATCAGACGTACGCTCCACGCGTTTTATCTTATCCGTGCCCAGACTGGAGAAAATGATCCCGGAAACCCAATGCTGAAAATAAAGATGTAAATGACAAAGATGTCATTAGCCTGTCATGCAGCAAACAGAAGCCATTCGATATAATTAGTGCAACTTATCAGGAAGGCTGGATTGCTTCATCAATACCCGGCGTCAGAGTACGCCAGGAAATGAATATCCAGCCCTCTTCCGGAGAAATAAACGCTGCCGAACTTGTTTCAGTTATGGAACTGAAAACACCGGTTGTACTTCCCCGGACATCACTAATTCAGAAATGGAGAGTTATCATGAAAAATATCGTATTAGCATCTTTGCTGGGCTTTGGTTTAATTTCATCGGTCTGGGCCACTGAAACCGTGAATATCCATGATCGCGTCAACAATGCACAGGCTCCTGCTCACCAGATGCAGTCTGCTGCGGCTCCTGTCGGGATCCAGGGGACTGCTCCTCGTATGACCGGTATGGACCAGCATGAACAGGCCATTATTGCTCATGAAACCATGACGAACGGCTCGGCGGATGCGCACCAGAAAATGGTGGAAAGTCATCAGAAGATGATGGGAAATAACACGGTATCCACGACCGTCCCGTCAACGTCTTACGCGGCGATGAATGAGCATGAAAGAGCAGCGGTTGCCCATGAATTCATGAATAACGGGCAATCCGGCCCACATCAGGCCATGGCCGAAGCGCACCGCCGCATGATCAATGCAGGCTGAATGCGACGGTAGTATCCGTGCTGTTACCTTTTCCCTGATAGATTTTCCTGAAACAACGTTGCTACATTTTTGCCCCCCGTCAGGGGGCTTTTTTGTCTGACTCAGCTACACTTAACCGGTACCTGTCTGAAAGGAATTATTATATGAAAATCAAAAACACCCTTTTTGTAATATTAATGTTATCCCTGCCTGAATCGCCACGGGTTTAACAGACACCTCAGAGTCATTTAAGATGGCTTAAAGAGAGGTGCCCATGAGCGGTAAGCGTTATCCCGAAGAGTTTAAAATTGAAGCAGTCAAACAGGTTGTTGATCGCGGTTATTCTGTTGCCAGCGTTGCAACACGTCTCGATATCACCACCCACAGCCTTTACGCCTGGATAAAGAAGTACGGTCCAGATTCTTCCACTAATAAAGAAGAGTCAGATGCTCAGGCCGAGATCCGCCGTCTCCAGAAAGAGCTGAAGCGGGTTACCGACGAACGGGACATATTAAAAAAAGCCGCGGCGTACTTCGCAAAGCTGTCCGACTGAGGTACGCCTTTATCCGTGACAACACCTGTTGCTGGCCTGTTCGCCTGCTCTGTCGGGTGCTGGATGTTCATCCCAGTGGTTTTTACGCCTGGCTTCAGCAGCCGCATTCACAACGCCATCAGGCAGACCTGAGGCTGACAGGGCAGATTAAACAGTTCTGGCTGGAATCGGGATGCGTCTATGGTTATCGCAAAATCCATTTGGATCTGCGGGACAGCGGGCAACAGTGCGGAGTGAACAGAGTCTGGCGACTGATGAAACGTGTCGGGATAAAGGCTCAGGTCGGATACCGGAGCCCGCGGGCACGTAAAGGCGAGGCCAGTATCGTGTCGCCCAACAGGCTCCAGCGACAGTTCAATCCGGATGCTCCGGATGAGAGTTGGGTAACGGACATAACCTACATCAGGACCCACGAAGGCTGGCTGTATCTTGCCGTGGTTGTTGATCTGTTCTCACGCAAAATTATCGGCTGGTCCATACAATCCCGGATGACAAAGGACATTGTCCTGAACGCACTGCTGATGGCTGTATGGCGGCGTAATCCCCAAAAACAGGTGCTGGTTCATTCGGATCAGGGCAGTCAGTACACAAGCCATGAGTGGCAGTCGTTCCTGAAATCACACGGCCTGGAGGGCAGCATGAGCCGTCGCGGTAACTGCCATGATAATGCGGTTGCAGAAAGCTTTTTCCAGTTGTTGAAACGTGAACGGATAAAGAAAAAAATCTACGGAACGCGGGAAGAAGCCCGCAGCGATATTTTTGATTACATCGAAATGTTTTATAACAGTAAGCGTCGGCATGGTTC
>NZ_JAOWCD010000052.1:0-200700 GCF_030337175.1 Citrobacter sp. Ca225 | reverse complement strand
TGGGGGTTAACTACAACGACCCGGATGCCACTGCCATTCTGGCGGAAAACGCCGACTCCCGCGTGACGATTAACCCGCAGAAAATCGACGTTGTCGGGACGATTGAAGCCCTGGATTCCGCCGTGGTTGATGTGAATGCGATTAACCAGTCGCGTTTCGTCGGCGGGATGGTCACCAGCGGCAATGCAGTGAATAACCTGTCGCTGGCCGACGGCTCGGCCTGGAACATGACCAAAAGTTCTCAGCTCACCAACCTGACGCTGAATGACTCCACGCTGACCTTTATGCCAGCCGCCACAAAGCGTCGTATGCTGACGCGTGATACCGCGAGCTTCAAAACCCTGACAGTGGACGGTGATTACACAGGCACTAACGGTAATCTCGTGATGAACACCCAACTGGGCGATGACAGCTCACCGACTGACCGGATGATCGTTGCGGGCAACACCTCCGGCACCACGAACGTTAAAGTACTGAACGCCGGGGGCGCGGGCGGTCTGACGACGTCGGGCATCGAACTGATTAGCGTTGGCGGCAATTCTGACGGTGTGTTTAAACAAAATGGCCGTATCGTGGCCGGTGCGTATGACTACACCCTGCATCGCGGTGAAGGCGAGAATAATAAAAACTGGTATCTGAGCAGCGCCCTGTCTCCGGTTACTCCGCTGGATCCTCTGAATCCTACCGATCCGCAGCCGCCAACTCCGACGCCGCGCGAACACGCGGTGCGTCCGGAAGCCGGTCTGTACGGCATGAACCTGCAGGCGGCGAACACGCTGTTCAATACCCGTTTGCAGGATCGTCTGGGCGAAACGCATTACGTGGACGCGCTGACCGGCAAAGAAGCCGTCACCAGTATGTGGCTGCGTAACGTGGGCGGTCATACCCGTCAGAAAGACAGCAGTAGTCAACTGGATATGCAGGCCAACCGTTATGTCATGCAACTGGGCGGCGACATTGCGCAGTGGTCTTCGGACAACACTGACCGCTACCATCTGGGTCTGATGGCCGGTTATGCGAACCAGAAAGCGCGTGCCGAAAACCAGCGTAACGGTAACCGGGCCGACAGCCGCATCAGTGGTTACAGCGTTGGTTTGTACGGCACCTGGCTGCAGGACAACGCGACGCACGAAGGCGCGTATGTCGATAGCTGGGCGCAGTACAGCTGGTTTGATAACACCGTTTCTGGTCGTGACGTCGAATCTGAAGAGTATGATTCTAAGGGCTTCACCGCCTCTGTTGAATCCGGCTACACCTGGAAACTGGCCGAACTCAGCGAGCGTAACGCGCTGTATATTCAGCCAAAAGCCCAGATCACCTGGATGGGCGTGAAGGCAGATGAGCACAAAGAAGTTAACGGTACCCGCGTTGAAGGTAACGGCGATGGCAACATCCAGACACGCGTCGGCGTCCGTCTGTTCGGCAAGGGCCACAACACACTGGACGACGGCAAAGACCATACCTTCCAGCCGTTTGTCGAAGCCAACTGGATCCACAACAGCAAAGACTTTGGCGTCGCAATGAACGGTGAAAATGTGAATCTGAAAGGCGCCCGCAATATTGGCGAACTGAAAGCCGGGGTTGAAGGCCAGTTGACGAAGAACGTCGCCCTGTGGGGCAACGTCGCACAGCAGGTTGGTAACAACGGCTACAGCGATACCTCTGCAATGGTGGGGATTAAAGCCTCCTTCTGATAATAAAACACCCGGCTCGTGTAAATGCCTGCCGGGTTTTATTCTTTCACACGCCGGATTGACAGATGCATCGCTATCCGGCCTTTTCCACGCTATGATGCTTCCCTCACTCAGGGAGAACGCTAATGAAACCACAGGTTTACCACGTTGATGCTTTCACCAGAACCCCCTTTCGCGGCAATTCCGCAGGTGTCGTCCTGAATGCTGATGGCCTCAGCGAAACACAGATGCAACTGATTGCCCGCGAACTACGCCACTCCGAAACCGCATTCCTGCTGCGAAGCGATGACAGCGATGTCCGCATTCGCTACTTTACGCCAACCGTAGAAGTGCCGATTTGCGGGCACGCCACCGTTGCGGCGCATTATGTCCGCGCAACGGTGCTGGGACTGGGCAACACCACAGTCTGGCAAACCTCGCTGGCGGGTCGACACCGGGTGGCGATCCGTCATGATGACGGTGATTACCGTATTTCGCTGGAACAAGGCACGCCAACCTTTGAAGCGCCGATTGAAGGTGACATCCGCGCGGCTATTCTTCGTGCGCTGCACCTGAATGAAAGCGATATGCTGCCGGGCTTGCCGATTCAGGTGGCGTCGACAGGCCATTCTAAAGTGATGATTCCGCTTAAGCCTGAAGTCGATATTGATGCCCTCGCGCCCGATCTTTCTGCGCTTTGTACCATCAGTCAGCAAATTGGCTGCAATGGCTTTTTCCCATTCCAGATCCGTCCGGGCAAAAATGAGACTGACGGGCGCATGTTCTCACCGGCAATTGGTATTGTTGAAGATCCGGTGACCGGCAATGCCAATGGCCCGATGGGTGCCTGGCTGGTGCATCACGGTTTACTGGAACACGACGGGAAATCGCTGCAGGTAAAAGGACATCAGGGACGGGCATTGGGTCGCGATGGCACCGTTGAAATTAACGTGACGATTCAGAATAACCAGCCGGAAAAAGTCACCATCACGGGTAACGCGGTGATTCTGTTTCACGCTGAATGGGCGATAGATTTTTAAAATTATGCCCGGTAAGCGCCTGCGCCTACCGGGTTTTCATTATTTTCCCGCTTCGGGATGCGTATCAAACGCCGCCATCACCCTGGCAAGCTCAGTTTCCGTAAAACCATGCTTCGTGTCTGTCACTCCCAGACCAAAACGTTCCTGTAGTAGCGCGTACAATGAGGCGACATCCGGTAAATTGCGCTGTTCTGCCACTCTGTCACCTTCGTAATGCGTGAAATGGAAGTTAGTGAGGGTCAATTTTCCCCCGTCCGGCAAATGACGGCACATCAGCAGATGATGACGAAAATGCGATTGCGGCCAGTGCGCAGACCAAAAGTTGCCCATCACATAATCACTTTGCTGCTGCACCACCCGATCAAAACGGTACATCGATTGCCAGCGATCGTGATGACAAAACTGCAGGATCCAGTCGTCCCCCTCCTGCTGCAAACGGTATTCTCCATGTGGCGTCTTCTGGATAATGTCCGCTTGCAGACGAATGGGGGCAGTAAGCGTCTGACCACCAAATCCCACATCGGCGATCCACGATTCGCCATCCAGTTCAACTAGCAGCAGACGGTGAGTTCGCGGTGGCGGGCTCGGCGGATTAGCCAGCACCACGCGTCCCAACAGGCTACGCACGGTAAACCCCAGTTCGCGCAGAACGCGCTCAAATACGCCATTTTGCTCAAAGCAATAGCCGCCGCGACGTGCGGTAATCAGTTTCTCTTCCAGCGACCTGTCATCAAGGTGCATTTCTCGCGGTAACAGCACGTCGAGATTTTCAAACGGGATAGTACAGTTATGCTGCAAATGTAGCGCCCGAAGCGTCTCAATATTGACTTCGGCACGCCCTGACCAGTTCAGACGAGCAAAATAAGCATTCAGGATAGGCGTCATCAGATTTCCTGTTGTGGGCCTTAAATCGTTATCCGAGTATAAACGATGTGCCAAAGAGTGAGGCGGGTGTTATTCGGCGCTTGGCGCAACGTCAGTTTTCAATAATACTGAGAAAAACCCTTTGCGAGACAATTCTATGAGTCGATTTCGTCCTGTCGAATTACGCCACGCCAGTCGTCTGCTCAATCATGGTCCCACGGTACTGATCACCAGTCGCGATGAGGTCAGCAACCGGCGCAATATCATGGCCGCCGCATGGTCGATGCCCGTTGAGTTTGATCCGCCTCGTCTCGCCATTGTGGTCGATAAAACGGCCTGGTCGCGGGAATTAATTGAGCGCAGCGGCCTGTTCGGTATTGTCATTCCCGGTGTTGCCGCCACTAACTGGACATACGCCGTTGGCAGCGTTTCCGGGCGCGATGAAGACAAATTCAACTGTTACGGCATTCCGGTGGTCAAAGGCCCCGTACTGGGACTGCCGGTCGTCGAAGAAAAATGTCTGGCATGGATGGAATGCCGCCTCCTCCCCGCCACCGCTGCGCAGGAGAAATACGATACCTTATTCGGTGAAGTGGTTTCTGCCGCCGCCGATGAACGGGTGTTTGTCGAAGGCCGCTGGCAGTTCGATGACGACAAACTCAACACCCTGCATCATCTTGGCGCCGGTACATTTGTCACCAGCGGAAAACGCGTGACGGCGGGCTAACTACGCCCTCACCACCGTGATCCCCTTCGCGTTCATCGCGCGGATCCAGCTTTCGTCGGTATTCTCTTCCACGACGACCGTATTAATCAGCGATACGTCGCCAATGGCAAAGGGAGACGCGGTGCTGATCTTCTCCGGTGACGCCAGGACGATAGTTTCTGCGGCTCTGGCGGAAAATGCACGTTTGATGCACGCTTCTTCGTAATCTCCCGTGGTTAACCCCGCTTCCGGGTGAACCCCCGTCACGCCCATGAAAAAAAGATCGGCCTGAATGTTACGCATTCCTTCAACCGTCGCCGCGCCTACCGTGACAATGGAGTGCTTATACACGCGACCACCGATGAGGATGATCTCGATAAGCGGATGATTGACCAGCCCTAATGCGATGCCCGGACTGTGGGTCACCACGGTAATGTTTAAATCATCCGGCAGACAGGCGATCAGTTCTGTTGTTGTCGTCCCACCATCAATGATTACCACCTGACCGGGGGAAATCAGCGTAGCCCCTTTTTGCGCCACGCGCTTTTTGGCGTCGGTTTTCAATGACTTTCGTTCAAGAAAAGGCGCCGTCGCACCAGACGATGGCAGCGCCCCGCCGTGTACACGCTGCAGAAATCCTTCCGCGGCAAGTTCACGTAAATCGCGGCGGATCGTGTCTTCGGAAACCGCGAACCGGTTACTGAGCGCCTTCGATAACACCTGACCTTCGGCGGCCAGCAGTTCAAGGATCAATTTCTTTCGCTGATCGGTAAGCATAGGGTTATTCCTGAACGTGCACGATTAACCTTGATTGTGCACGAATTTGCTGTTTATGATACGTACTCTACAAATACAACGGCCTTCAGGCAACTAAAACGTGCAGAAATGTGCATTTCTGCCTACGACAACAAAGAGTGAGGATATCATGACAGCACAACTCATTTTAATCGCCGGCCCTTATCGCAGCGGTACCGACGGAAACCAGGCACTGATCGACGCCAACCTTCATCGTCTCGAAGCCGCTGCACTGGAGGTATACCAACGCGGACACATTCCGCTGATTGGCGAATGGCTCGCGTTGCCGCTGGCAAAGGCGGCAGGTTCGATGTCGTTAGATGATGAGATCAGCGAAGCGATGCTCTACCCGGTCGCCCACCGACTCATTACCCGCTGTGACGCGATTTACCGGATTGCGGGAGCATCTAAAGGTGCCGACATGGATATCGAGGTCGCCCGCCAGCATGGACTGACAATTTATACCTCAGTCAATGACATTCCACAGAACGGATGAAAGGTAGACAACAGGTAAAAAGGAGCGAGCCGCCTGGAGAAAGGGATAAATTTGAGTTCTGGTTCAATGTCGTCACGCGATAACCCGATGCGGCCCGGTCACCCTTCGTGACCGGGCTTTTGTATTACATGCTGTAGCCTGGCTTTTTAATCAGTACGTCCATTTGCGGTCCAATCTCGCGCTCCCAGACGCCCTGCCACTGATCCTCCGAAACTTCAGTCAGCGCCACGCTCACTGAGCGCTCCTTGCTTTTCAGATGACGGATGATCACCTCAGTTATATCATTGGCCAGCGCCGCTTTTTGTTCATCATTCAGGTCGCGCGGAAAACATTTAATATCAACGTGTGGCATAGCAGGTTCCTTATTGTCAGTGTGACGTTAACGCTAGCACACTCGACAACATGCATGTGTCGGTTTATGCGGATTCACGCTCGATCAGGTGAAAACCGATATCGATAATGGCCTCTTCCACTGCCGCTTGTTCAATGCGATTCGCCAGCAGCGTGGCGGCGCGCTGACCAATGGCGCGGCGGTCGACGCTGTCGGTGGTGATCGACGGGCGATTGCTGGCGGCAAAATCGAGGTCGCCAAAACCGATGACGGCCAAATCCTGCGGAATACGTCATCCACGGCTTTCCGCTTCCATCATTGCCCCCTCCGCCAGGGTATCGGAACTGCAGACAATCACGTCAAATTCCCCTTCGCTGAAGAGTTTAGTGTGCGGTTACCCGCCACTCCCGTTGCTTTCAGAGGATCCCATTGTTTTTCAACACCTGACGTAACTCTGCCCGCTGACACACGGCGTCCGCTATTGCGCTGATATTCGGCGTATTATCCTGAAACCAGTCATGCCCCGGCCCCCAGGTGCGCATCACGCACAGATAACAGTCGAGCAGCGTTAACTGTTCGCCGAAGGCATACGGTTCCGCGCTGAGCCGATCGTTGAGCCAGAGATAGAGTGATTTACGGTATTCAATACAGTTCTTTTTCAACTGTGCGGGCACATCAGGCGCCCAGCGTTCCGGGTAGTCGGCATACGTAAATGTCGGATAGATATTGGCCACCAGCCAGATCAACAGACGCTGAAACTGCTGACGCTCGCTGCGTCCGATGGGCGGTGCCAGATCGGGGCGACGATCGAGGACCATCAGCGCGATGGCGGCTGTTTCAGTCATTACTTCACCATTTTCAAGCGTCAGCGTCGGTACCTGACACAGCGGATTGATTTTTTGCAACAGATCTCGCTGTGGCCCTTCACTGTCAAAGCCACTGACATCGACAAAACGATACGGAATATCCGCCAGGGTAAGCATTAATTCGCTGATCGCTGAACCCCACCCAGGCGCGCCATAAACCTTTATCATACTGCCTCCTGCAGGTTAAAACTCTAAGTGTAGAGTAACCTGCATTTCCGGCATGGCTTTCTCACTGTTCTTCCCGTCTGCCCCCTACGAAAATTAATAGGTCTGTAAAACTTATGATGTTAACCGTAATTGCACAGTCATATTGTCTTTTTGTCATTTTTTTATCGGTCAGGTTTTACTTAAGGGAGCACGCCAATCTTCACAGGTTACGCAGATGTATTTATTTTTCATTTTAATGACATCACAGTTTAATTAAGGCCTGTAAATTTCATTTTAAATACTTTCGCCATTCTTATGTTTAGTAGAGAATGCAGCATTCTAAATACATCAATCTTTATTATCCGTCAGCCCAGGCTGACGGACTTTTGTGTTTATTCCGCACAGCATCACCAGGAGTCTTTCATGAGAAGTAACATCCCCGTTACACAGAAAGAGTATTTACTTAACGAGAAAACGACGCTGTTATCGACAACGAATACGCAAAGCCATATTACCTATGCGAATTCAGCGTTTATCGACGCCAGCGGATTTGGCGAAAATCAACTGATGGGCGAGCCGCACAATATCATCCGTCACCCGGATATGCCGCCTGCTGCATTTGCCGATATGTGGTTTACCCTGCAACAGGGCGACAGCTGGACCGGCATGGTCAAGAACCGCCGTCATAACGGCGATCATTACTGGGTTCGCGCCAACGTCACCCCCGTCTGGCATAACGAACAATTAACCGGATACATCTCGGTACGCACCGTTCCCGCGCGACAGGAAATTGAGCAAAGCGAGCAGCTTTATCACAAGATAAATAATAACAATTTCAAGGGGCATCGTTTATTTAAGGGAATTATTATCCGTCGTGGCGTACTGGCTTGTTTGTCGGCATTTAAATGGTTGTCCATCCGTCAACGTGTCAATTATGCTATCGGTATCAGTCTGTTTCTCGCCTTGGGTATTATTTTCTTAGCCATTAATCCGCTTATTCAGGCAGGCGCATTTACCCTCTTATTTTTGCTGCTGGCTATTTACCTTAAGTATCAAATTTGTCATCCGGTTAAACAGATCCTGGCCCAGATGCAGAAAGTGGTCGCCGGGCGAAAGCCCGACAGCATTCATTTAAATCGTGTCGATGAACTGGGGATGATGATGCGTCTGGTTAATCAGGCCGGATTAAATCTGAATTCACTGGTGGATGATGTGAGTACGCAAATTGCCGGGATTCAGGAAATCAGCAAGCGCGTCAGTCAGGAAGGCACGGCGTTGCATAAGCGTTCCGAAGAGACCTCGGCCAATCTACAACAAACCGCGGCAGCCATTGAAGAGATTGGCAGCGCAGTACAGCAAACAGCGGATACCGCCGCACAAACCATGACGATGGCGGACAGAACCAGCGCTAACGCCAGCGAAGGGGGCGATTTTATGAAGCAGACGATCGGCATGATGCAGTCGATTTCCCGTGATAACGGGCAGATCGTCGACATCATTGGCGTGATCGACAGTATTGCTTTCCAGACCAATATCCTCGCGCTTAACGCAGCGGTCGAAGCCGCGCGTGCCGGTGAGTCCGGACGTGGGTTTGCGGTCGTTGCCGCTGAGGTGCGGAATCTGGCGCAACACTCCGCGTCAGCAGCCAAAGAGATTACCTCGCTGATTGAGAAGAACGTCGCCAACGTCAATGCCGGCGTGAGCATGGTTGAGCAGACGGAAACCCATCTGACCGGGATGATCGAGGACGTGTTCCAGATGTCGACCATGATCAGAGAAATTGGCCTTGCGACGCGTGAACAAACCCAGGCGCTGGAACTGATCAACGATTCGATCTCCCGCATCGGGACCATGACCGATAACAACGCCGCGATGGTGGAAAGCGTCAGGGATGCCGCCGGCAGTCTTTCCAGGCGCTCCTCACGCCTGCAACAGGCGGTGAGCGTCTTCGGCACCTCCGCCTAATCCCCCTCCCGCTCTGCCTGTTCAGAGCGGGATTCCACTTCAGTTTTGGTTGATTATTACGCAATCTGATCATTTTAAATGGACTATTTTGCACCGTTTATTATTTGCAGGTAGGATGCTCCGCCGGTGGTGTTATCCCTACCCAGAATGACGGGAAGCATCACCGGCGTCGCGCCGGGGAGTTGCGGCAAAAGGTTCGATTTATCAGACAGGTAAACAGGTAACGTAATGAATACACAAGAAACAACGGTGTCGGAGCAGCACGCGGCGAAACGACGCTGGTTGAATGCCCATGAAGAGGGGTATCACAAAGCGATGGGCAACCGTCAGGTCCAGATGATCGCCATCGGCGGCGCCATTGGGACCGGGTTATTTTTGGGCGCCGGTGCGCGCCTGCAAATGGCAGGCCCCGCGCTGGCGCTGGTCTATCTGGTCTGCGGGATCTTTTCATTCTTTATTTTGCGCGCATTGGGCGAACTGGTTTTACACCGCCCTTCCAGCGGCAGCTTCGTGTCGTATGCCCGTGAATTTCTCGGTGAGAAAGCCGCCTACGTCGCGGGATGGATGTACTTCATCAACTGGGCAATGACGGGTATCGTCGATATCACCGCCGTCGCGCTGTATATGCATTACTGGGGGGCGTTTGGTGATGTTCCGCAGTGGGTTTTCGCCCTTGGCGCGCTGGCGCTCGTCGGCACCATGAACATGATTGGCGTGAAGTGGTTTGCGGAGATGGAGTTCTGGTTTGCACTGGTCAAAGTGCTGGCCATTGTGCTCTTTCTGGTGGTCGGGACGATTTTCCTCGGCTCGGGTAAACCGCTGGACGGTAACGCCACCGGTTTTCATCTGATTACCGATAACGGCGGATTCTTCCCCCACGGCCTGCTGCCGGCGCTGGTGCTGGTACAAGGGGTGGTCTTTGCCTTTGCGTCTATCGAACTGGTGGGAACCGCCGCCGGTGAATGTAAAGATCCGCAGACGATGGTGCCTAAAGCCATCAACAGCGTGATCTGGCGTATCGGCCTGTTCTACGTCGGTTCTGTGGTACTGCTGGTGCTGCTGTTGCCATGGAACGCCTATCAGGCGGGACAAAGCCCGTTTGTGACTTTCTTCTCGAAGCTCGGCGTGCCTTACATTGGCAGCATTATGAACATCGTCGTGCTGACTGCCGCCCTCTCCAGCCTGAACTCCGGCCTCTATTGCACCGGGCGCATTTTGCGTTCGATGGCGATGGGCGGATCTGCGCCAAAATTCATGAGTAAGATGAGTCGTCAGCATGTGCCCTACGCGGGAATTCTGGCGACGCTGGCGGTGTACGTTGTTGGAGTTTTTCTCAACTATCTGGTGCCATCGCAGGTCTTCGAAATCGTGCTGAACTTTGCGTCACTGGGGATCATCGCTTCATGGGGCTTTATTGTGGTCTGCCAGCTGCGTCTGCGTCAGGCAATCAAAGAAGGAAAAGCCGCCGATGTCAGCTTCAAACTGCCTGGCGCGCCGTTTACCTCGTGGTTAACGCTGCTGTTCCTGTTGAGCGTGCTGGTCCTGATGGCCTTCGATTATCCGAACGGGACATGGACCATTGCTTCCCTGCCGCTGATTGCCATCCTGCTGGTCGCCGGTTGGTACGGCGTGCGTAAGCGAGTGGCGGAAATACACCGCAGCGCGCCATAAACAACAAGGCCTGCACACGGTGCAGGCCTTTAACTTTACAGGGCGATGCGAATCACATCATCCGGTTCAGTGGCTTCTTTCTCACGCGTAGATTTCTGCTTCACGCTTACGTACAGCGTTTTGCCATCGGCGGACAGCGCCAGGCTGTTCGGGAAGGTTGGCGTATCAAACGTTTTCACCACGTTGTAACTCTTCGCGTCAATCACGCTCACTTTACCCGCCTGACGGTGCGTGACGTACACTTCGTTACGCGTTGGGTTGAACAGAACGGCCAGCGACTCCGGCGCCGCGACTTTCGCCAGCACGTTGCCGTTGCGGGTATCGACAACCACCACTTCAGCCGCTTTTGAGTCGGTCACAAATGCGCGATGACCTGCTGTATCAAGGCTCAGGTTGATGAAGAAGTGCTCTTTGCCATCCTCCAACAGTTTTTTACGGCTGAGGATCTTGTTGGTGGCAGTATCGATAGTAATGAATTCGCCATCGGCATTGGTGGTGTACAGACGTTTCGCCTGGCTGTCGATCGCCAGGCCCGCGCCCATTTTACCGGTATTCTGGATCGTCTCTTTCAGCGCAATTTTTTCGCCATCCACCACCCAAATCACGCTCTCTTTACCGAGACCGCTGATATAGACCGTATTGGTCGCTTCATCGACAACCAGCTCACGCGGCTGCAGCGGACGTACCTCTTCTGAGCGCTTACGGGCGTCGAGAACCAGTCGCCCTTTCACTTCACTCGTTTTCGCATCAATGGCCGTCACCGCACTGTTGACCGTGTTGCCAAACCACAGCGTCTGGGTCGCATTATTGATGGTGGCACCAAACGGTTTGAGATCGTTGTGGATAACCTGCGTGACGTCCAGCGTCACCGGATCAAGACGATAGACGATACCGCCCTTGTCCAGTTTGCGGCTTTGCGAGGTCGCCAGCCACAGGGCGTTTTCCTGCTGGCTGAAGGCCATTTCGTAGGCGCCTTTGCCCACACCTTTACGCAGCAGGTCTTCTGCAGCCTGAGCGCTGAATGAAGAAGCAACCAGCAGTGAACCTAACAGCAATGAACCCCGCAGACGCAGCGAGAACAGATGACGAAAATGCATGACGACTCCCTTTGATAAATAGCTATTTTGCTGCTTCACATCGCTTCAACGAGCAACATCCTGGTATTGCTCTTGTTTATAGATGGGAATGGTAATCATTATTCATGTGAATGTGGAGCATTTATTCGCATTCTGGCTACAATCTTCTTAATTTCCTCATTAATTTTTAACGCATCGTGCCGTTAAAATTTTCAAATATTTACAAACCCATTAACATAGAACTTACATACCTCTGGGTACGTTCAATTTAACTGGCCTTTTTCATGAATATTATTTCCGCACGACATATCGCAGTACCCGCACTTTTTCTCCCGCTTGTGTTCTCATCGTCGGTTATGGCAGATGAGGCTGGCGATGACCAGACAATGATCGTCAGCGCTTCACCCCAGGCGATATCAGAACTGGATATCCCTGCAGCCGTCAGCGTCGTTGACGGTGAAGATATGCGTCTGGCCGCGCCGCGCATCAACCTGTCGGAATCACTGACCCGCGTGCCGGGACTTCAGGTGCAAAACCGGCAAAACTATGCGCAGGATTTGCAGATCTCGATGCGTGGGTTCGGCTCCCGATCCACCTATGGGATCCGCGGCATTCGTCTGTATGTGGACGGCATTCCGGCGACGATGCCGGACGGTCAGGGGCAGACATCGAACATTGATCTCAGCAGCGTACAGAACGTTGAAGTGCTGCGCGGTCCCTTCTCTGCGCTATACGGTAATGCTTCCGGCGGCGTGATGAATGTCACGACCCAAACCGGTCAACAGCCGCCGACGATAGAAGCGAGCAGCTATTACGGAAGTTTCGGGAGCTGGCGTTATGGGCTGAAAGCCACGGGCGCGATGGGTGATGGTACTCAGGTGGGTGACGTGGATTACACAGTCTCCACTACCCGTTTCACCACCCACGGCTATCGCGATCGCAGCGGCGCGCAAAAAAATCTGGCCAACGCAAAACTGGGCGTACGTATCGATGACGCCAGCAAGCTGAGTCTGATTTTCAATAGCGTCGATATTAAAGCCGACGATCCGGGTGGTCTGACTGAAGCGGAATGGCGGGCGGATCCCCAACAATCCCCCCGCGCTGAACAATACAACACGCGCAAAACCATCAAGCAGACCCAGGCCGGATTGCGTTATGAGCGCCAGCTCAGCGCGCAGGATGACATGAGCATCATGATGTACGCCGGAGAGCGCGAAACCACGCAGTATCAGTCGATACCTATGGCGCCACAGCGTCGCCCCTCTCATGCGGGCGGCGTGATCGCTTTGCAGCGCCATTACCAGGGTATCGACAGTCGCTGGACGCATCGCGGTGAACTGGGCGTCCCCGTAACCTTCACCACCGGTTTGAACTACGAAAACATGAGCGAAAACCGCAAAGGCTATAACAACTATCGACTGAATAATGGCGTACCGGAGTACGGTCAGAAAGGCGATCTGCGCCGCGATGAACGTAACCTGATGTGGAACGTGGATCCCTATCTGCAAACCCAGTGGCAACTGACCGACAAACTCTCGCTGGATGCTGGCGTGCGCTACAGTTCGGTGTGGTTCGATTCCAACGATCATTACGTCACGCCAGGCAATGGCGATGACAGCGGTGACGCCAGTTACCATCAGTGGTTACCTGCCGGTTCGCTGAAATACGCCTTAACCGACGCCTGGAACGTCTATCTCGCTGCGGGCCGGGGCTTCGAAACGCCGACCATCAACGAGCTTTCTTACCGTGCAGACGGGCAAAGCGGGATGAATTTTGGTCTCAAACCCTCAACCAACGATACGGTGGAAATCGGCAGCAAAACCCGGATCGGCGATGGATTGCTGACGGCGGCGCTTTTCCAGACCGATACCGACGATGAACTGGTGGTTGATTCCAGTAGCGGCGGACGCACGACCTATAAGAATGCCGGGAAGACGCGCCGCCAGGGTGCGGAGCTCGCCTGGGATCAACGCTTTGCCGGAAACTGGCGGTTCAACGCTTCCTGGACCTGGCTGGATGCCACTTATCGCAGTAACGTGTGTCGCGACCAGAACTGCAATGGCAACCGAATGCCCGGCATCGCGCGGAACATGGGGTTTGCTTCGCTGGGCTACGTGCCTGATGAAGGTTGGTACGCAGGAGCCGAAGCGCGCTATATGGGCGATATCATGGCTGACGATGAGAACACCGCCAAAGCCCCGTCTTATACTGTTGTCGGCCTGAATACCGGCTATAAATTCACCGTCAGCAGCCTGACGGTGGACGTGTTCGGTCGTGTCGATAATCTGTTCGACAAAGAGTATGTCGGCTCAGTTATCGTGAATGAATCGAATGGCCGTTACTACGAACCGGCGCCAGGACGAAACTACGGTGTAGGTGTCAATCTGGCCTGGCGTTTTGAGTAAAATCGATTATTCATAACGTACTAGCGGGGATATTCCCCGCTATATTTAAGCCAGGCTTAATGATGGTGCTGTTGTTTAATTATCGCTACATTTTTATTGATAAGGTCAATTAAACAATGACGGCTGGCGTCTTTATTTCCCGCCGCCATCGCATTCAGTAATTCCTGATAATGCCCGACGTTGTGTTGATAAGCGTCATGCTTCGCCCTGTCATAGAGAAAATGCAGACTCGGCCCCATGCGTACCCAAAGCTGTTCGATCATTTCGACCAGGGTGGGCATATTCGCAAACTGATAGATTTTGAAGCGCAGCGCCCGGTTTGCCAGCAGGCGATCCTCGACCGTACCGCTCTCGTGTGCCAGCTGATAGTCCGCCAGAAGCGCTTGCAGAATCTCCATCCGCTCCGCCGTCACCTGGCTCGTCGCCGTCATTACCGCCATGCCTTCAAGCTCGCAGCGGATGTGTATGATTTCGCTAAACCGCGTCATTGTAATATCCGGAACCATAAAGGCTTGTGCAGGCGCGATAGCCAATGCGTTTGCGGAGACCAGGCGTAATAGCGCTTCCCGAACCGGGGTGATACTGATCCCCAGCTCCTGCGCGATATTTTTAGTGATTAGCCTGGTGCCAGGACGTAATGCGCCAATGCTTAATTTGTCTTTTAGCCCTCTTTCAACTTGCGTGGTCAAACTTATATGTTGCGTTTTTTCCATACCAGGCATTCTTTTTCTTCACCTCATAACATAGCCAATCGCAATTAAGCTAAATCGCCTAATTGATATAAATATCGCCTGGTTTAAAAAATGTGAAACGTAATGAATAGCAATTTACCCGCGTTTTATTAACAACGCCGACAGATTATTCGTCGGTTACGCGGTGATATATACCCTAAATAATTAAAGCTGGAATTTAAAAATTTGCCCATTTTTTTATGGCGGCTCTCGCCGCCAGGTATGGTTTACGCGTCGTCGGCGAGGCGTATCACTACTTTACCAAAGTTTTTACCGGTCAACAGGCCGATAAAGGTTTGCGGCGCGTTCTCCAGTCCGTCGGTAACCTGCTCACGATAATGGATTTTCCCCTCTTTCACCCAGCGTCCCATCTCCTGCTGGAATTCGTGAAGACGATGTCCGTAATCCTGACCGATGATAAAGCCCTGCATACGGATCCGTTTTTTCAGCAGGGTCGCCATCAGCAGCGGCAGTCTGTCAGGCCCAGCCGGTAAGTTTGTCGCGTTATAACCGCTGACCAGACCACAAAGAGGAATTCGCGCCGAGGTGTTCAGTAACGGCAGCACGGCATCAAACACTTTCCCGCCCACGTTTTCGTAGTAGACATCAATGCCTTGCGGGCAGGCTTTCGCCAGTTGTTCAGCAAAATCGCTGGCATGATGGTCCAGACAGAGATCGAAGCCCAGCACCTCGGTAGCATGACGGCATTTTTCCGCTCCGCCAGCCACGCCCACCACGCGACAGCCCTTCAGTTTCCCAATTTGTCCAACCGTGGCGCCGACAGGCCCCGTGGCGGCCGCTACGACCAGTGTCTCGCCCGCTTTTGGCTGGCCGATGTCCAGTAATCCCATATAGGCGGTGAATCCAGGCATCCCCAGCACGCCGAGCGCCCACGACGGATTTTCAGGATTGTCTCCAAGCTTCACCAGTCCCGTGCCGTCGGAAATATCGTAATCCTGCCAGCCGCTGTAACTCAGCACCCATTCACCCGGTTTATAATCGGGGTGATTTGACGCCACCACACGACTGACGGTGCCGCCCACCATCACTCCGCCAATCTCCACCGGCGGCGAGTATGACGGCTCATCGCTCATGCGCCCACGCATATACGGATCGAGCGACAGATAAACAGTGCGCAGTAAAACCTGGCCTTCGCCAGGGGTGGCGACATCGTCCTCTTCCAGACGGAAATTCTCTGCCACCGGTGCGCCATGGGGTCGGGATGCTAATACCCAGCGACGGTTACGGTGTGTTTGTTGAGCCATGATGTTCTCCTCTGCTTTTAGCATGAATCCATCAATAGTAGCAGGCCGCGGCGGTCATTAACTCCCGGCCTGGTTTAAGCGCACAACGAGGTAAACACAGGGTTGCGTTGTCTCATTGATAAAACGACAGTCATTCGGCGGCCCCAGTTCCAGGCAGTCACCCGCCTTCATCTCGTGGCGCGTGTCACCTTCCATAAACACCAGTTCGCCCTGCTGCAGCCAGATCAGTTGCCGGGCCTGAACATACGATGAGGCAGGCATCGGGATATCGCTGCCCGCCGGCAATTCAATTTGCACCAGATCGATCGGCAAATCGCTGCGCGGCGACACATGGCGGCGCAGATAGTGGCTTTGCGGGTCGCGCCAGACGGGCTGATCGGCGAAACGGGACAGTTTGCCCTCCTGCATTTCAGCACGGGCAATCAGCGTGGACATACTGATGCCAAACGCCCCGGAGAGCCTGCCAAGCAGCGTCGCCGTTGGACTACTTTCACCGCGTTCAATTTTGTGGATCATCGCGCGCGACACACCCGCCCGTTCAGCCAGATCGGTTAGCGACCAGCTGCGGGATTCACGTTCAAGGCGAATTCTTGCGCTGATCCGTTGATTTATGCTGTCTTCAATAGTATTCATATCGTAATACTATAGTGTACAACCCCTGAGGTTCAACATGTCTATTCGATTCGCCAGCAAAGAGGACTGCGCCGCCATCGCAGAGATCTATAACCATGCGGTGCTGCACACGGCGGCCATCTGGAACGACCAGACGGTCGATACCGATAACCGCATCGCATGGTATGAGGCACGACAGGCGCTGGGTTATCCGGTACTGGTGAGCGTGGAAGGTGACGTTGTCACGGGATATGCCTCCTTTGGGGACTGGCGTAACTTTGATGGCTTCCGCCATACCGTCGAACATTCGGTTTATGTCCATCCGGATCATCAGGGAAAAGGGCTGGGACGCCAGTTACTGAGCCGGTTAATCGAGGAAGCTCGCCGCTGTGGTAAACATGTGATGGTTGCCGGTATCGAATCGCAAAACCACGCCTCATTGCATTTACATGAAACGCTCGGGTTTAACACCACAGCGCAGATGCCGCAGGTAGGCACCAAATTTGGTCGCTGGCTGGATCTGACCTTTATGCAGTTGCAGCTTGACGATCGCCACGAACCGGACGCGCACGGATGAACCAGTCGCTCACCCTCACCTTTCTGATCGCCGCTGGTATCGGCCTGGTGGTGCAAAACACTCTGATGGTGCGGATTACGCAGACCTCATCAACCATCCTGATCGCCATGTTGCTGAACTCGCTGGTCGGAATTGTGCTGTTTGTCAGCATTCTGTGGTTCAAACAGGGAATGGCGGGATTTGGTGAACTGGCCGCCAGCGTGTGCTGGTGGACGCTGATTCCGGGTCTGCTGGGCTCTTTTTTCGTTTTCGCCAGCATTAGCGGCTATCAGCATGTGGGGGCTGCGACCACGATTGCGGTGCTGGTCGCCAGCCAGCTCATTGGCGGTCTCGTACTGGATATTTTGCGCAGCCATGGCGTCCCGCTCAGAGCCTTGATCGGCCCGGTCTGCGGCGCTGTGATGCTGGTGGTCGGCGCCTGGCTGGTGGCGAGACGCCAGTTTTAATGCCTGAGGACGCTACGCTTATCAGACCTACACATTTCCATCGCCATAGGCCAAGTCAGCGCAGCGTCATCCGGCACTACAGAGACTCAATCAAAGGATCATGCCGCCTTTCGTGAGTTGTTCGCGACGCGCTTCCATATCCTCCTTATGCTGACGACCGTGATGCGCAATTGCGGTTCTTAGCCGCTGCTGCTGCGTGTAGCGATCGTCACGGCTTAACTGCGCATCATCGCTCAGGGCTATCAGCAGTTCATTCATATAGGTAATGACGCCCTCATCAATAGCGGCATCGACACGGGCGCTGACCTCATCCAGGTGCGACATAAAAACTCCTTAATTCAGTTTTGCTTTCGAAAAATCACTGCCCATCAGGCTGACGCTATAACCGGTCACATTGCTGCGCGTGGCGTAGAACGTTTTGCCATTTGCCAGCGCAATCCACGGCGCCTGCTGATAATAGATCTCTTGCGCCTGCTGGTAGAGTTTCACACGCTCTTCCGGCTTGCTGACCCGCTTCGCTTTCAGGACCAGTGAATCATACTCCTTATCACACCAGCGCGCGGCATTCGATCCGGTTTTGATGCTGTTGCAACCCAGCAACACATCGGCAAAGTTGTCCGGGTCACCGTTATCCGACATCCAGCCAAACAGCGCGCTGTCATGTTCGCCTTTACGCATCCCGGAAAGGTATTCGCCCCACTCGTAAGAGACAATCTTCGCCTTGACGCCCACTTTTGCCCAGTCGCTTTGAATCATCTCGGCAATGCGTCGCGAGTTGGGGTTATACGGTCGCTGCACCGGCATCGACCAGAGCGTCACCTCAAACCCTTTTTCCTGCCCGGCCTGCTTCAGCAGCTCTTTCGCTTTTTCCGGATCGTATGCGTAATCCTTCAGTTCCGGGTTAAAACCCATCATATTCGGCGGGATCGGGGATTTTGCCACTTTCGCCGAATCGAGGAAAACGGCCTTCACAATCGCCTGTTTATCGGTGGCGTAGTTCAGCGCCTGACGCACCAGCACGTTATCAAACGGCTTTTTCTCGGTGTTGAAGGCCAGATAACCGACGTTGAGCGCCTCAACGGCATGCAGCGTCAGGTCTTTATTCTTTTTGATTTCGTCGAACTGTACTGGCGATGGCGCCGGGATAATCTGACATTCGTTGGTTTGCAGTTTCGCCATTCGCGTCTGCACGTTTGGCGTGATGGAGAAGATCAGATGCTTTGTCGGCACCTCGCCGTCCCAGTAATTCGGATTTGCCAGATAGCGAATTTGCGAATCCTGCTTGTACTGCTGGAGCACGTACGGCCCGGTACCAATCGGCCAGTTATCGACGTTTTCCGGTGTCCCTTTTTTCAGCATCGCGTCGGCGTATTCCGCCGAGAGGATCGAGGCAAAATCCATGCCCCAGTCGGCAAGAAACGCCGCATTTGGCTCGCTCAGCACAAACTGTACATGGTAATCATCGACCTTTTTCACCTCTTTAATCAGCTTATCGAAACCGACGTCGTTGAAATACTCATAGCTGCCCTGCGACACATTGTGGTACGGATGCGTGGCCTCTTTCTGGCGTAATACTGAGAAAATGACGTCATCGGCGTTGAAGTCGCGGGTCGGCTTGAAGAACTTGTTGCTGTTGAACTTCACGCCCTGACGCAGCGTAAAGGTGTAGGTTTTGCCATCCTCAGAAATGGTCCAGTCCGTGGCCAGCGACGGTACCGGCGTGTTTTTTACCGGGTCAAAATTGATCAGCCGGTTGTAGAGCACCTGCGAACTGGCGACAAACGACGGGCCAGAGCTGGCAATTTGCGGATTAAAGGATTCTGGCGAGGCTTCCGAGCAATAAACAATCGTGTCGTTATTTGCCGCAAACGCGGCTCCGGTCGGTAGCACCGCACTGAGCGCCAGTGCGAGCAGCGTTTTCCCTGTGGACATGATATGAACCTTCATCGTTATTATTGAGGGGGTTATAGGAGCATAGATTAAGAAAACTGAAAAATAACAAATCCGTCTCAGGTTATGCGAATCCGCGCATTTTTGTTGGATCTTTCGCCACAGAATTTCCGTTAAGGCTTTTCGAAAACGTCAACGCCTCTATGCCCAGAAAATTCACCCCTTTTTGCCTCTCTTCCACCGTTTGCCTGAGCCACGAATCCGTAAAGTAGATGCGTGAAAAAGTCTTAGGGACCTTATCGTGGCAAAAACACTCTTGCGCAGCGGCAATCTGGATGATTATCAGGCCGTCGGCGGTGGCGGCCAGGCCGTCTTTGATTCAGCACTACAAATTCGTGAAACGCTCCGTCTGCGTAAACAGCAGGCGATGGTAGATTGTCTCGCCATTCCACAAGTCAACGACAGCGGCGATCGGGTTGACTGGTATTCCCCCCTTGAAGGCGTAGCCGTCGCGTGGAAAGCCGCCGATGAAGAGGCTCGCCTTCGCGCCCTGCGCTACCTTTCCGCGACGCTGGAAAGCGCTGCATCGCTGAGCCGCAAAAGCCTGCAGTCCGGGAAGACGTCACTGCAACTGTTTGGTTCGCTGCTGGAAAAGGCCGTCCAGTTTCCTGGTGAGAATCACGTTTTTCTGGTAGATGGCAAGCCGGTCATCACCTTTTGGGGATTTATCAATCTCAATGAGAACATCCGTGAGGAGGTACTGGAATGCCTGCGTACCCAGGAAGAACCCGAACCGGAAATTCACATTGAACCAGAACCTGTCGAAGAGCCCGCGCCGGAAGTGACATTTGCCCAGGCGGATGAACCGCTGCTCTCTACGCCGATCGTGCCGGTCAGCGAGCCTGACCTCGTGATTGCACCGCAGCCGGTTCCCGCGCTCGCGGAAGAAAAGGTGATGCCTGTTGCGGTTAAACCGTCACGTCGCCTACCGCTCTGGAGTCTGCCCGTCGCCGCAGTGATCGTTGCCGCCATTGCCGCCCCGCTGCTGTGGAAAGCGCAGGCCCCCGCCATTGCGACGGAAATGGTCAATGCGCCGCAACCGGAAATAGCGCCGCTGCCAACGCTCACCGTCGCGCTACCGCTGCACCAGGCAGAGGTCATTGCACCAGTGAAAAAAGAGAAACCTGCCGATGAGCCGGTGGTGATTGCCGCGATCCCGAAAGACGCGCTGGTGATGGATGCGAATCAGATGAAGGCTGGTACTACGCGCTTTCTCAACGGTAACTGGCGCGTCATGGTGGACGTGAAAGATCCCGTCACCGGTAAAGCGCCGTCTCTGCGTTACCAGATCCAGAACAATAAAGGCACGGCGCGCGTGGTTCACGGCGATAACATCGTCTGCCGCGCGGACCTCTTCTCAGGGCTGCATCAGAGCGGGGAATTAATGATTAAGAGTCGCGGCAATGCGCGCTGCACCGACGGTTCACGCTATCCAATGCCGGAAATCACCTGCAAAGCCGGGACTCATGATGTCGCCGTTTGTACCGCCCGCTTCGATGCGAAAGCCGCGATCCCGTTGACGTTCAAGAAGACAGGGGCCTGATTTTATGCTGGTGAATTTGTGTGATTACAAACAGAGCGTCACGCTCATCGCAAACAGCGGCGTGCAGTTTCTCGATTTCGGGCTGACGCCGCAGGAATCCGCGCATCATGGTCGCTTCGTGCGTAAAACGGCCAACGGTCCCCTGCTGCGTCTGGATTACGACCTGGCGAATGGTCGCTATACCCTGCCTGCGCGACCGGGCTCGCAGCCGGAAGTGGTAAAACCGGAAAGTACGCAAACGCTGCATTATTCCCTGGAGGTTCTCGACGGCATCTGGCTGCCGCTGCCGTTCCTGCGTTTTAATCCGCCGCGCACCTTCGTTGAAGGGCCAGACAACTGGGCGCGCGTTCAGGTACGTAAGCTTGCCGAACCCGACAGCGCGGGCAACACCCATCGTGTGACGCTCGCGCTCGATAGCCAGTTGAGCGAGAATGCCCCCGCCTCGCTTGCGCCCGGCGAAAACGATCTGCTGAACGGCACCCGTTTTGCCCTCGCCTGGCGCGATGATGAGATCGCCGATTTTCTCGATCAGACCTGGATTGACGGCTGGCTACGCGAGGCGTTCCTCAACCACGTCAGCCAGCAGGAAAACCGGACTGAGCAGGCCATCAGCCTGGCGCTGCGTAACTTTGAGTATCAGGCGCACTGGCTGAACCTGCTGACGCTGCTGGGTGAACAGCTCGCCGTACCGGAAGTCAAACTGGTGACCCACACCCTCAGTACCCCGGCGATCCCGGTTGATTTGATTCTGGATGTCGGTAACACCCATACCTGCGGCGTCTTGATTGAAGATCACGGCGACGCCAATGACGGGCTGCGCCAGACGGCGGAACTGCAGGTCCGTTCGCTCAGCGAACCGCAGTATCTCAACGATCCGCTGTTCACCAGTCGTCTTGAATTTTCAGAAGCCCGCTTTGGTAAACAGCATTTCTCGGTCGAAAGCGGCCGTGAGGATGCGTTCATCTGGCCGTCGATTGTGCGGGTCGGTGACGAAGCGCGCAAGCTGGCGATGCAGCGTACGGGGACGGACGGTAACAGCGGCATTTCCAGTCCGCGCCGCTATCTGTGGGATGAAACGCCGGTACTGCATGACTGGCGCTTCAGCCAGATGAACAGCAAAACCCAGCGCGAACCGCTTGCCACCGCCTTTCCGCTGATGAACCTGATGAACGACGATGGACAGCCGCTCTACTCGCTGCCGCAGGATGACCGTCTGCCGGTGTTTTCGCCTCAGTACAGCCGCAGTACGCTGATGACCCACATGCTGTGTGAGATCCTCGCCCAGGCGCTGGGACAAATTAACAGTGTCGCAACCCGACTGCGTCTGGGTTTCCCGGCGTCCCCACGTCAGTTACGCTCATTGATCCTCACACTCCCTTCGGCGATGCCGAAACAGGAGCGTGAGATCTTCCGTCTGCGCATGTTTGAAGCGATAGCGATTGTCTGGAAAGCGATGGGCTGGCACCCGCAGGATGAAGATTTCAGCACCCGCAAGCAGCAGGAAAAAAGCGTGGTTCCGGTGCCAGAAATTCAGATGGAGTGGGACGAGGCCAGCTGTGGTCAACTGGTCTGGCTGTATAACGAAGCCATTTCCCATTACGCCGGACGCAGCGAAGCATTCTTCAACACCCTTGCCCGCCCGGATCGCCTGCCTGAACCTGGCGAAACGAAAGGCCGGGCGCTGCGCGTGGCCTCGATTGATATCGGCGGCGGCACCACCGATATGGCGATTGTTCACTATCAACTGGACGACGGCGTCGGCGCCAATGTGAAAATCACGCCGCATCTGCTGTTTCGCGAAGGTTTTAAGGTCGCGGGCGACGACATGCTGCTGGATGTGATCCAGAAATGCATTTTACCGGCCTTGCAAACCCGGCTGCAGCAGGCGGGAGTGACGGATGCCGCTGCCCTGCTCGCCACGCTGTTTGGCGATTCCGGACGCATCGACACCCAGGCCGTTTTGCGACAACAAACGGCGCTTCAGCTCTTTATGCCGCTCGGTCACGCGGTCCTTTCTGCGTGGGAGAAGAGCGACATTAACGATCCGCTGGCTGGACTGCACGCTACCTTTGGCGATCTGCTGAACCATCGTCCGACCCGCAACGTGCTCAATTACATTCAGCAGGCGATTGATCACGCGCTGCCGTCGGGCTCGCCAACGTTTGATCTCTTCAGCGTCCCGTTACAGGTGCAGTTCAGCCAGTTACAGGAGGCGATGCTGGCAGGTCAGTTTACCCTGACGTCCCCACTGCATGCGGTCTGCGAAGCCATTTCACATTACTGTTGTGATGTTCTGCTGGTCACCGGCAGACCGACCTGTATCCCGGCGGTTCAGGCGCTGATCCGCCATCTGCAGCCGGTTCCGGTCAACCGCATGGTGTGGATGGATAACTACCGCGTCCATGAATGGTATCCGTTCAGCCAACAGGGACGCATCGGCAATCCGAAATCCACCGCCGCAGTCGGCGCGATGCTGTGCAGCCTGGCGCTGGATCTGCGCCTGCCGCGCTTTAACTTTAAAGCCGCTGATATTGGCGCCTACTCGACCGTGCGTTACCTCGGCGTCCTCGACAATACGTTGAATACGTTGCGTGAGGAAAACGTCTGGTATCAGGATATCGATCTTGATAAACCCGGCGCGAAGCTCGACACCCGCGTGCACTTCCCGCTCCGCGGTAACGTTACGCTCGGTTTTCGTCAACTGGCGAACAGTCGTTGGCCCGCGACGCCGCTGTATACGCTGAGCATTAACGCCGCCGATCTGGCAAAGAATATTGCCGGTGACGGCGTGTTAAACGTGCGTTTGCAACTGCGCGGCGGCAACAAAGATACCTGCCCCGAGTCGTTTGTGCTGAGCGATGCGTGGTTACAGGACGGCACGCCGGTGGCGGCGAATGCCCTGACTTTAAAACTGAATACCCTGGCTGACCGCCGACACAGCGGCAGCCATTACTGGATTGACAGCGGGAGCGTGTACCTGAAATGAGCAAGATGTTGAATACCACTCAGGCCGCGATCGCGTGGGTTAACCGTACCCGACAGCATGCCGTCACGCTGGATGACGAAGCGGATGCGCTACTGGCCCAACTCAACCGCGCAGCCGCCACCGAATCCGCGCTCAATGCCGCCCGACACGATCGCGCCAGCATTGGACTTTACGGCTACTCGCAGGCGGCAAAAGCACATCTCCTTGCCGCGCTGTGCAGCAGCGGCAACGGTAAGGTCAATGTCATGACCCCGGACCGCAGCTTTGACTATTTCAGTCATCTCAACCCCGGACACGCGCCAACTAATATGGCGCTGCGCTTTACACGGCAAAAAAATCTGCCGGATGACGAGTGGCCGTTACGCTTGCGGCTGGTTACGGAAGCAGAACTGGTGCAGATCTTCATCACCCAGGCCTGCGCGCAGCCAGCGTACCGGCAGGTGGAAAAAGCGATTATCGAATCGCGTATTGAAAAGTGGCAGTCGCTGCGTCAGTTGCACCCGGTTCAGGGCGTGACGGCGCAGGAAGTCGCGACCATTGCCCGCTTCTGGCAGCGCTGTATCCCCGCCTCACAACAGCAGATTGATGACGCGCTGTGGCACCAGTTTGCCCTGCTGCTGCCGACGGTCGATCTCTCAACCCGTGCCAGCGCCTGGTCGTTGCTGTGGGGTGAACAGCCAGAACTGACGCAGCAGTGGCTGCAACTGGCGCAGGTCCTCCAGCAGACGGGTCATGCCGGCGAAGTCGCCGCGCCGCTGAGCCTGTTGGTCGATCAGTTTGGCTTACCGTCTGAAAATTTTATCACCCAGGAATTTCTGGCCTCGCAGGAGGCGCAAAGCGATGTAGTTGTCCATCCGATCGTGGATGAGAAATTACTTAATGCCGTCAGCCTGGCTCAGGCATCGCTGGCTCTGCTGACCCGCGAGATGGTACTGAGCGTCGAAGAGTGCGTACTCGATAACGTCGATCTGCTGGATATTCCGCTTGCGCCGCTCAGTCACCCGCAGCCGCTCTGGCAGGCCAAACTCGGCTGGTTGTTGGAGCATTACCGCCAGCAGTTACAGCCCGATGTGCTGGTCGTCTGTAACGCCACCGCCACCCGCACACAAACGCCGTCTACGGCCAGAACACTGCTCAACTGGGTGCACGATACACAGTCGACGCGCGAGACCGCGTTACCCGGCGTGGTATGGGCCATTACGCCGCAAGATGCGCGCTTTACAACACAACAGAATCTGGACGAAGCGGTGCAGCATCTGATGGGAAAACCAGGCCAACACTGGGGCACCCTGCAGGCGCTGGACAAACACAGTCTGCTACGCCTGATCGAGTGGCTGTCGCAAGCCACTTCAGCCCCGCAGCGTCAGGCACGCCTGGAGGCGCTGAGCGAACAGCATCAGCAGCGCGTTCGTGAACTGATGTTTGCGCAACCTGCTGAAGCGTTCAGTGCGGAAGCGGTGGTTCGCCAGCTACAGCAACAGGCGGCACATCACGGCGATCTGCTTGATGGTTTGTTACCAGCGGTTCAACAGTTTGAAACCCTGCTCCGCATTCAGCAACCGCGTGAAGAACAGGTCAGCGGTTTATTCAATGAGACCATTGACCTTTTCGCCGAAGTCCGTGATACGCCGCAGCCGTCAGAGAACAAGGAGACGGGCTATCAGGCGCACCGCCTGTGGCTCAACCATATTCGCCAGTGGAGTCGCGATGACAGTCAGGCGCAGCGTTTAGGGTTGACGCCCGCTGCGCTGCGTCAGGTCGTCGACATCCTGGCGATCGCCAGCTATCGCCTGCAACTGCCGCAGCAACTGCAACAAATATTGCAGCGTGAAGAGGTTTGCGGCGCTCAGTTGCACGCCTGCATCGCCAACTTTATTGCCTGGCTCGGCTATGCCGAAGTGGCAGAAACAGAGCGACCCGCCAGCCGAATCGCTAAAGGAACGGCAATTTTCAGCGCGGTCAAACGCCAGCCGATGGCGCGTCTGACGCATCTGGAAGAACAGCCGGTGCACGCCGCCAGCCGCTATGTTTATGACTGGCTGGTTGCGCTGTATACCCGGGCAACGGAAAACAAGGGATATCAACATCCGCAGGAAGTGACTGAAGCCGACCGAAAGGCGCTAAACGCGCTGCTGGCAACGCTTTGAGCGTTCCGCCGGAATGGATGCCGGCGATGTCTGCTCAAAACAATGAAAACAACAGTGCCACCGGGAAACTCATGGGCCAGGTGGCCCCGACCAGAAAGGCGCTCAGAAAGCGGATGCGTTTTTTATCGTGCGAGAGAAACCAGGTGATCAGAAAGGCAATCGCGGCCATCACCGCATAGAACATCAACATTTTTTGGTACAAAGACATTTACGGGCATCCGGCCAAAAGAATAAATCGCGCGCAATATGCTCCATTTTTTGACATACATCAAGTTTTATCCCCTTCGGTCAAACCATTTGCCATTTTTTATGACCGCTTACGTTAAGTCCCTGGTTCGTACTATTGCGGATCACAGGATGCCGGACTATACACAAAGGGGCACTAACGCAAGGTGGCAAATATGAATGTTTCCAGTAGAACCGTAGTGTTAATAAATCTCTTTGCTGCTGTGGGTCTTTTTGCTCTTATCTCATTGAGATTTGGCTGGTTTATGTAATTTTTGAGAGCTTGCGGCGCAGACAGGCAGAGAGAATATTTCTCTCTGCCTTCGAGTGATCATCTTCCCACGCCACCTTTCGGGCGTAAATTACCCTTAATGTTTAACCATTACGTGGCGGATCACGGTGTAATCCTCCAGCCCATAAAGTGACATATCTTTGCCATAACCGGACAGTTTCTGCCCGCCGTGCGGCATTTCGCTCACCAGCATGAAATGGGTGTTAACCCACGTACAACCGTACTGCAGACGCGCGCTGACCCGGTGAGCGCGTCCGACGTCGCGCGTCCAGACCGACGACGCGAGGCCATATTGCGAATCATTGGCCCACTCCAGCACCTGCTCTTCATCCTCGAAGACGGTCACACTGACCACCGGACCAAACACTTCTCGCTGGACAATTGCATCTTCCTGTTTAGCCCCTGCCAGAAGCGTCGGGGCAAAGTAATAGCCCGGCCCCTCTACTTTTTTTCCACCGGTGACCACGTTGATATGTCCCAGCGCTTTGGCCTCTTCAACGGCTTTAGTGACGCGCTCCAGATGCGCCAGTGAACTCAGCGGCCCCAGTTCGGTCGATTCCTCCTCCGGTGCGCCGGTTTTCAGGCTGGCTACGGCGGCCCCCAGTTTCTCCACCAGCGCGTCGTAAATACCCTTCTGCGCGTAGAGGCGACAGGCGGCGGTACAGTCCTGACCGGCATTGTAAAAGCCGAAGGTGCGCACACCTTCCACCACCGCATCCACATCGGCATCATCAAACACAATCACCGGCGCTTTACCGCCCAGTTCCATATGCGTGCGCTTAATCGACGGCGCAGTATGGCTGATGATGTGTTCACCGGTCGCGATGGAGCCGGTTAACGAGACCATACGCACCTTCTTGTGCCCGGTCAGCGGATCGCCAACCGTTTTGCCTCTGCCAAACAGCACATTGAGCACACCCGGCGGGAAGATATCTTTGGCATATTCCGCCAGCTTCAGCGCGGTCAGCGGTGTGATTTCCGAAGGTTTGATCACCACGCAATTACCGGCAGCCAGCGCGGGGGCCAGTTTCCATGCCGCCATCATCAGCGGATAGTTCCACGGCGCAATGGAGGCCACCACGCCAACCGGGTCGCGGCGAATCATCGAGGTATGGCCCTCCAGATATTCCCCCGCCGCCAGACCGTTCAGACAGCGGGCGGCACCGGCGAAAAAGCGAAACACATCGACAATCGCCGGGATCTCATCATTGAGCGCACAATGCAGCGGTTTACCACAGTTGCGCGATTCCAGTTCAGCAAACTCATGCGCATTTTGCTCAATAACATCCGCCAGCTTCAGCAGCAATTCACTGCGCACTTTCGGGGTTGTCTGTCCCCATTCGCTAAACGCACGATCGGCGGCGAGGATGGCCGCATCTACCTGAGCGGGAGACGCTTCTGCAATTTCCAGCAGCACCTCGCCGGTGGCAGGGTTATAGACGGGCTGCTTTTCACCTTCACCCTTGACCAGCTCGCCGTTAATCAGTAATTGATGTTGCATAGCATTTTCCCATATCGTTGTTTATTGACCATTTCCGGCGACGCTGTCGCCTTCGCGCGTAAGCCACCACGCCCCCAGAATCGGAATGGTTGTGACCAGCATAACCAGCAGTGCCACGACGTTTGTCACCGGTACGTCACGCGGTCGCCCTAACTGATTGAGCAACCACAGCGGCAGCGTCCGTTCATGACCGGCAGTAAAGGTCGTGACGATGATTTCATCGAATGACAGCGCGAACGCCAGCATTCCCCCCGCCAGCAGCGCCGAACCCAGATTCGGCAGCACGACATAGCGGAAGGTTTGCCAGCCATTCGCGCCAAGATCCATAGAAGCCTCCACCAGACTCCATGAAGTACGGCGAAAGCGGGCTATCACGTTGTTAAACACCACCACCACGCAGAATGTCGCGTGACCGACCACAATGGTGAAAAAACCCGGATCGAGATTGACCGTCTTAAACGCGGTCAATAGCGCCAGACCGGTGACAATCCCCGGTAAGGCGATCGGTAACAGCAGCAACAGCGAGATGGCGTTTTTGCCGAAGAAATCACGCCGCCAGAGCGCCGCCGCTGCCAGTGTGCCAAGCACCAACGCAATCGCCGTCGATAACGCGGCGATTTTTAGTGACAACGTCACGGCATCCAGAATATCGCTCCGCTGTGCCGCAACGCTAAACCAGCGCAGCGTCAGTCCCTGCGGGGGAAAGCTAAAGGCCGCGTCCTCGCTATTAAACGCATAGGCGGCGATGATCAGAATGGGAAAGTGCAGGAAAACAACCCCGCCCCAGGCCGCCAGTTTGAGGAAAAACGGTGCGCGCTCAGAGTGCATCAAACGCTCCCAGACGTTTCACGAACGCCAGATAAAGGGCTATCAGCACGATCGGTACCAGCGTAAACGCCGCCGCCATTGGCATGTTGCCAATCGCCCCCTGCTGCGAATAGACCATGTTGCCGATGAAATACCCCGGCGGTCCCACCAACTGCGGCACGATGAAATCGCCCAGCGTCAAGGAAAAGGTGAAGATCGAACCGGCGGCAATTCCGGGGATCGCCAGCGGCAGAACCACATAACGGAAGGTCTGTCGTGGACGCGCGCCCAAATCGGCAGACGCCTGTAACAGCGACGGCGGCAACCGCTCCAGCGCGGCCTGAACCGGCAGGATCATGAACGGCAGCCAGATGTAGACGAACACCATAAAGCGCCCTAATCCCGACGTTGAGAGCGTGTTTCCTCCCACGGCTGGCAGCGTCAGCAGACTGGTCAGTAAAGGTTCTAAACCAAGATGGTTCAGAAACCATTGCGCCACGCCATCTTTTGCCAGCAGCAGGGTCCATGCATAGGCTTTGACGATATAACTCGCCCACATCGGCAGCATGACCGCGATATAGAAAAATGCTTTCATCTTGCCGCGGGTGTAGCGCGCCATGTACCACGCCATCGGAAACGCCAGAATCGCACTGGCTATCGTCACCGCGATCGCCATCGTCAGCGTGCGTAAAATGATGTCGTAATTGGCGGGATTAAACAGCGCACGAAGATTGGCAAGCGTCAGGTCCGGCGTTACCGACATGGTGAAGTCGTCAAAGGTGTAAAACCCCTGCCACAGCAGCGTCAGTAGCGAGCCGAAGTAGACAATACCAAACCACATCAGCGGACCAAGCAACAGCAAAAACAGTCCCAACCCGGGATAACGCCAGAAAAAACCGGTGAGTCTACTCAAGCCGCCGGGCCGTGAAGGCGTGGAGAGCACGTTCATTGCCATTCACCTCTCCTCGACCAGCGGTACCATGACCTCGCGCGGCCAGGAGACCATCACCGGCTGACCGGGCGCAAGCGTGGTCGCAAAGGGTTCTCCCGACTGATTAGCCTGACTGACCAGCAGCTTTTCACCGCCGGTAAGCTTTAGCTCAAAACGGGTGGCGGCGCCCTGATACTGCACCGCCTGAATCACCCCCTGCGCCTGGATCTCGCCAGGAACATTGAGCCGGATATGCTCCGGGCGCAGCGAGAAGCTGCCCGTCATCCCGCATACCTTCGAGGCCATCGCCGGATCAAAGACGTTCGCTGTCCCGACGAAGCCCGCAACAAACGGCGTGCGTGGTCGCATGTATAACTCACGCGGTGAATCCACCTGTTCAATGCGTCCGTTGTTAAATACCGCCACACGATCGGACATCGACAGCGCTTCGCCCTGATCGTGCGTGACGAAGATAAACGTGATCCCCAGCGACTGCTGGAGTTTTTTCAGCTCCAGTTGCATCTGCTCGCGCAGTTTCAGATCCAGCGCACCGAGCGGTTCATCCAGCAACAGCACACGCGGCTCGTTGACCAACGCCCGGGCGATCGCCACCCGTTGACGCTGACCGCCGGAAAGCTGTGACGGCTTGCGCTCAAAGACAAACCCCAGCGCCACCTTCTCCAGCGCCTCGCGAGCCTGGGCATGACGCTGTTTTTTATCAATGCCTTTGACCATCAGCCCATAGGCGACATTGTCGAGAATCGACATGTGCGGAAACAACGCATAGTCCTGGAACACGGTGTTCACATCCCGCTCCCAGGGCGGCAAATCGCTGGCAGGCTTGCCAAAGATAGTAATCGATCCGCCCGAAAGCTGCTCAAAACCGGCAATCAGGCGCAGGCAGGTGGTTTTGCCGGAGCCAGATGGCCCCAGCATTGAGAAAAATTCCCCGTCTTTAATCGCAATACTGACGCCATCGACCGCCCGCACGTCACCATACAGGCGCGTGACGTTGTCAAACTCCACTGCGTACGTCATAAATCACCCCAGTGACGTTAACGACCGCCCATGATGGCGATGTAATCCTGCGTCCAGCGACTGTACGGCACGAATTTACCGCCTTCAGCAACAGGCGTTTTCCAGAAGGCGATTTTGTCAAAATAGCGGTAACCATTGGTTTCGCAGCCTTTATCGCCCAGCAGCGTACTGGCTATACAGCCTTCGGTGACCACCGGCAGCGATCCAAACCAGGCGGCTACATCACCCTGAACTTTTGGCGTCAGCGACCAGTTCATCCACTTATAGGCGCAAACCGGGTGTTTGGCTTCACTGTGCAACATGGTGGTATCAGCCCAACCGGTGACGCCCTCTTTCGGGAACACTGTGCCAATGTGTTGTCCTTCACCTTTCAACGCGTTCGCCTGATACGGCCAGGCGCTCGAGGCCACGACGCCCTCATTTTTGAAATCGCTCATTTGCACCGTGGTGTCGTGCCAGTAGCGGTGAATCAACGGTTGCTGTGCGCGCAGCACTTTCAGCACCGCCTGGTACTGTTCTTCGGTGAGTTGATACGGGTCCGAGATCCCCAGTTGTGGCTGGGTGGCTTTCACGAACAGCGCCGCATCGGCAATGTAAATCGGTCCGTCATAGGCCTGAACGCGGCCTTTGTTGGTTTTTCCGTCCGGAAGGTTTTGTTCGACGAATACCACACTCCAGCTATCTGGTGGCGTCGGGAAGGTTTGCGTGTTGTACATCAGCAGGTTCGGCCCCCACTGATACGGCGTACCGTAGACTTTGCCCGCCACGTTAAACCAGTCGCCTTTGACCACGCGAGGATCGACGTTTTTCCAGTTCGGGATGAGCGCCGTATTGATCGGCTGCACGCGTTTCCCCATGATCAGACGCAGCGAAGCATCACCTGAGGCCGTGACCAGATCGTAGCCCCCTTTCGCCATCAGGCTGACCATCTCATCCGATGTCGCCGCCGTTTTGACGTTAACCGCACAGCCGGTCTCTTTTTCGAATTGTGTTACCCAGTCGTACTGTTTATCGGTCTGACCGCGTTCGATATAACCCGGCCAGGCGATAATATCCAGGCGACCTTCAGTCTGACCTAACGTGGTGGGGGGTTCGGCGGCGTGCGCGGTCATCAGCGTCATACTGAGCGCGCACAGGCTGCTGCGGGCAAATTTCTTGCTCATAAGATCTTACTCCTGTCGCAAAATATTGAGCGGCAGCCTTGCCGTAAATATATGTCCTTTCCTAAAAATAGTCGGCGCGCCGTCAGCGCACCTCCCGGCATGAGGAAATTTAATCAGGTTGTGACATAACGCGCATTACGCCCCGGACTGCGGCGTTGTGTGGCTATCTTCTGGAGTATAGACAAGGGGTTAGCTGACGAGGAGGAAAAACAAAAGCTATTGATATTTCCTATGATGGTCTACGGGAAATAACGTCGTACGGTTTTTGCTGATATTTTCTAAATAAGAACGCGCCATTCTTTTATATTGAATCGCGCGCACGTTTTATTTCATCTGCGCGCGAATGAGTTGCCCCAGTTGTTTTACCGCGGCTTCTTCACGTTCCCCCCAACCCCATGCGGTATTGAAGCGGAAAAAGCGTTTCCAGGTGTCTGAGGTCGAGAACATTTTTCCCGGCGCGATGCTGATGTGGTGGGCCAACGCCTGTGCGGTCAGTTCGCCCGCATCCTGTGATTCCGGCAGTTCCAGCCAGAGAAAATAGCCGCTGTTGTTGTGATGTATTTTCACTTCGGCAGGGAGATGGCGCAGCAGCGTTTGCCAGGCCTGCTGTTTACGTTCTGCCAGTTGACGACGCAGGCGGCGCAAATGGGCGTCATAACGGCGTGTTGAGAGATAATCGACCAGCGCCAGTTGCATCGGCGAACTGGTGGAAAGTGTGCTCATCAGTTGTAAACGCTGGATTTGGCGGGCGTGTTTGCCTGCGGCGACCCAACCGATGCGAAAACCCGGTACCAGACACTTGGAGAATGACGAACAATGCAGCACCTTGTCGGCCCGATCCCACGCTTTGGCCGGTAGCGGTTTCTCCCGGCCAAAATAGAGTTCGCTGTAAACGTCATCTTCAATCAACATCACATTATGACGATCGAGTATTTCAACCAGACGCGCTTTTTTCTCCGGACTGAGAGTAAAGCCAAGCGGGTTCTGGCTGTTGGTCATCAGCCAGCATGCTTTAACCGGATACGCCTGCAACGCCTGCTCCAGCGCCGCGAGATCGATCCCCTCCTTCACGTCAGTGGCAACCGACAGCGCTTTAAGCCGCAGTCGCTCCAGCGCCTGTAACGCGCCATAAAAACAGGGGTTTTCGACAATCACCCAGTCACCGGGTTTAGTCACCGCTTGCAGGCTCAGGTTGAGCGCCTCCAGCGCCCCGGCGGTGATGACGATTTCATCCGGCGAGACGGTAATGCCCTGTAAGGCGTAGCGACGGGCAATGGCGTGGCGTAGTTCCGCGTTACCCGGCGGCAGATTCTCAATTACGCTCATCGCGGTTGCGGTTCTGCTCACCTGTGCCAGAGAACGGTTCAGTTGCTGGAGGGGAAATAAACGCGGATCGGGAAATGCAGAAGCAAACGGCATCACCGACGCATCCCGGCTGGCCTGTAGCATCTCGAAAATATAAGTGTTGATATCCACCGCTTCGTCGCGCATCACCTGGGCCGGTTGCACCGTTGGCTGGTGAACCGGGCGCGGCGCGACATAATAGCCAGACTGCGGGCGCGCAATGATCCGCCCCTGACTTTCCAGCAGTTGATAGGCATGCCCGACGGTCATAAAGCTCATCCCGCTGCTGACCACCTGTTCACGCAGCGACGGCAGGCGATCGCCAGGTTGCCAGACGCCAGTGGCAATCTGTTCGCAGAGTTGTTCAGCCAGACGCTGGTACTTTTTCATTGTTATTCACTCGTGGATCCGTGGCAGGTGATCCTTGCAGTGTATATCAGTGAATTAAATACTCAACATCCTAAGAACTGTTATGGTTTACGACAGCGTAAGCGACAGTTCTTTGCCGAGCGCGCGCGCCGCCGTCTGCACCGCATCAATTTTTGTTGCGTGTCGTAAGTCGAACAGGCGGGTAATTTCCTGTTTCGGTCTGCCAATGCGTTTCGCCAGCTCATGCTGGCTGATTTTTGACGCCAGGAAAGCGTTGAGCAAAAGGACTTTTGACGCGACGCTGAGCGGGACCTCAACAAAGTCGTCACCTTCCTTCACCGGCGAAGGTAACGGGACAGACTGGCTATCTTCGAAATAGAATTCAAAAGCGGTGACTAACGCTTCCAGAGCGGTATCAAGGGATTGCTGGCGGGTCTCACCCTGGGTGAGCGCTTCCGGAATATCCGGAAACGAAACCACATAGCCACCTTCTGGCGCAGGAACGAGACGAACGGGAAAGTAAACATTTATGCTTACTTTTCTCGCCTGATAAAAGGAAAATACAGAAAAATGCCCGTCGTGTAGAGCCGCTCATATCAATTCGGGAAGGCAGATTCCAGAATTTATATCAACAGATGCAATTTGTAACATTCACGCAACTGTTATGGTTAAATAGAACCGTTCTGTTTCTGCCACTGAAACCCTTACCGGCCTAGAATTGCGCTGAATCAATTTTTAGTGCGGAGCAATGCATGTCTGGTCTTGATGCGTTTCATCTGGCAAGGATCCAGTTCGCCTTTACGGTTTCCTTCCACATTATCTTTCCGGCGATCACCATTGGTCTTGCCAGCTATCTTGCGGTGCTGGAAGGTCTTTGGCTGAAAAGCAAAAATCCTGTCTGGCGCTCGCTATATCAGTTCTGGTCAAAAATTTTCGCCGTTAACTTTGGCATGGGCGTGGTGTCTGGCCTGGTGATGGCCTATCAGTTTGGCACCAACTGGAGCGGGTTTTCCGAGTTCGCTGGCAGTATCACTGGGCCATTACTGACCTATGAGGTGCTCACCGCCTTCTTCCTCGAAGCCGGGTTCCTCGGTGTGATGCTGTTTGGCTGGAACAAGGTTGGCCCCGGATTACACTTTTTCTCCACCTGTATGGTCGCTCTGGGCACGATTATTTCCACCTTCTGGATCCTCGCCTCCAACAGCTGGATGCAGACGCCGCAGGGCTATGAGATCGTCAACGGCCAGGTCGTGCCGGTGGATTGGTTCGCCGTCATTTTCAACCCGTCGTTCCCTTATCGCTTATTGCATATGTCGGTGGCGGCGTTTCTCAGTAGCGCGTTATTTATTGGGGCCTCTGCGGCCTGGCATTTACTGCGTGGCAACGCGACGCCCGCTATTCGCGCCATGTTTTCGATGGCGCTGTGGATGACGCTGATTGTCGCACCGTTACAGGCGCTCATTGGCGACATGCACGGTCTGAATACCCTCAAACACCAGCCAGCCAAAATTGCCGCCATTGAAGGCCACTGGGAAAATCCGCCAGGAGAACCGACGCCGCTGCTACTGTTCGGCTGGCCGGATATGGAACAGGAACGAACCCGCTATGGTCTGGCGATCCCGGCGCTGGGTAGCCTGATCCTGACTCACAGCCTGGATAAACAGGTCCCGGCGCTTAAAGAGTTTGCGAAGGAGGATCGCCCCAATTCGACGATGGTCTTCTGGTCGTTTCGTATTATGGCGGGGCTGGGTATGCTCATGATCCTGCTAGGTGTTTGCGCTCTGTGGTTACGCTACCGGCAGCGTCTTTATACCTCGCGACCGTTTCTGCGCTTCGCCTTATGGATGGGACCGTCAGGATTGATAGCCATTCTGGCCGGCTGGGTCACGACGGAAGTGGGCCGCCAGCCGTGGGTCGTCTACGGGTTGCAACGCACGGCGGATGCGGTCTCCGCTCACGGCGACCTGCACATGAGTATTTCTCTGCTGGCGTTCTTTGTGGTCTATAGCGCCGTCTTCGGCGTGGGCTACAGTTACATGATCCGCCTCATCCGCAAAGGACCGCTGGACACGATTTCCCCGACGCCGCCTACCGGCACGCCTGCCAGACCACTGTCTGCTGCCGTCCTCGATTCTCAACATGAGGCACACCGCTAATGGGTATTGATTTATCGGTAATCTGGTTCGTTATCATCGTTTTCGCTACGCTGATGTACATCGTGATGGATGGATTCGATTTGGGTATTGGCATTTTGTTTCCTGCCATTCGCGACGCTGACGATCGCGATGTGATGGTTAACAGCGTCGCTCCGGTCTGGGACGGTAATGAAACCTGGCTGGTCCTCGGCGGAGCGGGATTATTTGGCGCGTTTCCGCTGGCCTATGCGGTGATTATTGACGCCCTGACGATCCCGCTGACGCTGATGCTTATCGGGCTGATTTTTCGCGGTGTCGCCTTTGAATTTCGCTTCAAAGCCACGCCAGCGCATCGCCCGTTCTGGGATAAAGCTTTTCTCTGCGGTTCGATTCTCGCGACGTTCACTCAGGGCGTGGTGGTGGGTGCGGTGATCAATGGTTTTGCCGTCACCGGGCGTCGTTTCAGCGGCGGGCCGTTTGACTGGCTCACCCCTTTCACCCTGTTCTGCGGCGCGGGACTGGTGGTCACTTACGCCCTGTTGGGCGCCACCTGGCTGGTAATGAAAAGTGAAAATCCGTTGCAGGATAAAATGCGAGCCGTGGCGAAAAAGTTACTGCTGTTGATGCTGCTGGTGATTGCGATGATCAGCCTGTGGACGCCGCTGGCACACCCGGTGATAGCGGAACGCTGGTTTAGCCTGCCGAATCTGTGGTTCCTGCTGCCGGTTCCGCTACTGGTTGCGGTGATTAGCATCTGGCTATGGCGAACGCTTCATCAACCGCACCGCCACGCGCTGCCCTTTGTGTTGACTCTCGGGCTGATTTTCCTCGGCTTTAGCGGACTCGGGATCAGCATCTGGCCGCGTATCATTCCGCCATCCATTACGCTCTGGCAGGCAGCCGCACCCGCGCAGAGTCAGGGTTTCATGCTGGTCGGTGCGTTACTGATCATCCCTGTTATTCTGGTTTACACCTTCTGGAGTTATTACGTGTTTCGCGGCAAAGTTCAACATGGCGAGGGGTATCACTGATGCAACACTCTGTCTGGAAACGCCTGATGTGGCTGGTCATTTTGTGGGGCGGCAGCGTGCTGGCACTGGCCGCCGTAGGGATGTTCTTTCGCCTGATCATGACGGCGGCAGGATTTAAATCACATTAATGGGGCGCCGGATAGCGCTATGCGTATCCGGCAGCTTTGTTAGCCTTTACGCTTCGGCAGCGTTTTCATCAGCTCTTCCGGGCTGACGGAAGCCACCACGCTGCCAGGCAGCGGCATCTTCAGAATGTGATTTTTGATTTTACCAATCACATGCATTTCGCACGGACGGCAGTCAAATTTAAGCGTTAGCACCTCATCGCCGTTCACCAGTTGCATCGGCGTCGCCTTCCAGCTTTTGATATTGCCTTTCGCCTGCTTCGGACACAGATTAAAGGCAAAGCGCAGGCAGTGTTTGGTGATCATCACCGGCACCTCGCCCTTTTCTTCATGCGCTTCATAGGCCGCATCAATCAACTGCACGCCATAACGATGGTAAAACGCCCGCGCCTTATGGTTGTAAACATTGGCCAGAAAACTCAGGTGTGATTGCGGATAAACCGGCGTAGGCTCGGACACCGGCTTGCGAACGCCGCGCTGGTAGCTTGCAAGGCGCGCGGCATCCAGCATCTCTATCGCTTCCCGGCGGAACGCATTAAGCAGGCTGTTCGGCACAAACAGCGCGCCGGGCAAATTCACTGCGATATCGCGGGCGTAATAGATTGTCTGCCCCAGTTTTGCCAGTCCGTCCTTCAGCCCGTTCAGCGCTTTTTCCGCGTTGTTGGCCTCATCAAACTGTCCATCCAGCGTATGGGTGATACTGACGCCCTCTTCGCTGGTCAGCGTCAGGATCAGTTGTTCCTGCCAGCCGCCCAACTCAATATCCACCGCCACCCGACGCTCGCTCGAGGTTTTGGTTAACGCCTGCTGCCAGTTATGGTCAAGATTGCGGTTCAGCGGATGGTGTGGACGCAATTTATGCAGTTCGGCAGGCATTTCGTTCGGCCAGACGCGATAGCGATTTTGTCCGGTTTTTTCCACCGTATTGGCACGAAAGCCGACAACATCACGTTTGATCAGGACATTAAGGCCATCGCCGTTCGCCAGCGGCTCGCTGACCTCAACGTCCAGATGATCTTTCGCCACGTTCAGCACTTCACCCACCGGCAGGCCGATAAACTTCGGCGAATCAAAAGCGCCGATATCCCCTTTGCGCGCATTCACAAAGTAGTCGGTGCTGCCGCGATGAAAGGTTTTGTCCGTTGACGGGGTAAAGAAATGTTCCGTGCGTCCGGCGGAAGCCCGCGCCAGGTCACCGCGATCCTCAATGATGGCATCCAGCATCTGCCGATAGTGCGCGGTAATGTTCTTCACGTAACTCATGTCTTTGTAACGCCCTTCAATCTTGAAGGAACGCACACCGGCGTCGATCAGCGCGCCAAGGTTAGCGGTCTGATCGTTATCTTTCATCGACAGCAGGTGTTTTTCATACGACACCACCCGTCCCTGATCGTCCTTCAGGGTATATGGCAGACGGCACGCCTGCGAGCAGTCGCCACGGTTGGCGCTGCGCCCCGTTTGCGCATGAGAGATATAACATTGCCCGGAATACGCCACGCACAGCGCCCCGTGGACAAAAAATTCGATGGTGGCATCGGTCGCCTGATGAATGGCCTGAATCTGCTCAAGACTCAGTTCACGCGCCAGCACAATCTGCGAGAACCCCACGTCAGCGAGAAATTTGGCTTTCTCCACGCTGCGAATATCGCATTGGGTACTGGCATGCAGTTCGATCGGCGGAATGTCGAGTTCCAGAATCCCCATGTCCTGCACAATCAACGCATCCACGCCGGTCTGGTAGAGATCGGTAATCAGTCGCTGTGCAGGTTCCAGTTCATCGTCGTGAAGGATCGTGTTCAGCGTGACAAAGATTTTTGCGCCATAGCGATGGGCGAACGGCACCAGCTCCGCGATATCTTGCAGGCTATTGCTGGCATTATGACGCGCCCCAAAACCGGGACCACCGATATAGACGGCATCCGCACCATGTAAAATGGCTTCGCGGGCGATGGCGGTATCACGTGCCGGGCTTAACAATTCAAGGCGATGTGGAGACGGGCGCATAGCGTTGTTTTTATCCAGTAGCAGCAAAATGGCGGCTATTGTAGTCAGAAGCGCCGCTTTGCGAAATTGTTTTCCCGCTTAACTGCGCGGGTAATGGATGAGCGAATGAAAGTGCACGGTCTGTTCGCTACTGTTGCGATAAGCATGTGCGCTATCGCCGGCAAAACGAATGCCTTCTCCAGCCCTGATGACGCGCCATTGCTGGTCAATGCACATCTCCAGATCGCCTGCGATTACCACCACATGTTCAATCACGTCCGCTTCGTGCGGCGTGGATTCGCTGAGCGCGCCGGGTGCCAGCAAAATTGAAAAGTGATCAAAACACAGCACCGGATCCCACGGGAACAACGGCGTCACGACCATCGCCTGCTCTTGCGGATCAAACGTCGGCAGTGGCTCAGATTCCGGCGGCGAAATAAAGGTAGAGAACGGGACATTCAGCCCGGTGGCAATCTTCCATAACGTCGCCACCGTGGGACTGGACTCGTTGCGCTCAATTTGCCCGAGCATCGCTTTTGACACACCGGTGGCCTCGGCCAGGCGCGATAAACTCCACTCACGCTGTTTGCGCAATGTTTTCAAGGTGTTCGCCAGATAGTGTGTCAGGTTGTCCATTGATATCCTCCCAAAACATCAGCTTACCACTTGTACGTTATAACGCCCAGATGCTAGATTAAATGACCGTTATAACGCACAAGGAATGCCTATGCGTTCATTTTCCCTCCCCTTACCTACGCTGCTTTCTGGCTTTGTCGCCGTACTGGTCGGCTATGCCAGTTCAGCGGCCATCATCTGGCAGGCCGCCGTGGCGGCGGGTGCCAGTACCGCGCAAATTACCGGCTGGATGAGCGCTCTGGGCCTCGCGATGGGGGTCAGTACGTTGATCCTGACGTTCTGGTATCGTGCGCCTGTATTGACAGCATGGTCAACACCCGGTGCGGCGCTGTTGGTGACTGGACTCCAGGGACTGACGCTGCCGGAGGCGATTGGCGTGTTCATCATCGCCAACGCGCTGATCGTGTTGTGCGGCGTGACCGGATTATTCGCCCGCCTGATGCAGGTCATCCCCCATTCGCTGGCGGCAGCCATGCTGGCCGGGATTTTGCTCCGCTTTGGCCTGCAGGCATTTGCCAGTCTCAATGATCAGTTTCTGCTTTGTGGCGGCATGTTGTTGGCGTGGTTGATTCTGAAGCGTATTGCACCGCGCTATGCGGTGATTGCGGCGCTGATTGCGGGTGCGGTCATTGCGTTATTTGAAGGTGACATTGCCACCTCTTCGTTAGCGATGACCCCGGTGTTGCCCACATTTATTGCCCCTCAGTTTTCGCTGGCCCACAGTCTGGGGATTGCCGTACCGCTCTTTCTGGTGACGATGGCGTCGCAGAATGCGCCCGGTGTGGCGACCATGAAAGCTGCGGGTTACGATGTCCCCGTCTCGCCCCTGATCATTGTCACCGGATTACTGGCGCTGCTGTTATCTCCTTTCGGCGTTTATTCCATCTGCATTGCCGCTATCACCGCGGCGATTTGCCAGAGTCCGGAGGCCCATCCAGATGCAGCAAAACGCTGGCTGGCCGCCGCTGCCGCCGGCGTGTTCTATCTGTTGGCCGGTATTTTCGGCAGTTCGATTACCGGGGTGATGGCGGCGCTGCCGACGAGCGGTATTCAGATGCTGGCAGGACTGGCACTGCTGGGGACGATTTCGGGTAGCCTGTATCAGGCGTTGAGTCATGAAAACGAACGTGATGCCGCCGTGGTGACGTTTCTGGTCACCGCCAGCGGGCTGACGCTGTACGGAATTGGTTCGGCGTTCTGGGGGCTGATCGCGGGCGGGATCTGTTACACCGTCTTAAGGCTGGCGCGACGCGCGTAGCTGCGATGGCGTCTTCCCGGTCACCTGCTTGAAACGGTTACTGAAGTGACTTGGCGAACTGAATCCGCAGGCCAGCGCAATCTCCGTTAACGGACGCTGTGAGTGACAGACCAGTTGCTTTGCCACTGCCATCCGGCGCTGCATCACGTACTGATGCGGTGCCATTTTCATCGACTGGCGGAACATTCTGGCGAAATGAAATTCGCTCAGCGCAGCTTCATGCGCCAGATCGGCTAGCGTCAGTGGTTCTGCCAGATGGGCGTCGATATAAGCCAGCACATTACGCAGCGTCACCGGCGCGAGTCCACCCGTTACCGTCGGCAATCGCCACTGCACGTTGCTGTAGTGCTGAATAAGATGGGTCATCAGCAATGACGACGCGGCGCTGAGCGTCAGGTGATTCGCAGGCTGGTGCCAGTCGTTGCCCAGTAAAAACTGGCGGTAAACCGCTGTAATCCCTGGATCGTTGCCAAACGTCCGTTCATCCAGCGTAAAACGGTAAGGGCTTTTATCCCAGACTTTTTCCCCGACTTCACGCAAATGCGCGTCAGTGCAGTAAAGATGCACGAACGAGAGGTCGTCGCGGATATCCCAGGTAGATTCACTCTCTTTTGGCAACAGGCAAAACCGGTCCGGGCCGCCCCCATTTTTCCAGCCTGAGGCCGTTTTTTGATAGCTCTCGTAGCCATCTGCCACATACAGACTGAGCGTGTGATGATCGCAATACTGCGTGATGGTATCGCGCTTATTCGACCATGCAGCTAACTGAACGCCCGAGCGCAGCTCGACCGACTCGTGTAACACAGCATTGTGCTGACTCAACTTTTCAAAGGCATCGTAGGACCGGGTCATACCACCACATAAACACTGTTATTCAGGCATTCAGTCTATCGCAGGTCATTGCGGTTACCACCCGTCCGACGGAAAAAAGCGCAAGATTTTGCAAGTATCCCGCAAGCCGATGAAAGCGCGTCGCCCGTGCAATCTGCGACAGTGAATTATTAGGTATGAAGGGAGAAAATAATGAACGCACTATTATATTGTCTGGTCGTGGTGATCTGGGGTACCACGTGGATCGCTATTTATTTACAGCAAGGTCCGGTTGCCGCACCCGTCTCGATTTTCTGGCGTTTTGCGGTGGCGACGGCGTTGATGATGTTGATTATGCAGATTCGTGGAAAGTTACGAACGCTGTCGTTACGTGACCATCTGTTTTGTCTGCTGCAAGGCAGTTGCGTTTTTTGCTTTAACTTCTGGTGTTTTTACACGGCGGCCGCCTGGATCAATACCGGACTGGAATCAGTTATCTTTTCCATGGCGGTGCTGTTTAACGCGGTGAATAGCTTCTTCTTCTTTGGGCAAAAACCTCCGCTGCGGTTTTACTGCGCCGCCGCGCTGGGACTGACGGGTATCGTCACCCTCTTCTGGCAGGATCTGATGAACAGCGGATTTAGCGGATCGCTGCTGCTGGGGATTGGTCTGAGCGCGCTGGGGACATTTGGTTTCTCTCTGGGAAATATGATCAGCCTGCGCCATCAGAAAAAAGGTCTGGAAGTGATGACTACTAACAGTTGGGCCATGCTGTACGGCACGCTGCTGATTGCAACGATTGCCCTTCTGCGCGGGGATAACTTCACTCCGCAATGGACCTTCAGCTACATCGGCGCCCTGCTGTATCTGGCAGTATTCGGATCGGTCATCGCCTTCGGTGCCTACTTTACGCTGGTAGGAAGAATTGGCGCGAGTAATGCCGCGTACAGCACATTGCTCTTTCCGCTGGTTGCGCTGTCATTTTCTACGGTTTATGAAGGTTATAGCTGGCAGGTGAATGCGGTAGCGGGACTGATTCTGATTCTGGTGGGAAACCTGGTGATGTTTGCCCGTCCACCGGCGCTGTTGCGCCGCCGGACAGCATAAAGAAACGCGCCATCAAACGATGGCGCGTCACGATTATTTCTGGTTTACATCAAACATGGTGGCATCCGTCGCCATGTCATCAACCACTTGTTTCAGCGTCTCAAATGCCATCGGCGTATTCTGGTTATTCAGATCTTTGCCTTCACCCTGACGCACGACTTTAATCACCGGCTTATTGGTCGCCGCATCAATTAACTCGCCTTCAAAGTAGAGATGGGTGTCCATCGTGCGGTGACCGGTTGCCATTTGGGTACCGGCAACCACCAACGCCACAGGCACCACTTCATAGAACTGCAGCCCTTCTTTGCTGGTATCCACCCCGGTGATCGCCCCGCGGAAGATCAGGCTACGCGGCCCCGGCGTGGTCACCAGCGGTTTACGTTGACCAATAGAGGTCTTCATCTTTGTGTTGGTGTAGTTTAACAACTGATCCAGCACATTCTGTCCAACCTGTGTGGAAGGTTTCGGGACCGGATAATAGGTTATTGGGTTCCAGACAATGTTGTCATATTTGGTATCACTAAAGTTGGGATCAACCCAACGCAATACCGGATGCCCCGTAGCAGATTTTGTTTCCTTAAGACCTGAGTAGTCTTTTAAAAAACCCGAGTATTTATCAGGCTGCGTCACTTTTGAGGCACAGCCAGATAACGCCAGTAAACCAGTAAGCACTGCAACTTTAAATAAAGTATGAGTACGCATGAAACGATCCCTTAGAATATGCAAATATGCAGTTGAAATAGTAGCAAAGGGAAATCATCTGCGTTGGATTAAAAATGGTAACCAAAGCACAATTTTTTCAGAGCGCCCATTTTTAAGAAAAATGCTGGGCGCAGAGGGGGTTAGCGGAACATCGACTTAGGCTGTTTTACCTGCCAGCAGCGTGGCAAAGCGCAGTTTAATTCGGTTACCGTTGGCGTCAGTACGATGTAATTCACCAACATCTTCATTATATTTCAGTAAATCCCAGCCTTCGTAATAACGACGAAGTTCTCCTTCTTTAAACGCAAAGGGGAAACCCACGGTGCACGGAAAATCAGCGGTATCCATGGCGGCAACAATCAGGTTATAACCGCCTGGTTTGGTACAGCGCTGCATATTCTCGATTAAGCCCGGAATCGTTTTGGCTTCGAGGAACATCATCACCACGGTGGAGAGAATAAAATCATATTCGCCCTCAAACGTTAGCGCGTTGAGATCCACCACGTTGGCCTGGAGATTGTCCAGCCCTTCTGCCGCCTTAATTCGCTCGACGTTGGCAATGCTCATCGGATTTTTATCCCACGCGGTCACGTCAAAGCCCTTCGCCGCCAGATAGAGACTGTTACGCCCATTGCCACAGCCCAAATCCAGCGTTTTTCCCGGTTTAACGACCTTCATCGCCTCCAGCACTTCCGAGTGGGTGCGGGTTAAGTCGTATTTTTCAGTGAAGTAATTTTCGTCACGAAGGGTCATTTTTTATCCTCAGATTTCAGTAATGCCGCGCGCTCTGTGCGAATGAGCAGTTTTCCCTGCATCAGCAGCGCGAACGTGCGTACCAGCAATAATGCAATGATAACATTGGTAAAGATGAATAGCGGCAGCGCCAGCGTGTGAAAAAAGCCCGATGGGCTGGCGTGACCAAGATGTAATCCGGTGGTCGCCAGCGCCGACACGCCGAACGAGAAACTCCAGAATGAGGCGTTAAACGGCTGCGACAAATACCAGGGCATCAGGCGGAGCATAAACAGCAGTTGCAGCAGGCCGTAGCCAAACAGCATTTTCGCCAGCGTGTCGCTCTCGCCGCCGTTGACGCTCAGCCAGGCGCTACAGGCCACCAGCGCAGGCGCAAGCTGGATCCCCAGCGAAGTCCGCATGGCAGTGGGTAATTCCCCGGCACTGCGCAGACGTTGCAGAATAACCGGCTCCAGGCTCAGCCAGGAAAAGACGCCGGCGCCTAAAAAGACCAGTCCGGCATCGGTATAGCCTAACGCGCCGCAGGCCATCGCACTGATAAAGTTGTTGGCGACCGTCGGTAAATACAGTCCGGGCGTCGTCGCCTCTTGCGGATGCGAGCCGCGCCACAGCCCGGCGGTCTGCCACGCGGCGTAAACCAGTTGAATAACCACCCCGACGCTGAACAACCCCATCGCCAGCGGACGACACCACGGTACAAAACCCATCGCCACCAGCATTGTGGTGGCCGGAAACAGGCTGACAAAACTGCTCATCACCGGATGGCGAATCTCAGCAATCACGCTGTGCGGGAAACGAATCAGACGCGTGATAAACGCCAGCGTCAGCAGCCCCCATATCATCATCGCCAGAATCACCAGACCATCACCAAACCAGTGGCTGACAGGCCAGATTTGGCTGGCATAACGCCAGGCAAACCCCATTCCAATCGTTCCCAGCACCATGCCAAAGTAGCCGGCGGGAAGGTTCAGAACACGATCGCTATGCTTGCTGTTACTCATTTTGTTTATTTTATAAAGTATATTTGAAATGCATTTTATGGAATTTCATCCGTTTTAGCCAGTGCCGCAGAATTTGCTACGGTTAGAGTAAGCCACTAAACGGAATGCCTTCATGCGTAAATACCGACTCAGCGACGAACCGCGCGCGTTCAGCTACCAGGATAATGGCAATAAAATGAGCGTTTTACTACGCCAGATTATTGCACTCATTGACTTTAATGATGTGAAAGCCGGTGACGCCGGCGGCTGGATTGATGATGAAAGCGTGCTGGACCACGCCGGACACTGCTGGATTTACGACGAAAATACGCTGGCCTTTTCCGGCTGTACGATTTCGGGCAATTCGCGTATCACACAACCCTGTCTTCTGCGCGACAACGTTCACATTAGCGATAATGTCTGGATTGACCGCGCTGAACTCAGTCACGGTGCCAGAATAAGTGACAACGTCACTATTCAGTCATCCACGGTCCGTGGCCATTGCCACCTCTTTGGCGATGCGCGAATTTTGCAGCAATCGGAAATCATCGCGGCGCGCGGCCTGACCATCGAGCGCGATCAGATCCTGCAAATCTATGACCGCGCCACGGTCAGCCATTCACGCATTGTCCATCAGGCACAAATCTATGGCGATGCCATCGTCAGTTACGCCTTTATTGAGCATCGGGCAGAGGTCTTTGAAGAGGCGCTGATTGAAGGAAATGACGAAAACGACGTCTGGATTTGCGATTGCGCGAAAGTGTACGGACGGGCGCAGGTGATCGCCGGAACGGGAGACGATGCGATCCCCACGCTACGCTACAGTTCACAGGTGGCGGAACAAGCGCGGATTGAAGGTAACTGTGTCCTTAAACATCACGTTCTGGTGGGCGGAAACGCCGTGTTGTGCGGCGGTCCCATTTTACTCGACGATCATATCCTGATTGAAGGCGATGCGCGCATTCTTGGTGAGGTGCTGATTGAAAATCACGTTGATATCCGGGGACATACCACCGTGGAAGCCGCCACAGACGACGCCATTCACCTGCGCGGGCCGAAAGTGTTCAACGGCGATCAGCATATCACCCGCACGCCGCTGATTGGCTCACTGTAGCGTCGAATCAATGATGCGAGCATACAGGTTAACATCGTCATAGTGCCCGTTCAGAAACTCCGCCTGTTTCAGGCAGCCTTCCAGTTCAAAGCCATTACGCTGCGCAACCTGATTGCTTGCCTGGTTCTTTACCCGGCATTTGATCACAAAGCGACGGATCTCGCCGCGCCCGGCATAGTGGTGAATAAATGCCTGCAACGCCCGCGACAGGATCCCTTTCCCCTGCTGCGTTTCGTCTATCCAGTAACCGATATAGGCCGCTTTGTTCAACGGCTCAATCTGATTGAACGACAGCACGCCCAGCATCTCCTCGCCGGCAAAAATGAGGAACATTTTGGCGTAGTCCCGCTGATGCAGCATCATATTACCCTGCACCGTTTTGCGCGTATCCTCTTCCGTATTGACGTACTGCGGCCAGTCAAAGAACTGCATTAGCCAGGCCTTGTTTTTACATACCAGTTGATACAGGCCGGCAACGTGACATTCTTCAACCGCCCGTAGCTGCAGCGTGTCATCGATCTCAATAATTTCACTCACCCGTTCCTTCCTCCCACGTTCAGACTTTCATCAGCATTGAGCGTTTTTATTCCACTCACCTCACATTATTTTTTATTTCCTCAGCTTTCGCTATTTCCACGTGAAGCAGCTCACAATTATTCGCCCAGCCAGCGCCTATAAAACGCTCAACGAGTGATTGTTTTATCGTCTACGGAGATACTTATGTCATTTTCTGTGCAGGAAACACTGTTCTCGCTTTTGCATCTCAATGCGGTTTCTGGGCATGAAAACAGCGTCGCTGAGGTCATGCTACGCGAATTTACACGTCAGGCAAAAGAGGTCTGGCGCGATCGCTTAGGAAATGTTGTCGCCCGCTACGGCAGTGATAACCCAAACGCCTTGCGCCTGATGATGTTTGCCCATATGGATGAAGTCGGCTTTATGGTGCGCAAAATTGAGCCGTCGGGTTTTTTGCGCTTCGAACGCGTGGGCGGCCCGGCGCAGGTCACCATGTCCGGCTCGATGGTCACGCTTGCCGGGGATAACGGCCCGGTGATGGGATGCATCGGCATTAAGGCGTACCACTTCGCAAAGGGGGATGAACGCACGCAGTCGCCTTCCGTCGATAAACTGTGGATTGATATTGGCGCGAAAGATAAAGCCGACGCCCAGCGGATGGGCATTCAGGTTGGCACACCGGTTACACTGTATAACCCGCCGCAACTGCTGGCGAACGACCTGGTGTGTAGCAAAGCGCTGGACGATCGTCTGGGATGTACCGCGCTACTGGGCGTCGCGGATGCCATCGGTGCGACGTCGCTGGATATCGCGGTGTATCTGGTGGCCTCGGTGCAGGAAGAGTTCAACATCCGCGGCATTGTCCCGGTTTTACGTCGCGTTAAACCAGATCTTGCAATCGGTATTGATATCACGCCGTCCTGCGATACGCCGGATCTGCAGGACTACTCAGAGGTTCGCGTCAATCAGGGCGTTGGCATCACCTGTCTGAACTACCACGGTCGTGGCACGCTGGCGGGATTAATTACACCACCACGGCTGATCCAGATGCTCGAGCAAACGGCTCTTGCGCACCATATTCCCGTGCAGCGCGAAGTGGCGCCTGGCGTTATCACTGAAACCGGTTATATCCAGGTTGAGCAGGACGGCATTCCCTGCGCCAGCCTTTCCATCCCTTGTCGTTATACCCATTCTCCGGCGGAAGTCGCCAGTCTGCGTGATTTGACTGACTGCATTCGCTTATTGACCGCCCTGGCTGGCCTGCCAGCCGAGCACTTTCCCGTTGAGCCTGATTCAGGCACTACACAAGAGGCAAATCCATTATGAAAAAGATCCTTGTGGCATGCGGTACCGGCATGTCGACGTCAACCATGATTGCACACAAGTTGCAGGAGTTCCTTGCCGAGCAAGGCATTGCGGCAAGCACCGCCCAGTGCTGTCTTAATGAGATCCCGCTGAACTGTAACGGCATGGACCTGATTGTGACCTCCATGCGCACCAACAACGATTACGGTGTTCCCACGTTAAACGGCGCGGCCCTGCTAACGGGAATTAACGACGACGCCTTAAAACAAGAAATCAAGGCACTGTTAACGCAATAACAAGGAGGCACTATGTTTGACTACATCCTGTCTCTCGGCGGTACTGTTTTTGTCCCCATCATCATGATTGTGATTGGGTTGATCTTCCGTATTCCCTGGCTGCAGGCGATCAAGGCCGGGGTGACGGTAGGGATTGGTTTTGTCGGGATGGGACTGGTGATCGTGATGGCGATCGACAGCCTCAGCCCGCCCATAAAAGTGATGATTGAACGCTTCGGCCTGACCCTGCATGTGTTTGACGTCGGCGCAGGGCCGGCTTCCGGCGTCGGGTACGCCACCGCCATTGGCGCAATGATTATCCCGATCATTTTTCTGCTCAACGTCGCGATGCTGGTCACTCGTCTGACCAAAACCATGAACGTCGATATCTATAACTACTGGCACTACGCCATTACCGGCACCGTGGTCCAGTTAATGACCGGTAGCCTGATTTATGGCGTGCTGGGAGCCATTTGCCACGCGGCGCTGTCGCTAAAAATGGCCGACTGGACGGCAAAACGCGTGCAAAGCATTGTCGGTCTGGATGGGATCTCGATCCCGCAAGGTTATGGTTCGAGTTCCGTACCGCTGTTCGTTCTGTTGGATGCTATCTACGAAAAAATCCCGTTCATGAAGGGACGCAACATCGATGCCCAGGAGATCCAGAAACGCTACGGGATGGTGGGCGATCCGGTCATTATCGGCGTCGTGCTCGGCCTGATCTTTGGCCTCGCTGCAGGTGAAGGTTTTAAAGGATGCGCCAGCCTGATGATTACCGTCGCGGCGATTATGGTGCTGTTCCCGCGCATGATCCGCCTGATTGTTGAAGGGTTGCTCCCCATCTCCGACGGCGCACGGAAATTTTTCCAGAAATATTTCAAGGGGCGCGAGGTGTATATCGGTCTGGATACCGCCGTCACGCTGGGCCATCCCACCACGATTGCCGTTGGTCTGCTGCTGATCCCCATCATGCTGATTCTGGCCAGCATCTTACCCGGCAACAAAGTGCTGCCGCTTGCCGATCTGCCCGTCGCACCGTTCTTTATCTGTATGGCGACGGTGATCCATCGCGGCGACCTGATTCGTACCTTGATCAGCGGCGTGATTGTCATGGTCACCGTCCTGTTGATTGCCACGCAGTTTGCCCCGTATTTCACCGACATGGCGCTTAAGGGCGGCTTTAGTTTTGCCGGTGAAAACGCGCAAATCTCCGCGCTGTCCGTGGGCAACATGTTTGGCTGGTCAATCTCGGAGTTGATGTCACTTGGCATTATTGGCGTCGTCGTGGCGGTGGGTATCGTCGCCAGCGTCGTGCTGTTCTTACGTAAACGTGAACTATCGGAATAAGGAGTACCTTCATGAGTTGGCTGAAAGAGGTTATTGGAACGGAAAAAGCCGTCATTGCCATGTGCCATTTGCGTGCATTGCCCGGCGACCCGAGCTTTGATGCACAGAAAGGGATGAACTGGGTTATCGACCGCGCCCGGGACGATCTGCTGGCGCTACAGAATGGCGGCGTGGATGCCGTCATGTTTTCCAACGAGTTTAGTCTTCCCTATCTCACGAAGGTTCGCCCGGAAACCACGGCAGCAATGGCGAGGGTGATTGGGCAGTTGATGAGCGAAATCCGCATTCCGTTTGGCGTCAATGTGTTGTGGGATCCGGTCGCATCATTCGATCTGGCAATGGCGACGGGCGCAAAATTCATTCGCGAGATTTTTACCGGTGCCTACGCCAGCGACTTTGGGGTCTGGGACACGAACGTCGGCGAGACCATTCGTCATCAGCACCGCATCGGCGCAGGTGAAGTCAAAACGCTGTTCAACATTGTGCCTGAAGCGGCGGTGTATCTGGGTAATCGCGATATTTGTTCCATTGCCAAATCCACGGTCTTTAACAACCATCCTGACGCCCTTTGCGTCTCTGGTCTGACGGCGGGCGCACGCACCGACAGCGCCCTGCTGAAGCGGGTCAAAGAAACGGTACCGGATACCGTGGTGCTGGCGAATACCGGGGTGTGTCTGGAAAACGTCGAGGAACAACTGAGCATCGCCGACGGTTGCGTAACCGCCACCACCTTTAAAAAGGACGGCGTATTCGCCAACTTTGTCGATCAGGCGCGGGTCAGTCGCTTTATGGAAAAAGTGCATCACCTGCGGCAATAAAAAAGGGGATAAGCAGCGCGCTTACCCCCGGTAGAACAGCGATCCCTGCCGCCTTCGTCAAAAGTCTCGACGGGGATCGCTATCAGAGTAACCCTAACCGGCAAGGAGTCAACGACTGATGATTAACGATGTTAAGTGGGTACAGGCACAGCGAGAGGCCAGGGACTGGCGTCAGGCCGTCGAAATTGCTGCTCGCCCGCTGATAACCTTCGGCGCGGCGCAACCAGGCTATGTTGACGGCATTATCGACAACACCCTGAACTGGGGGCCGTACTATGTCATTGCCCCCGGCATCGCCTTGCCTCATGCGCGGCCCGAACAAGGCGCTAACCATAATCAGGTCAGCATCACGACGTTAAAAACGCCCGTTGCTTTTGGGCATGAAGAGTGTGATCCGGTCTGGCTGCTGCTGTGCGTCAGCGCGACGGATGCCAATGCGCATATCCTCACCATCCAGCGCATCAGCCAGTTTATCGATTCGCCTGAACGACTCGCAGCAGTCCGACACGCGCAAACTGACGCCGCGCTGTTCGCGCAGATTACCGGTTAACGGAGGCGATATGATTCTGCACCCTTCTCTCGCATCGGCAGATCCACTGCACTACGGGGCGACGTTGAGCGCGCTGGCCGATGCCGATATCGGCTCACTGCATCTGGATATCGAAGACAGCAGCTTTATTAACAACATCACCTTTGGCCTCAAAACCGTACAGGCTGTCGCCCAACAGACGACGCATCCCCTTTCGTTTCATTTCATGATTGCCCGCCCGCAGAGTTGGTTTCCCATCCTGGCGGAGATCAAACCGACATGGATTTTTGTTCATGCCGAAGCGCTGGCATACCCTACTGAGACGCTGGCAGAAATTCGCGAAATCGGCGCAAAAGCCGGGCTGGCGGTGAATCCCGCCACACCAATTGACGGGTATCGCTATCTGGCCCCGCAACTGGATGCGCTAATGGTGATGACCAGCGAACCAGACGGGGTCGGACAACAGTTTATTCCCACCCTGTGCGCCAAAGTCCGCCAGGTGCGTGAGTATTTTCCACAAGCCGCGTGCTGGGCCGATGGCGGCATTACGCTTTCTGCGGCACAACACCTGGCGACGGCGGGCGCACAACATCTTGTCGTGGGGCGTGCACTGTTCTCATCAGAGAATTATCACACCACGTTATCCCGGTTTGCAGGACTGTAAGAGGAGATTGCTTCGATGAGCCAACAGCGCCCTGACCGTATCAAACAGATGCTGCACTATCTGTGGCAACATCGTCATCTCTCCACCCAACAGGCCATGGAACTGTTTGGTTATGCGGAGGCGACCGTCCGTCGCGATTTCCAGTATATCGCCAGCCAGTATCCCGGTATGACTCGCGGTCATGGCTGTCTGGATTTCGACGACAGTATGGACGACAAAGAGTATGTCTTTGAGGTTAAGCGGACACTGCAATCCGAGGCAAAAAAAGAGATTGCAGCCCTTGCCCGCACGATGATCAAAGACGGTGACTGTTTCTTTCTCGATTCCGGCTCGACCTGCCTCGAACTGGCGAAATGTCTGGCCGATGCACGTGTGAAGGTCATCTGCAACGACATCAAAATCGCCAATGAACTGGGCTGTTTTCCGCACGTCGAAAGTTACATTATCGGCGGGCTTATTCGTCCGGGTTACTTTTCGGTAGGTGAAAGCCTGGCGCTGGAGATGCTCAATGCGTTTTCAGTGGAACGGGCCTTTATTTCCTGCGATGCGCTGTCGCTGGCCACGGGGATCACTAACGCCACCCTGTTTGAAGTCGGCGTGAAAACGCGGATTATTCAGCGTTCACGAGAAGTGATACTGATGGCCGATCATTCAAAGTTTGATGCGGTGGAACCCCATGCCGTCGCCACGCTCTCTTGCATTAAAACGATTATCAGCGACAGCGCGTTAGCGGATGATATTGTTCAGCGTTATACCCACGCGGGATGCCAGTTGGTTTTACCACATCGCTGAGTTTCAGGCACAAAAAAGCCGCCAGGGCTGGCGGCTTAGATTGCTGACAGAGAAGGAAAAAGCGAGGTTTTTCCTTCTCTGTAATTATCAGCCGAAAATCAATAAATTGATTTTCCTGATTTTTAATGAGGTGATCTCTTCTTATCCGGTATCAGGATAAGGTTTGTCATCTCTCTCAAGCCGCCAGGGCTGGCGGCTCATAAATGCGGATTATCCCGCGTCAACACTTTCTTTCTGCAGTATTTTGAGCATATCGTCCTTCAGTTGAAGTTTCTGTTTTTTCAGCCGAACGACTTCGAGATTGTATCCCCGACCATCGGAACCTTCCAGCCTGGCAATTTCATGATCAAGGTTGTTATGCTTTTCAAAAAGCGACAAAAAGCGAGGATTCTCGGATTTCAGTCGGGAAATCAGATCTCTGTATTCTGGAAACATACGCTCTCCCTGTTAGTGATAAACCATGTGTATAAGAAATACACTCCATCAGCTTACCCATTTGACTTAGGGAAAAATGCGAACAGGATCGTGTTTAATTCCTGAACAGATATTTCGCATGCCTGGCTGTTGACGCCCTTCGCATTTCGAAGGGCGTTGGCGCAGATTAACGCATCACGCGATCGTCGACGTAGGTCCGTTTATCCGGCGCCGGCGGGAAATACTGGTACAGCCAGGTTTCACTGATCGCGTCGCCCTGGCAGCGCAGGAACATACGCATGTCCACCGGTTCGGTCGAGTCTGACGTGGGATACCAGTCAAACTGGATGCGGTAACCGTCAAACGGCTCAACGTAGAGAATTTCAATCTGCTTCGCTTCGCCGCTGGACAGTGTAATCACCGGCTCAATGCCTTTCGGTGCGGCCGCTTTCAGATCGCCACCGACGAAATCGACTGCAAAACGTCGCGCCCATTTCTCTGGATAGTGCTCGCCCGGCGCCCAGCCCTCCGGGAATCCTCCCATACCGGTGCGGGTGGCCATCACGCGCGCCAGTGGCGAACGGACCGGCGGCTGTGCGCTCCAGTACAGACGGTATTTATATTCCAGCTCATCACCCGCTTCGATGGCCTTTTCCGGCTGCCAGAAGCAGACCACGTTATCCAGCGTTTCGCCGGTTGTCGGGATCTCCATCAGCCCGATGGTGCCTTTGCCCCACTTGTTACGAGGTTCCACCCACAGGCTTGGGCGCTTGTTGTACCAGCCCATGATGTCCTGATAGTGGGAGAAATCACGATCCAGTTGCAGCAGGCCGAACCCTTTCGGGTTGTTATCGGTATAGGCGTTGAATTGCAGCTTTTGCGGGTTATTCAGTGGGCGGCAAATCCACTCGCCGTTGCCCCGCCACATCGCCAGACGATCGGAGTCATGGATTTGCGGATGAATGGTATCGCACATGCGGCGTTCGTTATTGCCGCAGCTGAACATGCTGGTCATCGGCGCGATGCCCAACTGTTTGATGTCTTTGCGAGCATACAAACGGTTTTCAACGTCCATGATCACCTGGCTCTTCTCACAGTGAATCACAAACTTATAGGCACCGGTGATGCTCGGACTGTCCAGCAGCGCGTACACGGTAAAGGTGGTGGCGCCGGGTTTCACCGTATCGAACCAGAAGGCGGTGAAGTCCGGGAACTCTTCTTTGGTGTCGGTGTAGGTGTCTATCGCCAGACCACGCGCGGAAAGCCCGTACTGATAGGTATCATCGACGGCGCGGAAATAGCTCGCACCGAGGAAAGAAACCACGTCGCGTCGTGCCAACTCAGGCGCTTTGAAGACGCGAAAACCGGCAAAGCCGAGATCGGTTTGCCCTTCCAGTTGTCTGGTATCAACGCCGGCATCATTGTATTTAAACAGTTCCGGGCGGAAGTGAATCTCACGCGCCAGATGGGTGCTGGAATCGACGGAGAACATGCGCACGCGACGACGGAAGCCCATTCCAACGTGAAAGAACTGCGCGTCCAACTGACGGCCTTCGACGTTGTTCCACAGCGATTGCGCGGCATCATACTGAATGCTGTTGTAGGCCTGCGGCGTCAGATTCGCCAGCGTATTGGGCAATGCGCGCGGCGCACCGCCCCACGGTTTCTGCGCAAGATCGTGCGCCATGGACTGCAGCACGGAAAAATCAAAGCGGACGGTTTGTCCGTCCGCAATGTCGGATTCCGCCGCATACGCGGCACGGGTGAAAAGTGATGCAATACCACTGGTACCGCACACGGCGGCCATTGCCATTGAACCTTTAATAAATCGTCTGCGATTCATACCTGAAAGTAAATCCTTCTGGTCATGTGAAGGGTCCCGCGCTGGCGCTCGACAGCGGCAAGAAGATGCATAATTCTGACCGCTCACTCTAGACAAAATTGATTAATAATCCAATTGTTGGCCGCAGATTATCTGAACAAAATGGAAAATATTTTGTGTCGATGGGAACAGCCTGATTCCCACGTAAAGTTCCCCGCGCAAACTTTCAACTTTTGCAAAGCTAGTCGAGACTGACGTGCTGGGTCATCACCCGTTTAAAGAGCGCAAGTCGCGCCCGCATAAACCGGTTCTCCACCTTAAAACCAGCAAACTTATTCAGCCCAATACGTAACAACCGATCGCGGCCCTGAATACAGGCCGGCCAACGGACCGGTCCGTGTAGAACATCGCAACTCCGACTGGCATGACGGGCAAAATTGACCCAGTAATCCGCAACGTGGACAGCAAAGGCGAGATCGTTTTTGTTCACATAATTTCGTGAAGGTTCAGCGAGCGTTAGAGTATTAAACACGTAAGGCACTTCGTTGCCATGCCAGGCGCCGTTGGCATAGGTGTGATGCTCCGATTCCGCAACGTAATCAAACCAGTACCGCCAGCAAGGCTCGCCGACCCGCTGTTGCGCCTGCATCACCACGTAGCCTAATGCCGTAAACGCCATATCCCGACACACCTGCCGTCCCAGTTCTTCATCGCCCTTCACGCCCGGATACAGTAGCTTAATCAGGCCGAGTCCCAGCCTGCGTTCACGACGCAGTTTCTGAATTTGTTCGGCAAGATCGACGCCGAAAACCGCCATCACGCTGGCTTCATCGCTGTTAGAACCAATCATCACCGGCATCGGGTGCTGTCTGGCGGCGAAAAAGACGTCCAGCATCGGCTCCGGAAGTACCGCATCGCCAGAGACAGGTGTTGGCGCAATTTTGTACGGTGCGCCCAACGGCCAGAAGGCCTCGGCCGGAATCGCGCGTAGCTGTTCCGCCGTTGCATTCTGCAAACCAAAGTGTTCAGCCAGCGCAACGCCGTTTTCCAGCGCGATTTCACGAGGCGTGTCCGGCAACGTGTAGCCGCTCTGCACAATCGCTTTATGAAACAACCCTTTTCCGCGCGGCGAAGCCAGCAGCGAGAGTACGCTGCGCGCCCCGGCCGACTCACCAAACAGCGTCACGTTTTGCGGATCGCCGCCGAACGCAGCGATGTTTTCCTGTACCCAGCGCAGCGCCGCTATCTGGTCGAGCAAAGCAAAGTTATTGAGAGCCTCGCCCTCTTCGCCTTCCAGTGCCGGATGAGCAAAAAAGCCGAGGTGACCGAGACGATAGTTGACGGTCACGACAACCACGTTGCGCTTTGCCAGCGCAACGCCGTCATAAGGCGGCAGACTACCCGCGCCAATGGTGTAGCCGCCGCCGTGCAGCCAGACCATCACCGGAAGCGGCTGATGACGTTCCGCCGGAGACCAGACGTTGAGATAGAGACAGTCTTCAGAAAATGCGCCGGGATCGCCGCCGCCCAACTCTTTGCAGTACTCAATGTCCTGCCAGCTGGCGCTGGAGAAGGTATTGGCGTCACGAATCCCGGACCAGGGAGTAACCGGCTGCGGCGCGCGCCAACGCCATTTCCCCGTTGGTGGCGCGGCGTAAGGAATACCGCGCCAAAGGTGGATGTCGTCCTGGACGACACCCATTAGCTGTCCCTGTACAGTTTGAATCAGTGGAATACCAGGTTTGATCATGTCCATATTTACCCGTTAATCGCAGATCCCTACAGGATACCTGGATTAAAGCAGGCCGCAACGCCGTTTGCTGCGTTCTTCCGCTTCCTGATACAACACAAACTCGTCAAACACCGGACACCCCAGCGCCTGTTCAAAGGCCTCGCGGCTGGCATTGCCATGACTGCGCGCCTGCGTTTCGTTACCGAGATTCGACTGAAAAATCCCCGCCGCGCTGACAGGCAGGAAATCTTCATAGGTGATGGGCTGCGCCTGCACCCAGCCACGTTCAATGTGCGGTTGCGGATCGTCGCCAGGATGAATCGCATTGCGGTGCGCTTCGCCTGACGGCGTCAGACGATAGCGGAACCAGGCCAGTCCCTGTTGGCGCAGCAGGAATTCGCTGTCCGGAAACGCGTTAAACACCTCCTGCAAATGCAGTTGATGCGTCAGGTTGTCTTTCCCGGTACCGGCATGGCGCAGTAATTCATCGTATAGCTGACGCCCTTTTATCGTCAGCGCCACGCCGCGTTGTTCAATCTCGCCGAAGCGGGCCGTGTGTGTCCCCTGCATTTCGCCCGCAAACAGCACAGGTTCTTCCAGCGCTTTGAAGCTGGTCTGGCGCAGCAGAATCGGCACCTCACGGCGCGGCGGGCCTTCGATAAGGACTTTCGGTTCAATGCCGCATTCCGGCATCATCGACTGCACCCGGTCGATATCCAGCGTTCTGGGTGTCAGATGATTAATGTGACAGCCCGGGAAACAGACCACATCGGCGATCAGGCGATGTTCGTTATGCAGCGCATGATAGGTTTTTTCATCCACGGTGGCGTGGCGATGCCAGCGAAACGTTTCCAGCGCTTCTTTCACGAACTCGCGAGCCTGCGTCGCGTTAAACCCCTTCTGACTCTCCCAGACGTCGAGCAGTTCGCGACAGCGTGGCGTAAAGATATCGCGCTGCGCGAGGATCTCCGCCGCACGCTGGCGGAGCGACGCGTTTTCAATCAGTTCAAGTCGCAGTAAGGAGGTAAAGACGCGAAACGGATTTCGCGACAGCGATGCATCGTCAATGGGACGAAATGCCGTTGAATGTACCGGCACCCCGGCCTGAGAGAGATCGTAATAGCTGACCGGAAACATCCCCATGATCGCAAACATGCGTCGCAGCGTGGACAGTTCGTCTGCCGTTCCGACACGAATTGCGCCATGACGCTCCACGTTGAGGCGCGCCAGTTCATCTGCATTGGCCAGTTTTTCATGCAGCGTGGGGTTATTTTCGAGAACTGCCAGATTCACGTCAGCCACAAGTTCCAGTAACGTGCCGTATTGCGGAACTTCCTGCTGGTACATTGCTGACATTGCCTGCGAAAAATGTTCCCGAATCTCATCTGCCGTGATGGTGTTCGCCATAATGTCATGCCTCCAGTGAATGTTACCTGGAGTGTAGGAAACACCATTCACTCTGGGGAGAAGAATTTACAAAGTGTGATCTAACCTGAATTCGCTCTGCATCAGTCCTTGCGCCATGGTATAGCCACTGGTTATGAAATAATCGACATAAATTCACTTTTAATTAACAACGCATTTACACACACTGCCTCAGGTCATCATAAAACAATAAATCTCTTCCCTGTACCGGAGTCCGCTATGCGTGAAAAAGTGTCCTCTCGCGAGGTGATCCATCGCGACTATAACAGCCATCCGCCCGCCTTCGCCCCCGGCTATAAGACCAGCGTTCTGCGCTCGCCGCGCAACGCGCTGATCTCTTTGCAGAATTCATTGTCTGAAATCACCGGGCCGGTATTCAGCGACAACGATCTTGGCCCGCTGGATAACGACCTGATTATGAATTACGCCAAAGACGGCCTGCCGATTGGCGAACGGATTATCGTCCACGGTTACGTGCGCGACGGTTTTGGCCGCCCAATGAGAAATACGCTGGTCGAAGTCTGGCAGGCCAATGCCGGTGGTCGCTATCGTCATAAAAAAGACCAGTATCTCGCGCCGATTGATCCTAATTTTGGCGGCTGCGGACGGGTATTAACCGATGAGAACGGCTATTACTTTTTCCGTACCATCAAACCCGGCCCTTACCCGTGGCGCAATCAGGTCAGTGACTGGCGTCCCTCGCATATTCACTTTTCACTCTCCGGCGAGGCCTTTGCCCAACGGTTGATTACGCAAATGTATTTTGAAGGCGACCCGTTGATCAAACAGTGCCCAATTGTGAAAACTATCAATAACGATGATGCGATCCGCACATTGATTGCCGAACTGGATACCCACGCCGCCGTACCGCTCGACTGCCTGGCATATCGCTTTGACCTCGTACTTCGCGGACAGCGCGCTACGTTGTTTGAAAACCGCACTCAGGGAGGCGCGCAATGAAAGAGTATTTGCAGGAAACCGCCTCGCAGACGGCGGGACCGTATGTGCACATTGGGCTTGCGCCTGACGCCGCTGGATTTCACATCTTTGAGAAAAACTTCAGCTCCACGCTGACCAATAGCCATACCGAAGGCGAACGTATTGTGATCGAGGGACGGGTGATTGATGGTTCCGGTACGCCGTTGCGCGATGTGCTGCTGGAGATCTGGCAGGCCAACGCCCATGGACGCTACAACCATCCGGCTGACCGTCAGGAAGATAAGCCGCTCGACGCGGACTTTCGCGGCTGGGGACGAACCTGTTCAGACTTCGACAGCGGCGTGTGGCGTTTCGATACCATTAAGCCGGGCTGTGTTGTGGGACGCGATGGCCGCCTGATGGCCCCCCACGTTAATCTGTGGATTGTCGCGCGCGGTATCAACATTGGCCTGAACACCCGTCTCTATTTTGCGGATGAGCAAGAAGCCAATCAGCGCGATCCGGTGCTCAATCTGATCGAATGGGAAGTTCGCCGTCAGACCCTGATTGCCCGCCGCGAACAGCGTGGTAGCGAGATCGTCTATATCTTCGATATTCACCTGCAGGGAGAAAACGAAACCGTCTTTTTCGACGTCTGATGAAGAGAACGGGCTGAATCTCTCAGCCCGTTTTGTCAGGCCTGGTCTATTTTCGCAACATGGCTTTCGAGCCACGGCAGCATCTGTTTCTTGCGGCTCAACATTCCCTCAACCGTCACCGGTTGTGCCAGTTCCAGTTGACGCGGGCCGGCAAACCAGAGTTGCGAATTGCCAGCGTTGATATCCGTCAACATCAGCACCACCAAATCCGCCCCGCTGCGGGTCGCATAATCGGCCATCTCTTGACGCAGGGCATCCATCACGTCAGCGACCTGGCTCAATGCATACAGTTCGATCTGCGCAACGCTCACCTGCTGACCCTTGATGGTGAAACGCTTGATATCTTTTTGCAGCAGTTCACTGGCGCTTAATCCTTCGACGCTGGTTTTAGCACTCAGCAGGTCAGCGCTGAACGCCGCCAGCTCAACCCCTGCACGCGTTGTCAGTGCTTCAACGGCCTGACGGTCATCCGCCGTGGTGGTTGGCGAGCGAAGCGTGACAGTGTCACTCAATATTGCACCCAATAGTAATAGCGCCTGCGCAGACGTTATCTGCGCCCTGTCCTCCGGGCTCATCAGTTGCCATAGCAGCGTGGCGCTGCTGCCCACCGGCTTTATCCACACTTCTGGCGGCAAACGGGTCACCAGTCCACCCAGACGGTGATGATCGATAATACCCACGATATTGCTCGCCATAAGGGTTTCCGGTCCCTGCGCTGGCTCGGTGAAATCCACCAGCCAGACGTCGAGGTCTGTCAGCGGCATCGTCAGTAACCGCGGCATGTCCAGCCCCGCACGCTCAAACAGAAATTGGGTTTCGCGATTGGGTTCACCCAGGCGCCAGGCTGAGGCCTGACGTCCGCGCATGTTCAACCAGCGGGCAGCCATAAAAGCGGTGCAAATGGCGTCACTGTCCGGATTCAGGTGGCCTACGACATGGATCATTTTCGCCTCCGAAGAGAAAGTGCTGTTACTTAAATAAGTTAAATGTTAATAATATTTTGCAATCAAGTTATCAAAAACAAACAACTTTACTTGTCACCGGCATCGCTCTGTTCTTAACATCGCTTATGGAAAAAAATAGTCTGTTCAGTCAGCGCATCCGATTGCGCCATCTTCATACATTTGTCGCTGTCGCTCAACAAGGAACCCTGGGGCGCGCAGCCGAAACCCTTAACCTCAGCCAGCCTGCGCTTTCCAAAACGCTTAACGAACTGGAGCAACTGACCGGCACCCGCCTCTTTGAGCGCGGACGGCTCGGGGCGCAACTGACATTACCTGGCGAGCAGTTCTTAACCCATGCGGTGAAAGTGCTAGATGCGCTCAACACCGCCGGGCAGGCGCTGAACCGTAAAGAAGGTCTTAACAATGATGTGGTAAGAATAGGCGCGCTACCGACCGCCGCGCTGGGTATTCTTCCGTCGGTCATCGGTCAGTTTCATCAGCAGCAAAAAGAGACCACGCTGCAGGTGGCAACGATGAACAATACCATGCTGCTGGCGGGCCTGAAATCCGGCGAGCTCGACATCGGCATTGGCCGGATGTCCGATCCGGAATTGATGAGCGGCCTTAATTATGAGCTGCTGTTTCTCGAGTCATTAAAGCTGGTCGTGCGTCCGAATCACCCACTATTGCAGGAAAACGTGACGCTGAGTCGCGTGATGGAGTGGCCCGTGGTTGTTTCGCCCAAAGGCACAGTACCACGGCAGAATGCCGAGACGCTGTTGCAAAGCCAGGGCTGTAAGATGCCAACCGGCTGCATTGAGACGCTCTCCGCCTCGCTGTCGCGCCAGTTAACGGTTGATTATAACTACGTCTGGTTTGTGCCCTCTGGCGCGGTGAAAGAGGATTTGCGCCAGGCGACGCTGGTTTCGCTACCCGTGCCCACACAGGGCGCAGGCGAGCCGATCGGTATTCTCACCCGTGTGGATTCACCGCTCTCTTCTGGCGCGCAACGCTTAATTGCCGCTATCCGTAAATCGATGCCGTTATAACAGGCCGGATGAGGCGCCTTTGCGCCTTCACCCGGCAATGGCGCTTAGAAGGTTTCCCAGTTATCCCCGTGATCGGTAACCGGCTGTGTCAGAGGCTGAACGGGGGTGTTTGTTGTCGGTACGCGCTTGCTCGTGGGTCCACCCTGTAAGCGAAACGTCCCCACCGCCTCCGTCAGTCGTGCCGCCTGCTCTTCCAGCGACGCCGCTGCCGCAGAGGCCTCTTCCACCAGCGAAGCGTTCTGCTGAGTCACTTTGTCCATCTCAGAGATGGCCTGGCTGACCTGCACGATCCCGCGGCTCTGCTCGTCCGACGCCGCGGCGATTTCCAGCATGATATCGGTGACGCGTTTTACCGCCTCCACGATGTCGGTCATCGTGTTCCCCGCCGCGACCACTTCACCAGAACCTTGATCGATGAGACGGACGGATTCGCTGATAAGCCCTTCAATCTCTTTCGCTGCCTGGGCACTGCGGCTGGCCAGCGTGCGGACCTCACTGGCGACCACGGCGAATCCACGCCCTTGCTCACCGGCACGCGCGGCTTCAACCGCGGCGTTCAGCGCCAGAATATTGGTCTGGAAAGCGATGCTGTTGATAACCGCTGTGATCTCAGAGATTTTCTTCGAACTGGTCGAAATATTGCCCATCGTCTGGACCACGCCGGAAACCATCTGCCCGCCACGACTGGCTTTGCCGGACGCATCTTCCGCCAGTTTGCTGGCGTGGTGTGCGTTATCGGCGTTTTGCTTCACCGTCGCGGTCAACTCTTCCATGCTGGCCGCCGTCTGTTCGATCGCCGCCGCCTGTTCTTCGGTGCGTGACGACAAGTCGGTATTGCCCGCCGAGATTTCGCTGGTACCGCGATAAATCTCTTCTGCCCCCTGACGCACCGAACCGACCGTTTGCACCAGCGAACGCTGCATTTGTTGCAGGTGGCGGCTCAGTCGCCCAATCTCGCTACGCCCGGTAGGTTCATCCTGCATGGTGAGATCACCGGCGGCAATTTGCTCAATACGCTGCGCGGCATGCTGCAACGGCTGAATGACGGTACGACGCAGAACAATAAACGTCATCAGCGTCAGCACCAGTGCCAGACCAAAAGCGCCAATCATGAATATCATGCCCAGTTGGGTGCGCTGATGAGCCTGTTCGCTTAACTGGTTAGCGCGCGCCATGCGCAGTTCAATCGCCTTCAGCAGGACCTTATTGTAACTGGCATCCAGTTGTCTTGCGTGTTCGCTTTCGTGGTTGATGATCGCTTCGAACATGCCGTTTCTGGCGTACTTGAGCATCGGTTGCATTCCCGCTATATAGGCTTTGAAACTGCTCTCCAGTTCGCCATCCAACGCTTCATCCGCAGGGGTTTTCACCTTGCGCGCCATGTAAATAGTAAACCCTTCTTCAGACTGCTTAATACGCTTTTCCGCCGCCGCAATGTTGGCTTTCATGTCATCCATTTCAGCAATTCGGCTCGCCGCGCCAGCATGAATCATGTTGATTCGCGCGGTACGCAGGTGGTTCGAACTGTTCGATAATCCCATGCGGACCTGGATCTCATCCGTCACATCCCGCTGATCGCGGTCAGCCTGCATGAGAAAGTAGCCCGCCAGACCGGAGCTCAGCGCGAACAGTAAAAGGATGCCACCGAGAATGGAGGAAAACAGCGGAACCAGCCTGATGTGATGCAGAAAGCCCAGCTTATGTGGTGCGTGCATCGATGATGTGTTGTCCATGACCGTCGACTCTCTTGTAGGATTAATGCGTAATACGCGCCCGTAAGATAGTCATCGGCATTCCGCGAATTTTACTTACCGGGAAAAGCGCCGTTTTCGTCACAGTTTGACAACATTTATGTTAAAAAATGGAAAGCGCCAGCGGTGATTTCCGCTGGCGGATGAATCAGTTATCGCCGAAATGGATAACGGTACGGATGGATTTACCTTCGTGCATCAGGTCAAACGCGTCGTTGATTTGCTCCAGCGGCAGACGATGGGTAATGAACGGATCCAACTGGATTTTCCCGGCCATTGCCTCTTCCACCATGCCCGGTAACTGGGTGCGCCCTTTGACGCCGCCAAACGCGGAACCACGCCAGACCCGGCCTGTCACCAGCTGGAACGGGCGAGTTTTAATTTCCTGGCCCGCCCCGGCAACACCAATGATGATGCTCTCGCCCCATCCTTTATGGCAGCATTCCAGCGCCGCACGCATCACGTCGACGTTACCGATACATTCGAAGCTAAAGTCGACACCACCGTCGGTGAGCTCAACAATCACCTCCTGGATCGGTTTGTCATAATCTTTCGGATTAATGAAGTCGGTTGCGCCCATTTCAGCCGCCAGTTTGAATTTTTCCGGGTTGGTATCGACAGCAATAATACGCCCCGCTTTCGCCTGTACAGCGCCCTGAATCACCGCCAGGCCGATCCCGCCAAGGCCAAACACGGCAACGGTATCGCCCTCTTTGACTTTCGCGGTGTTATGCACGGCACCTATGCCCGTAGTGACGCCACACCCCAGCAGACAAACCTTATCCAGCGGGGCTTGCGGGTTGACTTTCGCCAGTGAGATTTCCGCACATACGGTGTATTCGCTGAAGGTACTGGTACCCATGTAGTGATAGATTGGTTCGCCATTGTAAGAAAAACGAGTGGTGCCATCCGGCATCAGACCTTTTCCCTGAGTGGCGCGCACGGCCTGACAGAGGTTGGTCTTCCCGGATTTACAGAATTTGCACTCTCCGCATTCGGCGGTATACAGCGGGATAACATGGTCGCCCGGCTTCAGACTGGTCACGCCTTCGCCGACGTCGACCACTACACCGCCGCCTTCATGTCCCAGAACCGCCGGGAACACACCTTCCGGATCGTCACCAGACAGCGTAAACGCGTCAGTGTGGCAAACCCCGGTGTGGGTAATTTTAACCAGAACTTCGCCTTTTTTCGGCGCTGCGACGTCAATCTCAACAATTTTGAGCGGCTGACCGGGGCCAAACGCGACTGCTGCACGTGATTTCATCTGTCTCTTCCCTTTATTGCGAGGTGATAGGTTTATTTTAGATAAGCGCGAAGAAGGTGGCCGATTTCAGCCATACGCACGGCGCGCTGGTCAGGAGTGGTTTCACCACTCACCAGCTCATCTTTCAGGTGGATCTCAACCATTTCGCCCATTAAACCGTTGGACGCACCGCGGACCGCAGCGATTTGTTGCAGGATAGCCAGGCAAGGTTCGCCAGATTCCAGCGCACGCTCCAGGGCATCCACCTGCCCCCGAATGCGTCGGACGCGAGTCAGAATACGTTTTTTATCTTCAGGTGAATGCGGCATAGGCCCCCTTAATACTATAGGGGGGTATACTATCAGAGTTTTAATCGCAGGAGGAAAAAAAAGCGTTTTCTATTTAGTGAGCGTTAAATTTCACTGTTTCAGCCTTTAAAGGCGGGTTTACCTATGTGCCTTTCGTTTATCACCGGCGAAAACCATACTTTAGCCCTGTTTTAATTTAGGTTATGTAGATTTATCTCATGCCAGAAATATCAATTTTGCAGATATCTAAAACTGCGCTGGAATATGTTTTATTTCCTTCAGATGCCCATTCAGTATTGTAATGTAGCCTCCGGCTTTTAATGCCGAGAGCACGTTCATCACTGCGGAACGAGAAAGCCGGGTTTTTCCGCGGATATAATTCTCGGCGGTAATCGACTCTCTCAGTGTTTGCGGTTTGCTCATGAGCTCGAAAAGCTGATAGCGAACCTGCTCAAATACGGTGGGTGAGACGAGCTTAAACAGTACCTCTGCGGCCATGCTGGCGATCAGTTGCAGATGTCTGGCATAGGGTTCCCACAGGTTGTGTTCTGTCAGCAGCGCGTATAAATCCTCTTTATTCAACGTGGCGATTTCAGCCGGTTCAATAACGCGAAGGATATGTATTGATCGGGAGGACTCATGTACCGGGATGATCCCACGTAGTGTCGGGGCTTCGATAAGTTCGATAAGAATATCATCGGGCTGCCGGTAAAGTGAGAGCGCCCCCTTACGAATAATATAACAATCAGGCTGGTGAGCGGCGCTGATGGTAATGCGCTTACCAACAGGACACTGCTGATAGCGCAGGTGCGAATCAAGTGTATCCAACAATATCGTCAAATAGGGCGATTCAACGCGCGTGCTTATGGGCCCCGCCATCTCTACTGGATTGAATGTGCTCTTCATTTTTTATTTTTACCAACCTACGTACACATGCCACTATGATAGCAGAAAATGGCTATCACGGTAAAAACATGGTTGCAAAAATGACACAAAACAGTATCCATCTAAAAATAATTTCGTAGATATTGTTAATGCAATGTATGTTTAATATAGATTATCCGCATACTTAATATTGTATATTACATTGTTAATAATTAATTAAATTCAAATAAAATTAACAGTTTATAATTCAACCCAAAATTTGAAGTACAAAAATGGACCATAAAACAATAGACCTCCATTATAATGGGGCATAAATTATGACACCTAAAGCTACTATAATATAGTAGTAATAGTCCCTTTTATTATTCCATAGTTATTTTACACAAAGACGAGTGCGACACTCTGATGGAGCTATAAATGAAATTTAATAAATTAATAGCTGCTGGCACAATTCTGGCGGTGAATTTAATTAATCTACCGCACGCCTTCGCAGCAAATACCATTACTTTTAACGGTAATATTACAGATGCAACATGCGACGTTTCTCTGGAATATAAAGGCGCCGCTGTTGGAACGGCTGGTACAGGTACAATTGCGCTGGACGAAGTTTCAAAAACAGCGCTGGCTGGTGCAAACTCCTCTGCAGGCCAGGTACCGTTCTTTATTGTGGCTGAAAACTGCACCCTGGGTACGCCTGCAAAAACCAAAGTGGCGGCCAACTTTAAAAGTGCTAACGGTGACAACCAGGGCTATCTGAATAATACAGCGTCAACTGATGCAGCGACAAATGTTCAGTTCCGCCTGTTGGATTCGAATCGTAGCACAATTAAAGTGAACGACCCAGGTCAGTCAACCACGTCACAATTCACCGCTATTGACACTGAAGCAGGTGGTAAAACCCGGATGCCCTATTTTGTTGAATATGTATCGGCAGCCGGTTCTGCAACTGCGGGGTCAGTCGTCAGCACTGTGGATTATGAGCTGATGTATCAGTAATCACTTATTTTATTTCCCTGGTTAAACCTTAGGTATTTTGTATGTTATTTTTCAGTAAAAAGGCAGCAACAGTATATTGCGCCCTTAGTGCTGGCATGATGATGAGTCAGCCAGGTCATGCCAGTATTGTTTTGGATGGAACCAGAGTCATATACCAGGGAAGTAAAAGTCAGGTTACGCTCAGCCTGACAAATAAAAACGCCAGACCTGTATTAATTCAGAGTTGGATCGATACGGGGAATGAGAACACGTCACCCGAAAAAATATCCGTCCCTTTCGTGATCACTCCGCCGATCAATCGGGTAGACTCGAATAAGGGCCAGACGCTGCGTATCAGCTATACCGGGGTTCCAGCGCTCCCTACTGACAAAGAGTCAGTGTTTTGGCTCAATGTTCTTGAGGTCCCGGCAAAAGATAAGAACAGTGACGACATCAAACAGAAACTCAATGTTGTCTTTCGCACGCGTATTAAACTTTTTTACCGCCCTGAAGGGTTAGAAGGTAAAAGCAGTGATGCACCAGAACAATTACACTGGCAATTAAATGGTAAAAATGCCACGGTGCAAAACAGCTCAAAATATAACGTCACTATTTTTAGTGTTAACTTTAAAGACAAGAACATCACATCTGAAACTGCCGGTAAAATGCTGGCACCGGGTGAAACAAAACAATTCCCTTTGAACAATACGGGCAATATTGATGGGTTATCTTTTAGCACAATCAATGACTATGGAGCGCTCATTGATCATAAAGCGAAACGCTAACGCCTTTTGAGGGTAGATCGTGTGTCTATTTCAAATAAATTTCTCCCCGGATTCTATCTCTGTTGCTTTTCTACAGTTATATTGTCTTTCTCATTTAGCGCTATCGCTAATGACACTGAGAACCATTCTGGGGAGGATAAGTCTGTCTCATCTGAAGAGACTGCTGCTGAATTTGACACACAACTTTTGCGCCAGGACAGGGCAAATCAAATCGATGTAAATCGCTTCACCTACGGCTCAAATGTTATCCCCGGAAAATACCTTATCGATATCATTGTGAATGGTTCTCAAATTTCACATGAAGAGGTCACTTTTACTGAAGTCGATAAATACCGGGCTGAGGCCTGTTTAACGCCGAAAATCATTCAGTTGATTAAACTTAATATGGACAGAGTACCAAAAGATTCGCGCAGCGAACTGTCTAACCCCGCAGCATGTTCTGACCTCTCCCAACTCTTGCCAAATGCCACCGTACATTTTGATGCGGATAAGCAGCAACTTAATATTGAAATACCACAAATTTACCTTCAGCACACGGCGCAAGGAAGTGTTGATCCGTCACTTTGGGACAGTGGTGTTCCGGCGCTGATGCTCGGCTATTATGTCAATGGCTATGACTCCCACTACAATAATGCCGACACGGCACGTTCGCTCTATTCTTCGTTAAATGCCGGGCTAAATATTGGTAATTGGTACTTTCGCCACAATGGCTCTTATACCTGGACACCGGAACAGGGCGGCGGCTATCAAAGTAGCAATAGCTATGTACAACGCGATGCCGAGTTTGTTCATGGTCATCTTTATCTTGGTCAATATTTTACCTCAGGCCAGATGTTTAATTCGGTTTCGTATACCGGCGCACAACTGGCCAGCGACGACAGAATGTTACCCGCCTCTCAGCGTGGATACGCGCCGGAAATCCGAGGGGTCGCGAAGACGAATGCTAAAGTGACGATACGTCAGTCTGGCCATATTTTGTATCAGACCACCGTGACACCGGGAGCGTTTCTGATCGATGATCTCGGGCAGACAGGGTATGGCGGCGATCTGGATGTCACCGTCGAAGAAGCGGACGGTAGCACCCAGCAATACTCAGTGCCTTATTCGTCTCTGGCGCAATCACTGCGTCCGGGGACCCAGCAATTCACTGCAACGGTTGGCAAGCTTCGCGACTACAACGCCGCTGAAATGCCGTTGTTCTATGAAACAACCTACATGCGCGGCTTAACCAATATCCTGACTGCCTATACGGGCTTACAGTACAGTCAGCACTATCAGGCTGCCCTGCTGGGGGGAGCAATAGGTACGCGAGCGGGGGCGATCAGCGCGGATGTCACTCAATCGACGAGTCAGATCGGCGGCAAGATCGGTAATCCGATGGGGCAAAGTTATCGACTGAGTTACAACAAACTGTTTGATGCGACAAACAGTAACATCACGATTGCTGCCTATCGTTATTCCAGCTCCGGTTATATGGATTTTCAAACCGCCATGAGTACACGCGACGCAATGAATAATGGCAGCGATCCGGATAGCGTCTCCCGTTCTAAAAATCAGTTCTCATTAAGCTTTAATCAGGGCCTCCCTGCCGGGCTGGGTAACCTTTATGTCAGCTCATCAATGCAAAACTACTGGAATAACAACGAGGGTTACAACACCCAGTATCAGTTGGGGTATTCCAATAACTATAAGCTGCTGAACTACAGCATTAACGCCAGCCGAAACAAAGCGGGAAACGGAAATGATCAAACCACCTGGTATCTGACGTTTTCCATGCCGTTAGGCATGGGTAATGGTACAGGAATGCCTTATCTGAGCATGCGCTATAACCAGGACAGTGCTGGCGGACGTGGTCAACAGGCAAACCTTTCTGGCTCGTTCGGTGAAGACAATAAATACGGCTACAACGTTAGCGGTGCGCATGATGACAATTCGGGAAGCTCTGGCAGCGTCAGCGGAACCTGGGAGGGAAGCAAGGCAACGATGAACGGTAGCTACAGCACCGGTAAAGGCTATAGCAGTACCTCCGTCGGGATGTCCGGGGGGATGGTCGTCCACTCGGGTGGGGTCACTTTCTCGCCTTACAGCAGCGATAACTATGCCCTGATTGAAGCAAAAGGGGCAGAAGGTGCCAAAGTCGCGGGTTATGCAGGTGCCGTCATTGATGGTTCAGGCTATGCCCTGTCACCGTCACTGGTCCCCTATCAGGAAAATCGGATAGGTATTAACCCTGAAGGCTCTGATTTGGGCGTTGACTTTGAAAACACGGCGCAGAATGTTGTTCCGCGTTCAGGATCGGTGGTCAAAGTAAAATTTGCTACCCATACCGGCACGCCGGTGCTGATTACCACAAGCTGGCAGGGAGAGCCGCTCCCCTTTGGCGCCGACATTTTTGATGATGAAGACACGCACGTGGGTGCGGTGTCCCAGGGCGGGGTTATTTACGTTAAAGTCAGTAAGCAAAAAGGAACATTGCTCGTGAAATGGGGTGAGAACGCGAATAATCAATGTCGTGTCCCTTATTCCCTTAATCCAGATGATTCCAGCGCGAAAGGTAAAAACGCGATCCAGCGCTTTACTGCCGTATGCCAAAAGGTGTAGCTATGTCTTTTTTGAAATATCTATTTATTCTTTTTTTCTTCCATATTGCCTCGGCCTCGGCCTATGTAGTTAAATGCGACCCATCAACAAGCTCCACCAATAATTATAACCAATGGTCGACGATGCATCAGCCCTTTAATCTAACCTCACCAGGGGCGACCATTACCTTAGGAGCTAATATCCCCGACTGGCACACCATTTATTCTGTAAACGCGATTATTGGCATTGATACAGGAAACTGTAACTCCGTTGTCAGCACGTATTATGCTTTTCTGAACAACGCACAGCCTGTAGGCTCCATAAACGGCTATGACATTTATAGCACCAATATTTCTGGTATTGGCATTTCTATTTCAGCACCCGATGTCGTCGGGAAAAATGCTGTGAACGCTTATCCTAAAGCACTTTTTTATACCCGGGATATTCTAGGCCTCCAGTTTGAAGCAGATATAAAGTACTGGAAAATTCCTGGCACTATTCCCGCCTATAACGGCCCGGTCACCATTACCGGACCCGACACCGCCGTTTTATATATGTCCTCGGGTAGCACCTTTACCAGTTCGAACCCCGACCGGATAGTCAGTGACGATAAGGCCTATATTAGTGGGTCGCGAATTTTAACCATTACCATGACCTTTCAGTCTGGCACCTGCAATATACAAGGGGACAATGTTAAGGTGGATATGGGCGATTCAACCGCACCTTTCCCCTGGAAGGATGCCAGTTTCAATTTGATATGCCCGAATGCGATGGGATATGATGGAATGACACACTCCAAATCGACCTATACTTATCCCTATAATATTGACCCCAAGTCAGAACTTTCACCTAATTCCCCAAACGGAAAAGTGCAGATCAGTATAGCGCCTTACACCCAAGTGGTGGATGCCAACAGAGGGATTATCGCGCTCGACGGCACAGGTGCCCAGGGCTATGGGATACAACTGGCCTGGGGTGATTACACCACGCAGAATTCACAAGAACCGTTAAACCCCGTCGTCTTAAACAGTTATGTTGCTGCCAATACGCTTAACCCCAACTTCAGTGCGGATGATACCCCTGTAGGGGGGAACGGATTCCACGGTTCAGATAACACCATAAAGATGGCGGCGCGGTATATTCGTACCGCCGGTAATTCAGCACCAGGCCCTGCCAACGCCGTGGTACAGGTTATCGCTAATTACCAGTAATAGTGACCCTTTTAACAGTGAGCCTGGCGAACAGAATAAAAGCTCTAAAGCGAGTTTATTAGGTAACGATACGCGTCGTCGCGTGTCGGAGTTGATTTTTTGCTACGCAATGTTAATAACATGAGATATTTAAAACTGATGTGGCAATCCACTGAGATTGCCAGCCATCGCATTATTAGGTCTATTTTCACGTTGGCTATGCTGGTTCTGTTTTTGAATGCAGCATCAGCGTCGGCGACGGTTATTCACTGCGAATCCCAACCCCGCGCGATAACGCGTTATCACGCGTGGCCTGAAATCTATAAGGCAACCGAGGTCAATGTTGATAACATTCGCATGTCATTGCCGTTGCCACTGTCTGAGTGGGCCGTTATTTATACGGCTGAGAATCACGTTATTGATCTCGATGTTGGGGTTTGCGACATCGACGGACTCTCTCCTCGCTTTACCCTGCTCACGGCTACACCTGCTATTGCCCATCAGGGGAATGACTATATTTATGCGACTAACGTTCCGGGGATTGGGATATCTGCGGCGGAGTCATTTCGTGCGCGATACCACTCGTTACAACCTTATCCCCTTACGGATAGGTGGGATGAAGCGACGCCCTACACTCACCTTTATGCCACGATAAAATACTGGAAAATTCCCGGGCAAAATATTCCATCTGACGCGGGCGCCCTGACCGTAATCGGTCCGGAAGTGGGAATGGTTTATGAGAAATCGGGATACTCTTTTACCAGCTCAGAAACCAACAGGATTACCCGGGAGGGTCGTGCCTATATTAATGATTCAAGAATAATAAAAGCGACGATATTTTTTCAGCCTCCGACCTGCGATATCAAGAGTGACCATGTCAGTATCAACATGGGTGATTATGACGGAACCGCTGTCGTCTCACGCTGGAAAGATGCCAGTTTTACAATCCGATGCCCGGCTTCATTCGACGACAGAAAGCATAAGATACAGTTCACAATGATTCCTGTTACTCGTGTACTGGATATCCGCAGAGGCATTATTGCTCCGGGAACAGACGACGCGCACCATTACGGAATTCAACTGGCATGGGGAGATTATCAACACCAACCTTCAGGCGACCCGGCTATGCCCGTGAGAGCAGACCGTTATGTCGAGGCGCATGAACTGATCAAGGGTTATAGCGAGGTTGATGGGCTCGCTGACAGTGAGTCTGGTCACACCATTAGAATGGCGGCGCGCGCTATTCGTACCTCCGGTGACGAAATTCCTGGGCCAATCAGTACCGTGATACAGGTCATTGCCTATTACCGCTAAACTTTGCAAAGTCGCCCGCAGAATAGAGGCGCGAGAAGCGCTCCCCGCGCCTGTATAATCACGCTAGCGTTTACGCGGCATCATGCGCAGCAGCGTATTGTCCTTCCAGAAATAGTGGTGCAGTAGCGCGGCGGCGGCATGCAACGCAATCACAAAATAGCCCAGATTGGCCAGCGTGATGTGCCAGGATTTCAGCGTATCCACCAGGTCAAAGTTCCCTTCTGCCGCGTGCGGCATCACCAGACCAAAGGCCATCCACGGATTACCTCGGTTGTACATCATCACCATGCCGATCAATGGCAGCGCGATGAACAGCAGATAAATCACCAGGTGCCCAAGATGCGCCAGTCCGGTCATCATCGGCTTCGGTTTGGGCACGATGGGAGGAGCCGGATATTTCAGCCTGATCAGCAGACGCGCCACCATCAGCACCAGAATCGCTATCCCACTAGAAACGTGAATCATATTAATGAGGGGACGATCGCTGCGAGGAAAAAAGCCCCGAAACTCCATCGCACAGTAAGCGACAATCACCAGTAAAAAGACCAGCCAGTGGATGCCAATTTGCAGGCTTGAGTACTTATTGCCCATAACACTTCCTGAGTAAAAAACAATAAAGCGACAACATAGCGATCTTTCCTTAAAAATTCATTAACTTTTCTACGCCGCATTTCAGACAGTTAGGGTTAACGGCAAGATGTGCGATTGCTCACCCCGGCATCCTGGACTATGCCTGGTAGGGAAAAAAGAATGTCCGCTACATCCTCACAGGAGTTAATCATGAGTAAAATTGGCATTAACGGTTTTGGTCGTATTGGTCGCCTGGTGTTGCGTCGGTTACTCGAAGTCAAAAGCGATGTTGATGTGGTCGCGATCAACGACCTCACCTCCCCTAAAATCCTTGCCTATCTGCTAAAGCATGACTCTAACTATGGTCCGTTCCCCTGGAGCGTGGACTTTACCGAAGACGCGCTGATTGTTGACGGGAAAACGATCGCGGTTTATGCAGAAAAAGACGCCAAGAATATCCCGTGGAAAGCGAAAGGAGCGGAAGTCATTATTGAATGCACCGGCTTTTATACCTCAACTGAAAAGTCTCAGGCGCATATCGATGCTGGCGCGAAAAAAGTGCTGATCTCCGCGCCGGCTGGCGATATGAAGACCATTGTCTACAACGTTAACGATGACACGCTGAATGCCAGTGATGTGATTGTTTCGGTGGCTTCCTGCACCACCAACTGCCTGGCGCCGATGGCGAAAGCGCTGCACGACAATTTTGGTATTAAAGTGGGCACCATGACCACCATTCACGCCTACACCGGCACGCAGTCGCTGGTGGACGGTCCGCGTGGCAAAGATCTGCGCGCATCGCGTGCGGCCGCTGAAAACATCATTCCGCATACCACAGGCGCGGCAAAAGCAATTGGTCTCGTTATTCCGGATCTCAGCGGCAAGCTGAAAGGTCATGCTCAGCGCGTGCCGGTGAAAACCGGTTCTGTCACTGAACTGGTGTCGATTCTGGCTAAGAAAGTGACGGCGGAAGAGGTTAACAACGCGCTGAAGAAAGCCACGCACGATAATGAATCTTTTGGCTATACCGATGAAGAAATTGTCTCTTCAGACGTTATCGGTTCGCACTTTGGTTCTGTGTTTGATGCCACCCAGACCGAAATTACCGAGGTGGGTGATCTGCAACTGGTAAAAACAGTGGCCTGGTACGACAACGAATACGGATTCGTGACGCAACTGATCCGTACCCTTGATAAGTTCGTCAAACTTTAAGCGTAAAGGCGGAGTGAAACCTCCGCCCTGCTTTGCCGATCAGGACTGCAAATAAACCACCTGGGTTTGCAGATACTCGTTCAGCCCGTGCTTGCCGTCTGCGCCGCCAATCCCCGACTTACGCCATCCCGCGTGGAAGCCCTGCATTGCTTCAAAGTTCTCGCGATTAATATAAGTCGCACCAAACTTCAGCCCTTTAATGGCTTTCATCGCGACGTTGAGATTCTGCGTATAAATAGACGATGTCAGGCCGTAATCACTGTCATTAGCCATCGCGATAGCCTCCTCCAGCGTGTTGAAGACCACCACAGGCAGCACAGGGCCAAAGGTCTCTTCGTGCATAATGGCCATCTCCTGACGAACATCCAACAGCAATGTTGGCGGATAGAAGTAACCTTTGCCCTCAACGGCTTTGCCGCCGAGCGCCACCCGCGCCCCCTCCTGTACCGCCCTCGCCACTTTCTGCTCCACACGTTGCAGGGCCGCGGCATTGATAAGCGGCCCCATGGCGATATCGTTACGCTCGCCTGGATTCCCGAACTGTACCGCTTTCAGGGCTTCGCCCAGGCGGTTCACGAACAGGTCATAAATCCCTTTTTGTACGTAGACACGCTCCGCGCAGTTACAAACCTGTCCGGTATTGATGACCCGGGAATCCACAATCGCTTTGACCGCCAGTTCAAGATCGGCATCATCCATCACAATCGCTGGCGCCTTGCCACCCAACTCCAGGCACACTTTGGTGATATTTTTCGCCGCAGTCGCCATAATCTTTTCACCTGCTGCCACGCTGCCGGTCATGCTGACCATCGCCACTTTCGGGTTACCGGCCAGTTCCTGGCCGACGGTTTCACCACGCCCCAGCACCAGGTTAAACACACCACGCGGCAGACCAATCTCATCAACAATTTTGGCAAACGCAATCGCGTTATTGGGCGTGAATTCGCTGGGTTTAATCACGATGGTGTTCCCGGTCAACAGGGCCGGAGCCAGCTTACGGGCGATCAGGAAGAACGGAAAATTCCACGGCAGGATCCCGGTGGTGACCCCCAGCGCGCGCTTAAACAGCAAGATATTCTCGCCAGGGCGATCGCTTTGCAGAATTTCGCCTTCATAGCGACGAGCCCACTCCGCCATATAGTCGAGATAGTCGGCAGTAAAAGAGACTTCCACCTCGGCCAGTTGCTGAATTTTTCCTCCTTCAGCCACAATTAAGGCACTGATTTCGCCAGCACGTTCACGGATCCCGGCGGCAATTTTGCGCAGCCAGCCAGCACGAACGATCGCTGGCAGCGCTTCCCACTCAGCCTGCGCACGGTCCGCCGCTGCAATGGCTTTGCGCGCGTCTTCTGCACGACCATCAGGAATACGCGAAATCACCTCTTCCGTCGCCGGGTTGATGACATCAATCCAGGCATCCTCGTGCCAGGTCACAAACTGTCCATCGATATACATAGGATGTTGTACGGGTACTGACATGCGCTACTCCTGTGATTGAATTGTTTTTAACAAGTGAAACTATTGTTAATAAATATCAATCATGCCTCGGCGATCCCGGCTGGTGTCGTAATTCTGTGAACTGCTTCATAAAAGAGAGGGGTCAGGCTGGGGAGAACGAAAACGCAGGCATTTTTGTTTTGCCCGTTTGAGAGAAAACACTCCCAAACGGGCAGGTGTTAGCGTAACGAACGGTGGTTCATCGCCTCATTCAACGCCGCATCCTGTTGCAGGATCTGCCACGCGGCCTCGACCTCCGGCGGAAAATCCACATGCACAATGAAGTCACGCCCCCGAGGTCCATAGCCGGTGTCATCATTGCGCAAGCGCGGGATTTCGCCCACCACCAGCGCTAAATAGCGATCGATGCTCCACAGGCCGCCAGGGTCATTAGCAAATACAATATCGTCCTCCTGCTGACACAAGACAGGCGTAAATCCCGGATGGCTCAACCAGCGCGGTGCGTCCGGATCGTCACGGGTTACCCGGCGAAAGGTCGCTACGGTACGCCGTTGCATCGTAGGATCCTGTACCACAATGGCCGTGTTAATCGGTGTTGCGGCCTGCGCGATCATTTGCGCGCTAAAACGGGCGTTCTCTCCGCAGTTAGTTGACTGATCTTCCAGCCAGATTTTGTCTGCGGGAATGTGCCAGAACTGCCGGGCAATATCCGCCAGGATGGCGGCTTCGGCGCGTCCGGTCGTCTGGATCGTGTTGTAACGGGGATGTTGGGCAACGGCGGCATACAGGAAGGTCGTGGAGTGACCAATCCCACCAGCGATCAGCAGCGGAACCTCTTGCTGTTGGGCTATCTGGCAGGCCGCGTCAATTGTCGGGATGACGGCATTGCCCGCCAGTACCACGCAGTCTGCCGGGTAAGCAGGCCCGCCGCAGAAATCATCCTGCGCCAGCCACTGCCCCACCGTGTTGATCGCCTCAAGGGTGGTGGCGGAAAGTCTCGGGAACGGTTGCATCATTAAGCTCCTCCTCTTATTTCAGCAGAGTACCGCACCCACGCTGAATAAACAGTAGATCTCTCTGAAAGGCTGATGATTGATATTTCGACGCTTTTTTTGTCATCTCAGTGAAATAACACAAAACGTCTAAAAATCGGGCGGTTGCACCTGCAGATTATCCTGTTTAATTATCAGAATATAAATAATTAACGTCATTTATTCTGCAATTACAGAAAATCATTCTGGCAAAATGCTCTCTTTTTAGCCCATTACGGCGTGCCTCCTCTTGTTAAATGTTACTAACACACCTAGTTTGATTAACAATTTCACAACTTTTTAACGTAACAGGTTGCACCTGCCACACTGCCAGGTGACACCTTTTTTGTTCTCTGGCGGAGGTTTACAGTTAATGACGACCCATGAAAGCAGTACGGTTATTCTGAAGAAAAATAAGAAGGTACTTGTCGCCAGTCTGACCGGCAGTGCGATTGAGTGGTTCGATTACTTTCTGTATGGCACCGCGGCTGCGCTGGTGTTTAACAAGATTTTCTTCCCGATGGTCGACCCGGTAATCGGTCTAATCCTCTCGTACCTCTCCTTCTCGTTGACCTTTTTTATTCGCCCGATTGGCGGGGTAATTTTCGCCCACATCGGCGATCGCATCGGGCGTAAGAAAACGCTGGTGCTGACGCTTTCCCTGATGGGCGGCGCGACGGTGATGATCGGTCTACTGCCCACCTATGAGATGATCGGTATCTGGGCCCCCATTCTGCTTATCCTGATGCGCATCATTCAGGGGATGGGCATTGGTGGCGAATGGGGTGGCGCACTCCTGCTGGCCTATGAATACGCGCCGGAAAAACGCAAAGGCTTCTTCGGCAGTATTCCCCAGGCGGGCGTGACCATTGGCATGCTGATGGCGACGTTTATCGTCTCGCTGATGACCCTGTTTAGCGAGGAAGATTTCCTCTCCTGGGGCTGGCGTATTCCCTTTCTGCTGAGCTCCGTACTGGTGCTGTTAGGACTGTGGATCCGTCGGGATATCGATGAAACGCCAGACTTCAAGAAGGTCAAAGCGACGGGTCAGGTTGCCAAAGCGCCGCTGCGGGATACGCTGACTCGTCACTGGCGTGAAGTGCTGATTGCCGCAGGTTTGAAGGTGGTGGAAACCGCGCCGTTCTACATTTTCTCAACGTTTGTGGTCAGCTATGCCACCAGCACACTGAGTTATCAGAAGTCCCAGGTGCTGGAAGCCGTCACCGTGGGTGCACTGATTGCTACGGTGATGATCCCGCTGATGGGGCTGCTGTCGGACAAAATTGGCCGCAAACGGATGTATGCCATTAGCGTCACCCTGCTTGGCCTGTTTATCGTGCCATGGTTCCTGTTGCTCAATACCGGTACTACCTGGGGCATTATGCTGGCGACAATCGTGATGTTCGGCGTGCTGTGGGCGCCAGTGACGGCGGTACTGGGGACATTGTGCTCGGAAATTTTCAGCGCTAACGTTCGCTACACCGGCATCACCCTCGGTTACCAGATTGGCGCAGCGCTGGCGGGCGGTACCGCTCCCCTCATCGCTACCGGGTTGCTGGCGAAATATGACGGCGACTGGGTACCCGTGGCGTGGTATCTGCTTACCACCGTGGCGATATCCCTGGTTGCCATTTTCTTTGCCAGTCGGGTGAAACGTAGCCCGGCGATCAACGCTCAGCCTAACGAATTGTAATCCCTTCGCGGCCAGATCCTCTGGCCGCTTCTGTAACCATACAGACTCGAACGTCTCACCTGCGTCCGATGGCGCTGCGCTTATCGGGCCTACGGACAATACATTGCCATCCGGTACTGAATTACCCGCTAATCTGTTCCATCGCCTGCAGGATACGTTTATCCGAAATGGGATACGGCGTTCCCAGCTGTTGAGCAAAATAGCTAACCCGTAGCTCCTCAATCATCCAGCGGATCGCTTTCACCTCCTCGTCTTCGCGTCGCGCCGGCGGCAGCTTGTTGAACCACTGCTGCCAGGCCTGCTGTACGCTTTCGACTTTCAGCATTTGCGCGCGATCGCGATGGGGATCAATCGCCAGTTTCTCAAGACGTTTTTCAATCGCCTGCAAGTAACGCAGCGTATCGCCAAGACGACGGAAGCCGTTGCCGGTGACAAATCCGCGATACACCAGTCCGCCCATCTGCGCTTTGATGTCGGAAAGCCCCAACGCCATCGTCATGTCCACGCGCCCCTTCAGGCGTTTATTGATATTAAAGACGGCGGTCAGGATCTGTTCGACCTGCTTCGCAATCTCCACAACCGTCTCATTCAGCTCGGCACGAACCTTCTCATGCAGCGCGGCAAAACCCTCTTCCGTCCAGACCGGACCACCGTTAGCATCAATCAGCTTATCCACGCCGCAGGAAATGCAGTCGTCAATCAGCTCCAGCACTTTGCCGTACGGGTTGAAGTACAGACCCAGCTTGGCTTTATTCGGCAGCTTCTCGTGCAGATATTTGATCGGCGACGGGATGTTCAACAGCAACAAACGGCGTAAGCCAGACCACATCGCCTGCTGTTGCTCCAGCGGATTATCAAACAGTTTGATCGCCACGCTGTCGCGCTCATCCACCAGCGCAGGCCACGCTTTGACTTTGTAATTGCCACGTTTTTGCTCGTAGCTTTCCGGCAGTTGCCCAAAACTCCAGATGTGCAACCCGCTCTGTTCAATGCCATCATCGGCCACCGCCGAGAGCGTCTCCTGCACTTTTCCTTTCAGCCGGTCTTTTAGCTCCTGTAGCGAGCGCCCTTCCTCCAGCTTCTTGTTTTTATCATCCACCACCCGGAAGGTGATTTTCAGATGATCGGGCACCTGATCCCAGTGCCAGTCCTCGCGGTCAACCGTCACGCCTGTCATCCGACGCAGCTCACGCTCCAGCGCGTCCAGTAGCGGCAGCTCCAGTGGCGTCACGCGGCCTAAAAACGCCTCGGCATAGTTCGGGGCCGGAACAAAGTTACGCCGCACCGGCTTCGGCAGCGATTTAATCAGCGCAATCACCAGTTCGCGACGTAAGCCCGGGATCTGCCATTCAAAACCATTTTCGTCGACCTGATTCAACAACGGCAGCGGAATATGTACCGTCACCCCGTCCGCATCCGCCCCCGGTTCAAACTGATAGCTCAACCGCAGTTTCAGCGAGCCCTGATGCCAGAAGTTCGGGTAATCCAGCTTGCTGATGTTGTCCGCGCCCTCTTTGATCAACATGCTCTTTTCAAAATTGAGCAGGTCCGGCGTCTCGCGGGTGGTCTTCTTCCACCAGTTATCAAAGTGACGGGCAGAAATGACATCATGGCTGATGCGCTGGTCGTAGAACTCGAACAGCGTCTCGTCGTCCACCAGAATGTCACGGCGACGCGATTTATGCTCCAGTTCTTCCACTTCGGCACGCAGTTTGAGGTTTTCGCGGAAGAAAGCATGACGCGTCTGCCAGTCGCCCTCCACCAGCGCATGGCGGATAAACAGTTCACGGCACAGCGCCGGATCAATCTGGCTGTAGTTCACCTTACGCGCTGCGACGATCGGCAGACCGTAGACGGTCACCTTTTCCGTCGCCATCACCGCGCCCTGCGCCCGCTCCCAGTGCGGTTCACTGTACGAGCGTTTAATCAGATGCTGAGCGACCGGTTCCACCCACTCGGGATCGATGCGTGCTGCAATGCGCCCCCACAGACGGCTGGTTTCCACCAGCTCCGCGACCATTGCCCACTTCGGCGGCTTCTTGAACAAGCCGGAACCGGGGAAAATCGAAAAACGGGCATTACGCGCTCCGGTATATTCCTGCTTATCGGCATCTTTCATGCCAATATGCGACAACAGCCCGGTCAGTAGCGCAATATGGATCTCGCGGTATTCCGCCGGTTCGCTGTTCACCGGAATACCCAGCTCTTTTACCACCTGACGCAGTTGGGTGTAGATATCCTGCCACTCACGCACGCGCAGATAGTTCAGATAGTCGGTCCGGCACAGGCGACGAAACGCGTTGGACGACAACGCTTTTTGCTGTTCGCCGAGGTAATTCCACAGATTCACAAAGGCAAGGAAATCGGACTCTTTATCGTGGAAGCGACGGTGTTTTTCATCAGACGCCTGCTGTTTGTCCATCGGGCGTTCGCGCGGATCCTGAATCGACAGCGCCGAGGTAATGATCATCGCCTCGCGCACGCAGCCATGTTTTTGCGCTTCCAGCACCATGCGCGCCAGGCGCGGATCCACCGGCAACTGGCTCAACTGGCGCCCCAACGGCGTCAGTTTATAGGCCGTCGCCTGTTCATCAGTGGTAATCGCACCCAACTCTTCCAGCAAACGCACGCCGTCCTGAATGTTGCGCTTATCCGGCGCTTCGACAAACGGGAACGCGGCGATATCGCCCAGCCCCAGCGCCGTCATCTGCAAAATGACCGACGCCAGGTTGGTGCGCAGAATCTCCGGGTCGGTAAACTCCGGACGCGACAGGAAATCATCTTCAGAATAAAGACGAATGCAGATGCCTTCGGATACACGACCGCAGCGCCCTTTACGCTGGTTGGCGGAGGCCTGCGATACGGGCTCGATCGGCAAACGCTGTACTTTGGTGCGGTAGCTGTAGCGGCTGATACGCGCCGTACCAGGGTCGATCACATATTTGATCCCCGGTACCGTCAGCGAGGTTTCCGCCACGTTGGTCGCCAGCACAATGCGCCGCCCGCTGTGCGACTGGAAGACGCGGTTCTGTTCGCTATTCGACAGTCGCGCATACAGCGGCAACACTTCCGTATGGCGCAGGTTGAGTTTGTTCAGTGCGTCGGCGGTATCGCGGATCTCGCGCTCACCGCTCATGAAGATCAGGATGTCGCCGGGGCTTTCACGCCCCAGCTCATCTACCGCATCGAAAATGGCCTGCAACTGGTCGCGTTCGGTGTCATCGGCCTCTTCGACGATCGGTCGATAGCGGACTTCCACCGGAAAGGTGCGCCCAGACACTTCAATAATCGGCGCATTGTTGAAATGCTTCGAAAAACGCTCCGGATCGATGGTCGCGGAGGTGATGATAATTTTCAGATCCGGACGGCGCGGCAGCAGTTCTTTCAGATAGCCCAGCAGAAAATCGATATTCAGGCTGCGTTCGTGCGCTTCATCGATAATGATGGTGTCATACTGCATCAGTAGACGGTCCTGCTGAATTTCCGCCAGCAGGATACCGTCTGTCATCAGCTTCACCATCGTGTTATCGCTGACGTGATCGCTAAAGCGCACCTTATAACCAATGCACCCGCCCGGCTCTGTCTGCAGCTCTTCGGCGATACGGTTCGCCACCGTTCGCGCCGCCAGACGACGCGGCTGGGTGTGGCCAATCAGCCCTTTCACCCCACGCCCCAGTTCCATACAGATTTTCGGGAGCTGAGTGGTTTTCCCCGAACCGGTTTCCCCGGCCACGATCACCACCTGATGGTCGCGAACGGCGTCGAGGATCGCCTGTTTTTTCTGACTGACGGGCAGGTTTTCCGGGTAAGTAATCTCTGGTCGCGCCGCTTCACGTAGCACAACTTTACCTGCTGCCTGTTCAATCTCTTTCGCCATCTCCTGGTAAATGGCTTGTTGTGCATCAGGATTTTTAACCTTCTTCACACCGTGCAGGCGGCGCGAAAAGCGCTGCCGATCGCGCAGCATTAATGAATCTAACTGCTGCTGTAAGGCATGAAAGGATAATTTTTGTTGTTCTGTCATAGCGTTAAAAGGCAGAGCACTGCCTGGTTAAATCTCTTCTCAATGATAGGTATAGAGTACCACATCAGCACATTTTGTGTGTTGTTCAATAAATTCGAACATAGGATTCGATATATTGCGCTTTCTCTGCGACAGGATTGTGAATAAAGTGTCAACAAGCAACGGGGCACAGCCCATTCAAACACCTATAAGGAAACACCCATGAGCAAGGTATTAGTTCTCAAATCCAGTATTCTGGCAGGGTACTCTCAGTCTGGTCAGTTGTCTGATTATTTTGTTGAACAGTGGCGTGAAAAGCACTCTGCTGACGAAATCACCGTCCGTGACCTGGCTGCTAATCCGATCCCGGTACTGGATGGCGAACTGGTGGGTGCCCTGCGCCCGAGCGACGCGCCGTTGACGCCTCGTCAACAGGACGCACTGGCGCTCTCTGATGAACTGATCGCTGAACTGAAAGCACACGATGTGATCGTTATCGCGGCGCCGATGTACAACTTTAACATCCCGACGCAGCTGAAAAACTATTTCGACCTGATTGCACGTGCTGGCGTGACGTTCCGCTACACCGAGAAAGGGCCGGAAGGTCTGGTGACCGGTAAACGTGCGGTGATCCTCTCCAGCCGTGGCGGTATCCACAAAGACACCCCAACTGATCTGATTGCGCCGTACCTGAAAGTCTTCCTCGGCTTTATCGGCATCACCGATGTGAACTTCGTGTTCGCAGAAGGGATTGCCTACGGCCCGGAAGTAGCGTCTAAAGCGCAGTCTGACGCCAAAGCCGCCATCGATAGCGTGGTTGCAGCGTAAGTTCTCCCCCTCCCGCTCCGGCGGGAGGTTTTTTTATCACTTCGCCTGATAACGCAAATATCCCACCACGCCATTACTCGCACCATCACTCGGATGATTCACCCCGTCAGTGACTTCCACGCAGGCAAAATCAAACGGCGACACATTCTCAATGCATGCCACGTTCACGCCATACTGATCCGGACTGGAACGTCGCTGGTGGAAAGTGTAAATCCCACACACTGAACAGAAAAAGTGCCTTGCTGTGCCGGTATTGAAACGATACTCCGTCAGTTTATCCTGCCCTGAGAGAACCGTTATCCCCATCAACGGCGCAGAAACAACCACCGCACCGCGCATCCGACAAAATGAACAGTTACAACGCCGGATGGTATTAAACCCATCGCTAAGTTGAACGGTAAATTTGACAGCCCCGCAGTGACATTGTGCATTTCGTTTTTCAGTCATGGTCAACCTCCGCCTCATGCCTTTTGCGCAATACTGTCCAGGGTCGCCAGCACTTCCGCTGAAAGTGTCAGATCCCCTGCCGCCATGTTTTCATGCAGATGCGTCACTGAAGAGGTACCCGGTATCAGCAAAATATTCGGTGAGCGATGGAGCAACCATGCCAGCGCAACCTGCATTGGCGTTGCATTCAGGCTTGCGGCCACGTCGGAGAGCGTTGAAGACTGTAGCGGCGTAAACCCGCCCAGCGGAAAAAAGGGAACGTAAGCAATGCCGTCTTCCGCCAGCGCGTCGATCAGCGCATCATCCTGACGATGGGCGATATTGTACTCATTTTGCACACAGACCACCTCTGCGATACTGCGCGCTTGCGCCACCTGGCTGGCAGTCACATTGCTCAGACCGATGTGTCTGACCAGCCCCTGCTGCTGAAGCTCAGCCAGCACGCTGAAACTCTCTTCAATGGAACCTTCATGCGGGCCGTGACCCTCGCCCAGCATAATGCGTAAGTTAACGACATCCAGTACATCCAGACCCAGATTGCGCAGATTATCGTGAACCGCCTGCCTGAGTTCCGCTGGTGAGAATGCCGGTAGCCAGGAGGCATCGTCTCCACGGCGGGCACCGATTTTCGTGACAATCACCAGATCGTCCGGATAAGGATGCAACGCTTCGCGAATGATTTGATTGGTAACGTGCGGACCGTAAAAATCGCTGGTATCAATATGATTGACGCCCAGCGCGATCGCTTCCCGAAGCACCGTCAAGGCAACATGACGATCGCGCGGTGGACCAAAAACCCCAGGCCCCGCCAGTTGCATCGCCCCATACCCTATGCGTTTGACCTGCCGGGAACCGAGAGTAAACGTTTCTGTGATGCTGTGACTTGCCATAACTGCCCCTTCTGCTGAATAGCGCGTAAGAAAACAGAGTATAGAAACTTACCCTGCAAATTATTACGCGTCACCCAACAAAAAGGAAAAACCGCAGACGGCAATGTGAAATGATTATTTCCGCAACCACTTCCCGTTAATGCCCTGGACATATTCTCCTGGTTTCGCCCGCTCGACCAGTTTCTGTCCGGCCATTTTCGCCACTTCATCGACCGGGATGTTATGACTCTCGGCCAACTGTTGGTAGCTGGCGCTGCGTGCTTTGTTGATTTCATTGACCAACGCCAGCGCCTGCGCATCCTGTTTCAGCGCCACCAGATAACCATTGAACGTTTCACCGACCCGGCCCTGGGTTCTGGCCTCATTTAACGTCAGCGCAAAGGCACTGCCACTCAGCAAACTCAGAATGAGCGCCGCCAGAATAAAGGTTCTTTTCATCATCACCTCAGAACAAGTCGCTGCGGGATTTGAGCAGGCTTTCAACGTCCTTATCCACTTTGATATGAATCTCATGCTCAATTTTGACGTTCATATTAATGGTGATGGGCTCTTTTGGCGCCGCGACTTCAATGCGCGGCGTGCAGCCCGTTACGAACCACAGCGGGAGAAGCGCCAGCACGGCTATCATTGTTTTCATTAAGGTTCCTCACATTCCTTGCCTTGTTGACAGGTTTTTTCCGGCAGCGCCGCATTTTGTTCAAGCCATGCCTGGAGATTGTCGCCAAAGCGCAGACTGCGCCACAGCGTAAAGACATTCTCTTCGTGGGTATAGTTGAGATTCACCGTACCGACCTTGCCATCCACATGGCTGTTGCCACGAATTTGCGCCTGCATCGTCAATACGCCCAGATTGTCCAGATTGATTTTGGTCCATGAATGGGCAATCTCCATATACCGCAACCAGTTGATGGCCGCCCCTGCTGCCATGTTGTCTTTTACCACCGCATCGGCGGTGTCTTTATCGATGCGCAGCGTCATCGGACCCGGATTGGTTAACCAGCCATCTTTGATAATCCATTTCTCATCATTCAGCCACAGAGGGAGCGCACCGCTCACCGGCCCGGACATGGCAAACTGTTTCGGATTTACTGCGCTGATAAGTTCGCTTGAGGAGATATTTTGCACCCGCACCAGCGCCGGATCGTGCTGCGGCATGCGCAGTTGTTGCATGGAAACCTTACCGCCCAACACATCCACATTCACGTCAGTCAGTAGCAGCGGATCGGCTTCACTCCACGGATAAGCGCCTTCCAGATCGGCGGTGATATTGGTAGCAGTCACCTGGTTGACAACTTCGGCAATGCGTAGCGACACCGGTCCGCGCGTGCCCAGTTGCCACGCGCCCTCACTAAAGCGGAACGGCAATACAAAATCGACGCCGTTGATCTGGTTATCCGGCATCCAGGCGCTGCCGCCTTTCAAGACGCCGTGACCACCGGCCTCGAATCCTTGTTCTGCCGCTGCCGAAAACGCCACCTGAGCATACAGTTCGCCCTCACGTAATTTCATTTTCCACTCTGGCGGCACCAGCGGCTGGAACACCTCCAGTGACTGTTTTGGCCACCAGGCCTGGCCACGTAAACGTAAGCCATCCCAACGACCGTTTAACCGCACGGGGCCGATCGCCCCGGCATGCAAATCGCCTTTGAACTGGAAAAAAGTTGGATCGCGCCCCTCCACGCTGAACTTGAGCGTTGAGGGCGGCAAAACGCTGCCGCCGGAGAAATGGGTTTCTCCGGCATCGAACGAGAGCGCCCCACTAAACCGGGGATGTGCGGCATCACGCACCCATTCGACCGGTTTATCCATGATTAAACGGGGTGTTTCAACCTTCATGGTGCCGTACTGAAGCTGATCAAATCCCGTAGACAAATCGGTCAGCGTGATGGTGTTGTCATGCCACTCACCTTTGCCTGCCACATCCCATTTCGCGTGCATCGGGGTAAAACTGCCCTCGCCCCAGTAGCGCCACTGCCAGCGCCCCGCATCGGGCAGAAAATCATTCGCCAGCCCGTCCAGATGCAGAACGAAATCCCCCATCTGATTCTCATGGGCGCGCAGAATCGCCTGCAATCGTCCGTCCACGCCACGCTGCGTGACCTTCACGCCCGCCAGCGGCCAGCGAATTTCGTCAATATCCAGTGAGTCGATGACCCGTCCTCGCGAGCGCAGCAGCGCGCCTGGTTCAAACGCCAGCTCCGGATCGGTCAGGCTGCCGGTCAACCGGGCAGGTAATCTGGCATAGAAAATCAGATCATCCTGCTTGGCTTCGCCAGTCAGTTGCAGCGGCATCGCGCTGTCGTCCATGCTCAGTTTTCCCGGTCCAAACGAAAGCACGGCGTTCCCTTTTCCCGCCTCCCCCTGGGTCAGCACATTAAACCGTCCGCTGATCACCGCGTTCTCGGTGCCTTCCTGCCAGTTCTGCACCTTCACGCCCAGACGCCCGCTGAGGGGAAACCCCTGATAAGGCCACGACCAGCGTCCGTCGCTGATGGTTAACTGCTGACGCGTGAGTTCCCACGGCAGGTCAAGCAGCGGATCGGCATTATCCCGTGCCATTACGATGAGCTGCCCGGCATTCTCACGCCACTCCAGTTCCGCATCGACCAACGATGGCTCCTGCGGCAGACTGAGCGTGGCAACGGTGTGCCCGCTCACCGGCAGTCCATCCGGCACCAGCGGCATCGTGAACTCACCAACCAGTTTGACCGGCTGTTGGCCTTCAAACGCCATGACATCAAGCTCACTCACCGTCAGCGTCTGACCGCGCAACTGCCCCTGAAATTTCACTTTATCGCCCTGATAACGCAGTTGCTGGAGCGAAGGGGTCAGCGAAACGTTCAGTTTGCCCTGCCACACCTGCCAGGGTGAAAGAATAACGTTGTCGATGGTGATCCAGGTATTGGGCAGCATGGACTGCCATTCCGCGAGAGTGCGCGGCGCCGCGGGAGATTGTTCCGTTTGCGGCAGTTTTGCCAGACAGGCAGAATCGAGTTCCAGCGTGCCAATATCCAGTTGCCAACGGCTGGGATGCGACAACCAGGCCTGACTGACCCTGGCCAACTGGCAATCATCAACCAGATAGCGAAGTTCAGGAATATGTAAACCGTGGCGCGTGAATCGGGGACTATCAACCAGTGCAATGCGCGTTCCAACCGGCAGCCAGATGCCCGCCAGCGTCGGAACCCACCACCCCAGCGTCATTACCAGAGTCAACGGCACGAGGATCACGAGTAAGAGAAGCGCCAGAACGGCTTTATATTTACCCTTCATGGGCAGTTAATATCCTGATTTAGCGAAAAATTAAGCCGAATTAGGCCGTTATTGTGTCATGTTTAGTTAACCATGCCCAGATTAAGAATAGATGCTCCAGGATGACACACAAACTTTTCACCATCGTTAAGATCAGAAAGTCAGATAAATTACAGAGACTTATCAGATAAATCTAAAGATTAATAGCGGGTAATAGCCGACAAACTATTGCCCTCTATTCTGCAATCAGGCCCGGATAATGTGAAAGTCAGAGGCCGTAGAAAGTGAGTAAATAGTTCGGTTGAAATGCAGACTGTTACACAGGAACATATTGATATTAATCGATGTTGACGCCATATCAGTCGTATCCTGACGAACAACGGGCTGTTCGTGTCACCGAAACAGAGGTGTGGAGCAGCACTGTCACCTGCTGAAATCTGCAATCGATACACTGAACGAACAATCTATTGATGCTCTAGAATTATTCATTATAGGTATCACTTTCAATAATATTTTATGTTTTGTAAAATAATTTGAATTCGATAATTGTGATTCGATATCACTGGAGAAAGACTTATGAAACTCGCCGTCTACAGTACAAAACAGTACGACAAAAAGTACCTGCAGCAGGTTAACGAAGCCTTTGGTTTTGAACTTGAATTCTTTGATTTTCTGTTGACGGAGAAAACGGCTAAAACCGCTCATGGCTGCGAGGCGGTTTGTATTTTCGTGAACGATGATGGCAGTCGCCCGGTGCTCGAAGAACTGAAAAATCATGGCGTTAAGTACATTGCTTTGCGTTGCGCGGGGTTCAATAACGTCGATCTGGATGCGGCAAAAGAGTTAGGTCTGCAGGTCGTTCGGGTCCCGGCCTATTCTCCGGAAGCCGTCGCGGAACATGCGGTGGGCATGATGATGACGCTGAACCGCCGTATTCACCGCGCTTATCAGCGTACCCGTGATGCCAACTTCTCACTGGAAGGATTAACCGGCTTCACGATGCACGGAAAAACGGCGGGGGTGATTGGTACCGGGAAGATCGGCATCGCGGCCCTGCGTATTCTGAAAGGCTTTGGAATGCGTCTGCTGGCGTTTGATCCGTACCCCAGCGCAGCTGCGCTCGAACTCGGCGTGGAGTATGTTGATTTGCCGACGCTGTTCGCCGAATCCGATGTGATTTCACTGCACTGCCCGTTAACGTCGGAAAACTATCACCTGCTGAACCATGCCGCGTTTGATCAGATGAAAAATGGCGTGATGGTCATCAACACCAGTCGTGGCGCCCTGATCGATTCTCAGGCGGCGATTGAAGCGCTGAAAAATCAGAAAATAGGTTCACTGGGGATGGACGTTTACGAAAACGAGCGCGATCTGTTCTTCGAAGATAAGTCGAACGACGTTATCCAGGATGATGTTTTCCGTCGCCTGTCGGCCTGTCATAACGTCCTGTTTACCGGGCATCAGGCTTTCCTCACCGCTGAAGCGTTGACCAGTATTTCTGAGACTACGCTGCAAAATTTACAACAGTTAGCGAACGGAGAAACCTGCCCTAACGCCCTGTTCTGATCCGCCGCCTTCCTGTTCGCAGGAGGGCATTTCAGAATTTCCCCAAAGCCACTGGCGATGAAATAGGTATGCTGTCGGTGGCGATTACGTTTAAATGCAGAGAGTTAACATGAAGAAGGTCATAGCGCTGGTTGCGCTGAGCCTGCTGGTTGCAGGTTGTGTAAGCAACGGAAAAGTATCGGTCAGCCGTGAGCAATTACAGCATCACCGCTTTGTGCTGGAGAGCGTAGACGGTAAACCGGTCAATGCAACGGGTCATCCGCTTGAACTGAGTTTTGGCGAAAAGATGATGATTTCGGGCAATATGTGTAATCGCTTCAACGGTCAGGCATCACTTTCTGACGGTGCATTGAAAGTAAAAGAGATGGCGATGACCCGAATGATGTGCGCCGATCCCCAGCTCAACGAGCTGGACAATACCCTCAGCACCATGCTGAAACAGGGCGCACAAGTAGACCTGACCGCCAACCAGCTCACCCTGGCCACAGCGGAACATACGTTAAGCTATAAGCTTGCCGATTTAATGTAGTAATGGGTGCTTAATAGCTACCACAGCTTCCCGCGGCGAGGGATTGTTCACTGCAACGTTTGCCGTTGGGAAGCGCGCACATACCAATTGCCGATCCGTCTAACTGACGGGCAACGGAAAGTGAACCGCCTATCATGGCGCAATTTGCCTCTCCGGAACTGGTCATCGATGCTTTTAAACCCGGTGCGACATGCGCTGCTGTCGCCTGCTGAACAGGTTCATTGTCACTGCTGCAAGCCGACAACAATAACGCGGCACATCCTACCCAAAACGCTGCGCGCATTTGACTCCCCTCATATTCTGTAAGCGTAAACAAGCCGCACTAATAATAGGCATCCGAATCCGTCGCGTCGAGAGTCAAAACGCGCAATTATGCGGCCTCGCCGCATTTTATTGCGCTTTTTCCCCTGGATTGGGATCCCATAGGCCTGTTCTGTCGTTATGCGCTCACCCGGCGAGCGGTCAAATAGTGCGCCTGCCAGTACTGATTCGACAAATGTGACATTGTCACGCCTTGCGAGCTGGAGGCATGTATAAAGGAGTCATTGCCGATATAAACGCCAACGTGATGCACGTTCGGCTCCGTCTTAAAAAACACCAGATCGCCGACTTTCAGCTCACGCTGACTGACTCTCCGCCCCATACGACTTTGCTCCTGCGCGGTACGCGGCAAGCGTCTATGGATAACCGAGGCAATAATTCTGCGCGTGAACGCCGAACAATCAATACCATTGCGACTGTCACCTCCCCAGCGGTAATCGGTTCCTCTCCACTGCGCAAATTCACTCATAATGCGATGCTTAAGCTGCGCTTTCTTATTCTGAACAGGCGCTTGTGAAAAGTGCCCTTCAGAATAAGAGAGTGGCGAAAAGGTATTGGCTCCCCAGTTTTTGGTCTGAATTTTCACAAAGGCAAATGACGACGATGAGGCGGAAATAAGTAAAGTAAGTAATAAAATTCGTAACATAACCTAATCAAAACAATTAAATACCTGAACACATCCATACTTTTGGCGCACGAAAAAAGTTATCAATAATGATAAATAAAAGAGTTATTTTTGTTTTAACGTCTATTCACGATAACAAGAGTATCGACCTTCAATAACGCAAAGGTTTACAGGCCCTTCCCGTCCTGAATTGCGCTCAGTATAGGCGCGGGCGGCCTGACACCGAACTTAAAAAGTCTTATTAAGAAATTCACATCATGACGATAATGGCGAGGATAATAAATTCATTAAGGAAATCCTTAAAGAAAATCTCACTCCACTTTTGGACAATATGTTTTTAATATCGCCTGCCTCGCAGGCAATAACCAACTCATAACAAAAAAGCACAATTAAATATACAACCCGGTGTTACCTACCGGGCAATAAAATTGTCATTGTTTTTGCGAGCTTTGTGTCAATTTGTGCACTCGAAAGTGGCACAACTTCTAGGGAATACAGGAAAGTCCTATACTAGAGAAATAACTATCAGGACGCTAAGTGGTTTCCTGCGTCCCTCTTTTTTGCGCAATGTAAGGGTGTCATATGATTACTATTGACGGTAATGGTGCAGTCGCTTCGGTGGCGTTTCGTACCAGTGAAGTTATCGCCATCTACCCCATTACGCCCAGTTCAACGATGGCTGAACAGGCTGACGCCTGGGCAGGCAACGGGCTGAAAAACATCTGGGGAGATACGCCGCGCGTCGTCGAAATGCAGTCGGAAGGCGGTGCAATAGCGACCGTTCACGGTGCGCTGCAAACCGGCGCGCTTGCCACCTCCTTTACCTCTTCACAGGGGTTACTGCTGATGATCCCCACGCTGTACAAACTGGCGGGACAATTAACCCCCTTTGTACTGCATGTCGCCGCCCGTACCGTGGCAACCCACGCGTTGTCGATTTTTGGCGATCATTCAGACGTCATGGCGGTCCGCCAGACCGGCTGCGCCATGCTGTGCGCCGCAAGCGTACAGGAGGCGCAGGACTTCGCGCTGATCTCGCAAATCGCGACCCTGAAAAGCCGGGTTCCCTTCATTCACTTCTTTGATGGTTTCCGCACTTCGCATGAAATCAACAAAATCATCCCGCTGGCAGATGACACGATTCGCGGCCTGATGCCGCAGGCTGAAATTGATGCACATCGCGCCCGGGCGCTCAACCCAGAGCACCCGGTGATCCGCGGCACCTCAGCGAATCCCGATACGTATTTCCAGTCCCGCGAGGCGACCAACCCGTGGTATGACGCCGTATACGATCATGTCGAACAGGCGATGAATGATTTCGCTGCCGCAACCGGTCGTCAGTATCAGCCGTTCGAATATTACGGTCATCCGCAGGCCGAACGGGTCATCATTCTGATGGGTTCTGCTATCGGCACCAGCGAAGAAGTGGTTGACGAACTGCTGACGCGCGGCGAGAAAGTCGGGGTGCTGAAAGTCCGCCTGTTCCGCCCCTTCTCAGCTAAACATCTGCTGCGGGCCTTGCCTGAATCCGTCCGCGCGGTTGCCGTGCTCGATCGCACCAAAGAACCGGGTGCCCAGGCCGAACCCCTGTATCTCGATGTGATGACCGCGCTGGCGGAAGCATTCAACGGCGGTGAGCGTGAAACGTTGCCGCGCATGATTGGCGGCCGTTATGGTCTCTCGTCAAAAGAGTTTGGCCCGGACTGCGTGCTCGCGGTCTTTAATGAACTGTGCCAGGCAAAACCCAAACCGCGCTTCACCGTTGGTATCTACGATGATGTCACCAACCTGTCGTTGCCACTGCCTGATAACACCTTGCCGACGACGGCGAAGCTGGAAGCACTATTTTACGGTCTCGGCAGTGACGGCAGCGTTTCGGCGACCAAGAACAACATCAAGATCATCGGTAATTCAACGCCGTGGTATGCCCAGGGCTACTTCGTGTATGACTCCAAAAAGGCAGGCGGTCTGACGGTGTCTCACCTGCGCGTGAGTGAACAGCCGATCCGCTCTGCTTACCTGATCTCACAGGCCGATTTTGTCGGCTGTCACCAGCTGCAGTTTATCGATAAATACCAGATGGCTGAACGACTGAAGCCTGGTGGTATTTTCCTGCTGAATACGCCGTATCCCGCAGATGAGGTCTGGTCACGCTTGCCACAGGAAGTGCAGGCGGTACTGAACCAGAAGAAAGCGCGTTTCTACGTCATTAATGCGGCGAAAATCGCCCGTGAATGTGGCCTGGCGGCGCGGATTAACACCGTCATGCAGATGGCGTTTTTTCATCTGACTCAAATTCTGCCGGGCGATAGCGCGCTGGCTGAACTTCAGGGGGCAATCGCTAAAAGTTACAGCAGCAAAGGTCAGGACCTGGTGGAACGCAACTGGCAGGCACTGGCGCTGGCGCGCGAGTCTGTTGCTGAAGTGCCGCTGCAGGCGGTTGATCCGCACAGCGCCCACCGTCCTCCGGTGGTGTCTGACGCCGCGCCTGATTTTGTGAAGACGGTGACCGCGGCAATGCTGGCGGGGCTCGGCGATGCCCTTCCCGTCTCTGCGCTACCGCCCGACGGCACCTGGCCTATGGGTACCACCCGCTGGGAGAAACGCAACATCGCCGAAGCGATCCCCATCTGGAAAGAGGAGCTTTGCACTCAGTGTAACCACTGCGTTGCGGCCTGCCCGCACTCGGCTATTCGTGCCAAAGTGGTTTCGCCGGAAGCAATGGAGAATGCTCCCGCCAGCCTGCATTCGCTGGATGTGAAATCACGCGATATGCGCGGACAGAAATACGTTCTGCAGGTCGCGCCGGAAGACTGCACCGGCTGTAATCTGTGTGTGGAAGTGTGCCCGGCGAAAGACCGTCAGAATCCGGAAATCAAGGCCATCAATATGATGTCGCGCCTTGAGCACGTCGAAGAAGAGAAAGTGAATTATGACTTTTTCCTCAGTCTGCCGGAAATTGACCGCAATAAACTCGAACGCATTGATATTCGTACCTCTCAGTTGATTACGCCACTGTTTGAATATTCCGGTGCCTGTTCCGGCTGTGGCGAAACGCCGTATATCAAGTTACTGACCCAACTCTATGGCGACAGAATGCTGATTGCCAACGCCACGGGGTGTTCGTCAATTTACGGTGGGAACCTGCCTTCCACACCGTACACAACCGATGCCAATGGGCGCGGTCCCGCATGGGCAAACTCGCTGTTTGAGGATAACGCAGAGTTCGGTCTGGGCTTTCGTCTGACGGTCGATCAGCATCGCTTACGCGTGCTGCGTCTGCTCGAACAGTTTGCCGACCAGATCCCGGCTGAACTGAACGACGCATTACATACCGATGCGACCCCTGACGTTCGTCGTGAGCAAGTTGCCGCGCTGCGTCAGCATCTGAAGGATGTCGATGGCGCACGTGAACTGCTCACCGACGCCGATGCGCTGGTTGAAAAATCCATCTGGCTGATCGGCGGCGATGGCTGGGCCTACGATATTGGCTTCGGCGGGCTGGATCATGTAATGAGCCTGACTGAAAACGTCAATATTCTGGTGCTGGATACGCAGTGCTACTCCAACACGGGCGGTCAGGCCTCGAAAGCCACACCGCTTGGCGCGGTAACGAAATTTGGTGAGCACGGCAAACGGAAGGCGCGTAAAGATCTGGGCGTCAGCATGATGATGTACGGTCATGTCTATGTCGCACAGATTTCGCTCGGGGCGCAACTCAACCAGACCGTGAAGGCGATTCAGGAAGCGGAAGCGTATCCTGGTCCGTCGCTGATCATCGCCTACAGCCCGTGTGAAGAACACGGCTATGACCTCGCACTGAGTCACGATCAGATGCGTCAGTTGACGGCGACCGGCTTCTGGCCACTCTACCGCTTTGACCCACGTCGTGCGGATGAGGGTAAATTGCCGCTGGCGCTGGACTCTCGTCCGCCGTCAGATGCGCTGGCAGAGACATTACTCAACGAGCAGCGTTTCCGTCGCCTGAATGCGCAGCAACCAGAAGTGGCAGAGCAGTTATGGAAGGACGCCGCAGCCGATCTGCAAAAGCGCTATGACTTCCTGGCGCAACTGGCCGGTAAAGCGGAGAAGACCAGTACTGACTGATCGGAGGGTTCACGTCGGCCAAAAAAAAGCCCGAACATCCGTTCGGGCTTGTCAATTTCTTTGTCGGCAAATCAGTACGCGTCGCATTGGACCAACAAAAAAGCAGTATGTGACAATAAAGGCATATAACGAACGAAGAATATCGCACTGGATTTATTTTGTATAATTTTTATTTTATATGCTTTATGCAATTATATTCACAACAATTATTGCTATTTCGATGGAATTATTTATTTAAGGTTTCACTTAAGACGTAACAATTGATACTTATCTCTTTACGGAACTTCTCCTTTAGCATGTTTTTACTCCCCAACAGAGGGAGTGAAAGCTAAATATAAAACTAAAGGATTACTGCGATGAAAAGAAAAGTACTGGCCCTTGTCATCCCTGCCCTGTTAGCAGCAGGCGCAGCACATGCTGCTGAAGTTTATAATAAAGACGGCAACAAATTAGATCTTTATGGCAAAGTTGATGGTCTGCATTATTTCTCTGATAATGCCAACAGTGATGGCGATCAAACTTATGTTCGTATGGGCTTTAAAGGTGAAACACAAATTAATGATCAACTGACCGGTTACGGTCAGTGGGAATATCAGGTTAACGCCAACACCACCGAAGGCGACCACGGCAACAGCTTCACGCGTCTTGCTTTTGCTGGCCTGAAATTTGGTGAATACGGTTCATTCGACTACGGTCGTAACTACGGCGTGATGTATGACGTGGAAGGCTGGACCGATATGCTGCCTGAATTCGGCGGCGACTCCTACACCTATTCCGATAACTTTATGGTAGGTCGCACCAACGGTGTTGCTACTTACCGTAACACGGACTTCTTCGGTCTGGTTAACGGTCTGAACTTCGCACTGCAGTATCAGGGTGCCAATGAAAACCAGTCCACTAATGAAGATGATTTCTTCCAGGAAGGTACCGGCAACGGCGGCGATCGTACTGTCCAGAACTCCAACGGCGACGGTTTCGGTATCTCGTCGACCTATGACTTCGGAATGGGCGTTAGCTTCGGTGCAGCCTACACCACCTCCGACCGTACCAACGAGCAAGTCAATGCGGGTGGCCGCGTCGCGGGTGGCGATAAGGCAGATGCCTGGACAGCGGGTCTGAAATATGACGCCAACAACATTTATCTGGCTACCATGTACTCTGAAACCCGTAACATGACCCCGTACGGTGATGACGGCGTAGCAAACAAAACCCAGAACTTTGAAGTGACGGCGCAATACCAGTTCGACTTCGGTCTGCGTCCGGCGGTGTCCTTCCTGATGTCAAAAGGTAAAGATCTGACCGGTCAGGGCAATGACGACAGCAAAGATCTGGTGAAATACGCGGATGTTGGCGCGACTTACTACTTCAACAAAAACATGTCCACCTATGTTGATTATAAAATCAACCTGCTGGATAACGACGACAACTTCTATTCTCGTAACAATATTAATACCGATGACGTCGTCGCACTCGGTATGGTCTATCAGTTCTAAGCCCTTCTGCCCGCTGGTATCGGCGGGCTTCTGCCCTTTCCCTCACCGTCATAACCCATTCGTTTTGCCTATAACAAAATGCGATATCACGAAGACTAAAATCCCCGTGGGTTAAATGATATATTCATGGTATGACCTGCCGTCGAGGATGCTGCCATGAACCATCAGCCTGTAAAATCATCACGAATTGCCTCCGTCGGCTATGACGAGAAATCCTCTACGCTTGAAATTCGTTTCTACCAGACCGGTGTTCTGCAATATCGCGGAGTTCCTGCGCATATATACCGAAATTTTCTTTCTGTGGTCTCAAAAGGCCGATTTTATGACGGGGTTATTAAGGGAAAGTACCCGGAAATCAAAAGCAAATAATGTTGAATTGTGATCTTTGTCATTGTACTGAATCGGTGATAAGACGTTACACTTTATAGGGATACTCAAACAGGAGGTTTAATGAACAGAACAATTCTTGTACCTATCGATATTTCAGACTCAGAATTAACTCAACGTGTGATTAATCATGTCGAAGCCGAGGCGAAAATTGACGATGCTCAGGTTCATTTCCTGACCGTCATTCCGTCTCTGCCTTACTATTCTGCACTGGGCCTGGCCTACTCTGCGGAGTTGCCTGCCATGGACGATCTGAAAGCCGAAGCGAAATCTCAACTGGAAGAGATTATCAAGAAGTTCACTATCCCGTCGGACAGAGTGCAGATCCATGTCGTTGAAGGCTCGCCAAAAGATAAGATTCTGGAAATGGCGAAAACACTGCCTGCGGATATGGTGATTATCGCATCCCACCGTCCGGACATTACCACCTATCTGTTAGGGTCGAACGCCGCTGCCGTGGTACGCCATGCAGAGTGTTCCGTTCTGGTCGTACGCTAACATTTTCAGCCCGCACATCGCTGCGGGCTTTTCGTTGTGCCATAACCGGTGTTGCTGATCAATCCACGCCTCAGACGGTGGCCTTTTCTTGCGTCAGACCAGGCACCAGAATCACTTTTCGACACGCCTCTTCACGCTTTTCAAATATTTCGTAACCCCGCGCGGCCTCTTCGAGTGGCATATGGTGAGTCACGATTTCTTCCGGTGTCAGTAGCCCCTGTTCAATGAGACTAAGCAGATCCGGCAGATAAGCATGCACGTGGGTCTGACCCATTTTGAAGGTCAGTCCTTTGTCAAAGGCATCACCAAACATGAATCCATGAATAAAACCGGCATACACGCCAGGGACGCTGACGACCCCACCACGGCGCACAGCGGCGATACATTGCCGGAGCGCTTTACCGCTGCTGCCTTCAATTTTCAACGTGCTCAGTACGGTTTCTGTCAGACTGCCCTTCGCCTCAAAACCGACAGCATCAATCACCGCATCCACACCGCGATGTCCGGGCGTGTTATCAATGATCCATTCTGCCGGATCGTCGTTTTTATCAAAATTAATCGGGATCGCGCCGTAACGCTGATGCGCAAACTCGAGCCGGTAGTCGTTATGATCAATGATAAAAATATGCTCCGCACCGTTCAGCCGGGCACAGGCGGCGCAGAGTAAACCCACCGGGCCCGCGCCAAAGATAGCCACGCTTGAACCCTGCCTGATGTCGGCATTCTTCACCGCTTGCCACGCTGTTGGCAAAATATCTGACAGAAAAAGCACCTTTTCATCAGGCAATGTATCCGGCACTTTGAAGGGGCCGGCATTCGCCTTCGGGACGCGGACAAATTCTGCCTGCCCGCCAGGGATCCCGCCGTAGAGATCGCTGTAGCCAAACAGCGCGGCGGGCGGCGTGATGTTTTTACGGTTCAGGGCTGCACCTTTACCGCTGTTGGTATTTTCGCAGGCGGCATATTGATGCAGATGACAGAAAAAGCACTCACCACAGGCGATGACAAAAGGTATCACCACCCGATCGCCTTTACTGACTGCCGTCACCTCCGGACCGGTCTCCACCACTTCGCCCATAAACTCATGACCAAAAATATCGCCATGATGCGTACCAGGGATTTTGCCGCGGTAAAGATGCAAATCCGATCCGCAAATGGCGGTGGCGGTCACGCGAAGAATAATATCGTCCGGCGCCTCAAGGCCCGGATCGGGCACAGAATCAACGCTAACGTGATGCGGGCCATGATAAGTGAGTGCTTTCATTCACATTTCTCCTGTCGTCATTGGCTGGCAAACCGCGCGTTATAAGGTCCCGGTGCCACCGTCTGAACACCAGACCTGACCGGACGTGTAGCTGTTCTCTGGTGCCGCCAGCGTGACATACAGCGGTGCGATCTCCGCCGGTTGACCGGGTCGACCAAGCGGGGACTGCGCGCCAAATTTCTCGATTTTTTCCTGTGGCTGACCTCCGCAGCACTGCAACACCGTCCAGTAGGGACCCGGCGCGACGGCGTTAACCCGAATCCCCTTCGGCGCCAGTTGTTTCGCCAGCGATTTGGTGAAGACGGCGATCGCCGCTTTGGTCTGCGCATAATCCAACAGGATATCGCTCGGTTCATACGCCTGGACTGAGGTGGTGTTAATGATCACACTGCCCGATGAGAGATGACGAAGTGCAGCCTTCGTAATCCAGAATGTCGCGTAAACATTGGTCTTGAACGTGGCATCAAACGCTTCGGTAGTGAGATCGTCAATTGACTCACAGAATTGCTGGCGCCCCGCGTTATTCACCAGGATATCCAGCCCGCCTAACGCATCTACCGCCTGGTTAACCAGCGTCTGGCAGAAGGTTTCATCGCGGATATCACCCGGAATCGCGGCCACGTTCCTGCCTGCTTTTTTAATCAGTTCAACCACTTCACGGGCATCTTCTTCTTCATCAGGTAAATAATTAATAGCCACATCGGCACCTTCCCGCGCATAAGCAATCGCCACCGCGCGACCAATACCGGAATCGCCCCCGGTGATTAAGACTTTCTTGCCGTTAAGCCTGCCGCTCCCTTGATAGCTCTCTTCGCCATGATCGGGACGGGGCTGCATTTTACTGGCAAGTCCTGGAAAAGGTTGTTTTTGGTGCGGAAATGGCGGAGCCGGAAAATGCTCAGAATGCGTTTTATTGGTGATCTGCTTTTGATTATTCTGGTCAGCCATGCGTTTACCTCTCGTTATTTTTCCTACGGACTTTTAAGCGTAGAACAAAATTGGCGAGAAGGTTCTTAAAGCCGTCTGAGTGATTAATTTTCGGTCATTCAAACGCCGCCTCTTAATGAATACTGTTTTATTCTGAAGACTATTTTTTTAATCGCCCTGCGCTCAGGCAGTTACATACCAACATTTACAAAACCCTCATAAAATAAGCGAGGCGGGTGTTTTCGATAATATATTGAAAAGTAACCCGTCAATTTTTTCTGATTTTTTGTGGAAATTTGACTCCTCGCGGATAGCCGCTAACTTTAAGCCCTGAACAACGACGGATACAAATTACATTTTTGTATCTGACTGACATAACCGATATACAAGAGGTGAGATATGGCAGAGCATCGTGGTGGTTCCGGTAATTTCGCAGAAGACCGTGATAAAGCATCTGAAGCGGGTAAAAAAGGCGGTCAGCACAGCGGCGGGAACTTCAAAAACGATCCGCAGCGTGCATCAGAAGCAGGAAAAAAAGGCGGTCAGAACAGCCATAGTGGCGGACGTAAGTCTGATAACTCCTGATTGTAAGACTGCTTTAGCCTTTAATAAATAAAGTGTCCTGCGGGTCTGTCTGTAGACTCGCAGTTATTTTTTCTGAACCGGGAGAGGATGTTATGAATATGAAAACGCTCGAGGATGTTTTCATCCATTTACTTTCAGACACCTATAGCGCGGAAAAACAATTAACCCGTGGTCTGGCGAAACTGGCCCGCGCGGCCTCTGACGAAAAACTCAGCGCCGCGTTTAATGCGCACCTGGAAGAAACTCAAGGGCAAATTGCGCGTATAGACCAGATAATCGAACAGGAACCGAAGATTAAGATTAAACGCATGAAATGCGTAGCGATGGAAGGCTTAATTGAAGAAGCCAATGAGGTCATCGAAAGTACAGAAAAAAATGAAGTTCGCGATGCTGCATTAATTGCGGCCGCCCAAAAAGTTGAGCACTATGAAATTGCCAGTTACGGCACGCTGGCAACCCTCGCCGAACAGTTGGGCTATCCCGCCGCGGTAAAACTTCTGGCGCAAACGCTTGAAGAAGAAAAAGAAACCGATTTGAAATTAACTGACCTGGCGGTCGGTAATATCAATAGAAGTGCGGAGAAACGATAACCGCGCCCGAGGTTATTGGTTGGTAAGAAAAAACAGTTTTGTTGCGCTCTGCTTATGGCAGCGCTTTGTCATGGGGTAGCATACCGTGCCTGAACTTGATGCTTTTCATCTGGCCCGTTTTCAGTTCGCCTTCACTGTCTCTTTTCACATTCTTTTCCCGGCGATTACCATTGGGCTGGCCAGCTATCTGGTGGTACTGGAAGGAATGTGGCTGCGCACGCACAACAACCTCTGGCGTTCGCTTTACAACTTCTGGCTAAAAATCTTTGCCGTCAATTTTGGCATGGGCGTCGTTTCCGGTCTGGTGATGGCCTACCAGTTCGGCACAAACTGGAGCGGCTTTTCCCAGTTTGCCGGCAGTATTACCGGCCCACTGCTGCTTTACGAAGTGCTCACCGCCTTCTTCCTGGAGGCGGGTTTTCTGGGCGTGATGCTGTTTGGCTGGAACAGAGTTTCTCCAGCGCTGCATTTTTTCACCACCTGCATGGTGGCACTGGGAACGCTGATGTCCACTTTCTGGATCCTCGCGTCAAACAGCTGGATGCAGACGCCGCAAGGTTTCAGCATTGAAAACGGTCATGTGATCCCGCAGGACTGGATGGCGATCATTTTCAACCCCTCCTTTCCGTATCGTCTGTTCCATATGTCGATCGCCGCCTTCCTGAGTAGCGCGATGTTTGTGGGAGCCTCTGCCGCCTGGCATTTACTTCGCGGCAACGACACGCCGGCCATCCGCAAAATGTTTTCCATGGCGATGTGGATGGCGTTAATCGTCGCGCCGATTCAGGCGGTGGTCGGCGATATGCACGGTCTCAATACCCTTGAGCATCAGCCGGTAAAAATTGCCGCTATCGAAGGCCACTGGGAAAACGCGCCCGGCGAGGCTACACCGCTCTTGCTGTTTGGGATGCCGGACATGGAAGAGGAGCGCACAAAATACGGTCTGGAGATCCCGGCACTGGGTAGTTTAATCCTGACCCACAGTCTGGATAAACAGGTTCCTGCGCTGAAGGATTATCCCAAAGAAGATCGCCCTAACTCCCCTGTTGTCTTCTGGTCGTTTCGTATCATGGTAGGCATAGGTTTACTCATGATTGCGCTGGGTCTCTGTAGCGTCTGGCTGCGCTGGCGCCAGCGCCTGTATCAGTCTCGCCCGTTCCTGTGGTTTGCGCTGGGAATGGGCCCTGCCGGACTACTGGCGCTGTTGGCGGGTTGGGTCACGACGGAAGCAGGACGTCAACCGTGGGTGATCTACGGATTCTTACGCACCCGCGATGCGGTGTCATTACACAGCACGATGCAAATGGTCATCAGCTTGCTGGTCTTTATCATCGTCTACTGTGCTGTTTTTGGCGTGGGTTATTACTACATTTTCAGGCTCATTCGCAAAGGTCCGCAACCTGTCAGTGAACTGACGTCACAAACGGATGGCACCCCGGCTCGCCCCCTCTCGGCGGCAGAACCGGTGACGGATGAAGAGGAGAAGGCGTAATGGGTATCGATATCACCGTAATGTGGTTTGTCATCATTATCTTTGCCACGCTGATGTACATCGTGATGGATGGTTTCGATCTGGGCATTGGGATGTTGTTCAGCATGGTTCACGACGCTGGCGAGCGTGACGCGATGGTAAACAGCGTGGCACCCGTCTGGGACGGTAATGAGACCTGGCTGGTGCTCGGCGGCGCGGGCCTTTTTGGCGCGTTCCCGCTGGCCTATGCGGTGATCACCGACGCACTGGCGATTCCGCTGACAATGATGCTCATCGGCCTGATTTTTCGTGGTGTGGCCTTTGAGTTTCGCTTTAAGGCGACACCTTCCCACCGACCATTCTGGGATTACGCCTTTGCCGGCGGTTCGCTGCTCGCGACATTCAGCCAGGGCATTGTGGTGGGAGCGGTGATTAACGGCTTCGAGGTGACAGAACGCCGTTTTGCCGGCTCAGCACTGGACTGGCTCACCCCCTTCAACCTCTTTTGCGGCGTCGGCCTGATCGTCGCCTATCTGCTGCTCGGCACCAGTTGGCTGATTATGAAAAGCGAGGGTTCGCTGCAAGCGCGAATGCGCGTCCTGACCCGTAAAGTCCTCCTCGCCCTGTTGGGGGTTATTGCGGTGGTGAGCGTCTGGACGCCGCTCGGCTGGCCCGCTATCGCCGAACGGTGGTTTACCCTGCCCAATTTCTTCTGGTTTGTCCCGGTGCCCATTCTTGTGCTGGTATTGAGCCTGTGGATTTGGCGACTGAGCGCAGAGATGAACAGCCATGCGCGCCCCTTTATTCTGACGCTGGGTTTGATTTTCCTCGGCTTCAGTGGGCTGGGCATCAGCTTATGGCCGCATATTATCCCACCGCATATCACGCTGTGGGAGGCGGCAGCACCGCCTGCCAGCCAACGGTTTATGCTGGTGGGAACCCTGCTGATTATCCCGGTCATTTTGATGTACACCGCCTGGAGCTACTTTGTCTTCCGCGGCAAGGTTTCCGGGGGTGAAGGCTATCATTGAGCGTCAGATCGCAGAGCGTATTGATCACTGGGGTCAACGCCCCTCCCAGGCAGAGATCTCTTCCAGGAGCACTGCAAGGCTGAAACGGACTGCTTTTTCGATAACATCCTGACACTCACCAGAAAAAAGCTCGCGCTTTGTGACAATCTCCCCGCGGAGATTCCACGCAAACCAGACCGTTCCGGCGGGCGTTCCGTCTTCCCCACCGTCCGGACCGGCGTACCCACTGATGGCAATGCTGATATCGGTCCCGGCACGCTCGCGTATGCCCGTGGACATCTCTTTGACCGTCTGTTCACTCACTGCGGTATATTTTTCCAGCGTACTGGCCTGTACGCCGAGCAGTGTCTGCTTCGCCCTGTCACTGAAGGTAATAACACCAATATCATAAAAGGCGGCGGTATCGGATTCCGCACAGAGTGCCGTCGCCAGATTACCGCCGGTGCAGGACTCAGCGGTGGTTAACGATAATCCTCGGTCAATGAACACATTGGCTAGCTGTTTCGTGAGTTCGCCGGTGGTTTTCGCTTCGTTATAGGCTGCTTCATTCATCCTTCTTCTCCTTAGCTTTCATCAGGAATAACGGAAATATGATCATTACGCTCCAGAATGGCGTATTGACTTTTTGCGGGCTCCGTAATGCCCTGATTCTGTCGCACCGTGACCAGGCTAATCATCGTCAGCGTCGCACCAGTGACAGAAAATCATTGCCTGACCAGAATTCAGAAGTAAGTTTAAGCCGTTTACCGTCGGACGTGTAAAAGGTGCTGGTATTCGTCGCCGTAATCCGTACCATACGCGACATACTTTTGCCTGTAGGCTTCGCTCAACCGAAGCGTTCACGTCTTTTATTGCAAACCCGATGGGGCATAAAACGCGCGCAGGTGGTATATGAAATTGACGTAGCCTGAATCGACGTATTGACGACGAGCAGACTGCCAGGCGAAACGCAAAACTGGCACGGTGATACGCGTGTCGTGACATGCCCCTTTCCGGTGTTCGAGACAGTAAATAATGTTAGAAAATCAACAAGCGACGAAGAAAGAACAGTACAACCTGAATAAATTGCAGAAACGTCTGCGCCGTAACGTCGGCGAAGCGATTGCCGATTTCAATATGATTGAAGATGGCGACCGGATCATGGTCTGCCTGTCCGGTGGTAAAGACAGCTACACCATGCTGGAAATTTTGCGCAATCTACAGCAAAGCGCCCCGATTAGCTTTTCGCTGGTTGCCGTTAACCTGGATCAGAAACAGCCCGGTTTCCCTGAACACATTCTGCCTGAGTATCTTGAGCAACTGGGCGTTGAGTACAAAATAGTTGAAGAGAACACGTATGGGATCGTGAAAGATAAGATCCCGGAAGGCAAAACCACCTGCTCTCTTTGTTCACGCCTGCGTCGCGGTATTCTGTATCGCACGGCGACGGAGCTGGGTGCGACTAAAATTGCGCTGGGTCACCATCGCGACGACATTCTGCAAACCCTGTTCCTGAATATGTTCTACGGCGGGAAAATGAAAGGGATGCCGCCGAAACTGATGAGCGATGATGGTAAACATATCGTGATCCGCCCACTGGCTTACTGCCGTGAGAAGGATATCGAACGCTTTGCTGAAGCCAAAGGCTTCCCGATCATCCCTTGCAACCTGTGCGGTTCGCAACCAAACCTGCAACGTCAGGTGATTGCCGATATGCTGCGTGACTGGGATAAGCGTTATCCAGGCCGTATTGAAACCATGTTCAGCGCCATGCAGAACGTGGTGCCTTCACACCTGAGCGACATTAACCTGTTCGACTTCAAAGGGATTAAGCACGGTTCTGACGTTGTTGATGGCGGCGATCTGGCATTTGATCGTGAAGAGATCCCGCTCCAGCCTGCAGGCTGGCAACCGGAAGAAGACGATAATCAGCTTGATGAACTTCGCCTGAACGTTGTCGAAGTGAAGTAATAGCCATGGGCCGGATCGTTTTCATCTCCGGCCCAACTCGGGTTTATTTCAGTAAACGCACCCGACAGGTTTTACCTTTAATCTTCCCATTCTGCAGTTGTTTCCATGCCTTATGCGCGACCGACTGACGGACCGCCACATAGACATGCGCCGGATGCACGGTAATTTTGCCAATGTCCGCGCCATCCAGACCCATATCTCCAGTTAACGCCCCCAGCACATCGCCTGGTCGCATTTTGGCTTTCTTGCCACCGTCGATACACAATGTCGCCATTTCGGCGACCAGCGGCGCGATGCTGCGTTGCGTTGGCGCAGGGACCCAGTTAAGGCGGATCTGCAGCATTTCAGAGAGAATATTCGCCCGCTGCGCCTCTTCCGGAGCACAAAAACTGATAGCCAGACCGCTGTTCCCGGCGCGCGCGGTACGGCCAATCCGGTGGACGTGCACCTCCGGATCCCACGCCAGTTCGAAATTCACCACCAGCTCCAGCGATTTGATATCAAGCCCGCGGGCCGCAACATCCGTCGCCACCAGCACCCGCGCGCTGCCGTTGGCAAAACGCACCAGCGTTTGATCGCGGTCTCGCTGTTCCAGATCGCCATGAAGCGCCAGCGCGCTTTGCCCGGCCTCATTGAGCGCATCGCACACCGTCTGACAATCCTTTTTAGTATTACAGAACACCACGCAGGAAGCCGGCTGATGCTGACTGAGCAACGTTTGCAACAGCGGTATCTTACCGTGCGCAGAGGTTTCAAAGAATTGCTGTTCGACGGCGGGGAGCGCATCCACCGTGTCAATTTCGATAGCGAGCGGATTTCGCTGCACGCGACCGCTGATTGCGGCAATCGCTTCCGGCCAGGTGGCCGAAAACAATAGCGTCTGACGCGACGCGGGCGCGAAACGGATCACCTCGTCGATTGCCTCACTGAATCCCATATCCAGCATCCGGTCTGCTTCATCCATCACCAGCGTGGTCAACGCGTCCAGCGAAACGGTGCCCTTTTGCAAATGGTCGAGCAAACGACCAGGCGTGGCGACGATAATATGCGGCGCGTGCTGAAGAGAATCGCGCTGTGCTCCGAAGGGTTGACCACCGCAAAGCGTCAGGATTTTGGTATTCGGTAAGAAACGCGCCAGACGACGTAGTTCACCGGCCACCTGATCCGCCAGTTCGCGCGTCGGGCACAGAACCAGCGACTGCGTCTGAAACAGAGTGGCATCAATATGCTGTAACAAACCGAGACCAAATGCAGCCGTTTTACCGCTGCCGGTTTTTGCCTGCACCCGCACATCCTGCCCGGCAAGGATCGCTGGCAGCGCCGCCGCCTGGACGGGGGTCATGGACAGATACCCCAACTCGTTCAGATTCTCGAGCTGGGCGGCGGGTAATACATTCAGAGTAGCAAAAGCAGTCACAATTTAATCTCACGGTAAACGACTCACAGTCGGCAGGCGCGTATCCTCGCAGATCTGCGGCTGTGATGCGACAACTTAATCGGTACTTCGTCGGGCGGCGGGTCGGGCATCGGCTGTGGACGTGGGATCGGATCGGGCACAGGAACGGGATCGGTGGGAACGGGATCCGAGAAATGAATGTCTTGTTGGCGGTGAGTTAACAGATGGAACATTTTTGCCTCCGGGATTTCATTGGCTCCCTTTCAGGGTAGTCGCTGAAAACGTACAGGCAAAAAAAAGCCGACTTATTTAAGTCGGCGTCGTACGAATCAATTGTGCTATGCAGTAATTCAAAAAAGGAAGTAAGACAATATGGAGCGCAACGCCCATCGCTTGACGTTGCATTCACCTGCAAGAGTGATATTGCCCCGAACAGGCGTGCTATTTATTGACTTCGCTCAATCTTAAAGCCGTTTTTAGGCAGAGAAATCTCTTAAAACACCCGTTTTTACAACCATTTACTACGATGCAACCATAAAGTAACACCACCAATCAGAACCACTAACAGAATACAAAAGAGTGAAAAGCCAAATTGCCACCCTCCACCGGGTATGCCGCCGAGATTGACGCCGAACAGTCCGGTCAGAAACGTGCTGGGAAGGAAAACCATCGCCATCAATGACATGGTATAGGTACGTCTTGCCAGCGACTCCTGCATTACCTGGGCAATTTCATCCGCCATAACGCCCGTGCGGGCGATACAGGCATCAATTTCATCCAGCCCCCTGCCCAGTCGGTCGGCAATATCTTGCATCCGGCGTCGCTGATCGTCCGTCATCCACGCCAGACGCTCGCTAGCCAGTCGCGAATAGACATCGCGCTGCGGCGCCATATAGCGGCGCATCACAATCAATTGTTTTCGTAATAACGCGAGGAAGCCGCGCGGCGGGATTTGCTGATCGAGCAGATTGTCTTCAAGATCGATGATTTTATCGTGTAACTGTTCGATAAATTCACTGGCGTGATCGGTCAGCGCATCGCATACGTCCACCAGCCAACCGCCGCAGTCAACTGGCCCGGTGCCTTCCTGGAGATCGCTGACGACATCGTCGAGCGCCAGCACCTTCCGCTGACGCGTGGAGACAATCAGCCGTTCATCCATATACAGACGCATCGCCACCAGTTGGTCCGGACGCTCATCCGTGCTGCCATTGATACAGCGCAGCGTAATAAGCGTCCCTTCACCCAGACGGCTGACGCGTGGACGAAGGCTTTCTCCCGCCAGCGCATCCCTGACATTATTCGGCAGTAGCGGCGTCGTCGCCAGCCATTGCGCGCTGTCCGGATGCGTGTAGTTCAGATGCAGCCAGCACGGATGCTCACGGCTGATCACATCATCATCTTCCAGCGGTTTTACACCGCCCTTGCCATCCAGCAACCAGGCAAATACTGCATCCGGCACACTAACTTGAGACCCTTTAATGGCTTCCATTTTGCCTCCCATACTTCGCGCTTTTCTGGTTAGTCTAGCTGTCGACGTATGTTAAGCAACCACTCATTCTCCCAATGTGTTATCAGGGCTTATGAAAACCCGCGAGCGTAGCGCTTGTGCGCTGAGGGAGAAATCGCTTCTGTTGCATCACTTAAACGGAACTGATGGGTTTTCGACTGGAGATCGACAACCTGTGATTTCAGTACATCCGACGATCCGGATAATTCATCCACCATCAACGCGTTACTTTGAGTAACTTTTTCCAGTTCATTCATTGCCTGGGTTATCTGATTTATTCCTTTTTCCTGTTCCGCCGTGGTGGTTGATATTTCATGCATCAACTGACTTAACTGCCCAGCGCCCTGGACGATTTCCTGCATATTCTTTTCTGTCTCGCCCACAACCGTTGCGCCTTGCTGCACATTTTGATGGGTGACGTCGATAAGCCCCCGAATATTTTTTGCGGCTTCGGCACTTCTGTGCGCCAGATTTCGCACCTCCGTCGCCACCACGGAAAATCCTTTTCCCTGCTCACCGGCGCGCGCCGCTTCGACTGCGGCATTCAGGGCCAGAATATTGGTCTGAAACGCAATATCATCAATCAGGGTAATTATTTCTGTCATTTGCTGGGTACAAGTCGTAATCGAATGCATGTTGCTGGCAACCTGAACCATTAATTCGCTGCCTTTGTATGCACATTGCATCGCGCTATTGGCCTGCTGGTTAGCGAGTCGCGTGTGGTCAGCGTTGTTACGCGTACTGGCGGCCATCTGTTCCATGCTGGCCGCCGTCTGGATTAAAGAGGCAGACTGCTGCTCCGTTTTTACGGATAATTCAGCGCTACGGGCGGCCAGTTGCTCTGACAACAACAGCGCCGTCTTCGAGGAAAGTCGGATCTCACGTACCAGCGTCGCGATACTGCCGGATAAGCTGTTGATACCCGGAATCAGTCTCCCGGCACAGTTATTACCAAATTCGGGAATATAAACGGCGAGATTTCCCGCTGTCACCTGTTCAATACTTTTCTTTACGGTATTAATGGGCGTGACAAGATATATTGTCATGTAGCACCATAAGGCGAATAGCGCCAACAAAAAAATCACGTTCATTGAAATAATAACCGGTAGCCTGACCGAGTACATTATTTGCACAGTGTTAATCAGGCCAAAGGTAAATAGTAGAAATACGATAATAAATGTTCTGACGCTAATGTGTTTTAACATTTTAAACCTGTTAGAGGTTAATATGGCAGGTCATATTTATATAGCATCAGAAAAGCATATATTCTTCTCGTTCCGCTCTCTGTCCAAACTTCACGCAGAGATCCATAAAATTTACCTTAAAGAAGGATATTGCCGATTAAGTTTACCTTATGCTTATTGTTCATCATGAGGTGAGGCCGCTTTCCCTTACCCTCCCAAGCGATTCTACTGCTTAACAATTAAGTGATACGACACTCATCATTGATGAACGTTTAATCTGGCTTAAATGATTAGATTTCATAACGTGTTAATAAGCGCACTCGTGCTCTTGCCGCTTTTCGCCTCTGGACGTTAATGAGGTGGGCAAAAATTCCAGTAGCTGACCTTTCATTTCTCATGCGAATGGATGAATCCCTGCTAAATTTAACTGCACGACAGACATTCGATGGAAAGCCAGATGTTGCACGTATCATGGGCGCCCGTTTGAATCAGCATCTCGTTTCTTGTTGCGTTCATCGCTGCATTTGTCTCCCTCGACAGCGTGCGCGTGTAAAGTGGCTATTTCTGTGCGGCGAGAATCGGCATTCTGGCGCTTATCGGGCGGTATTACGCTTGGTATGGGGATCTGGTCAATGCATTTCATCGGCATGGTCGCACAATAATTAATAAAAAGAACAGGATTACTGATGATTGCGCACAACCTGAATGCACTGGATTTATTAACACAGCCGGTCTGGATCGTCTCCCCCTGTACCGAAGAATTAGTTTTTGCCAATCGTATCGCCAGAGAGGTGATGCAAGGGTACACCTTCAGCCAGCTGCGTAAAGGGGTGTATTCCACCCATGCGCAGAATACGTTGCCGAACTATATTACCGATCTTCGCCGCCAGCGGGATATTGTCGAGATTCTGACGGTGCCTCGTGAAAATCATCAGGCCGCACTCACCTGTCGGTTATCGATTAACGATCTGCCAGGAACCGGTGAAGTCATTCTGTTCGAAGGCATTGATATCCCGGCGGTACAGGGGTTGAAAGCCAGCCGGTCTGCCACCTATCAGCGTAAAAAACAGGGATTTTATGCCCGATTTTTTCTCACGAACTCCGCCCCGATGCTGCTGATCGATCCGTCAAGAGATGGTCTGATTGTCGACGCCAACCTAGCGGCGCTCAATTTCTACGGCTACAGCCTGGAGGCGATGTGCCAAAAACACACATGGGAAATCAATATGTTGGGTCGCCAGATTCTGCCTGTTATGCATGAAATTGCGCGACTGCCGGGTGGGCATAAGCCGCTGAATTTTGTCCATAAAATTGCCGATGGCACCACCCGCCATGTGCAAACCTATGCCGGGCCGATTGAAATCTACGGCGACAGACTGATGTTGTGCATCATTCACGATATTACCGAGCAGAAACGTCTTGAACAGGAACTGGAGCGCGCCGCCCTGCATGACGCACTTACTGGATTGCTCAATCGCCGCCAGTTCTATCAACTGACCGAACAGGGGCAGATGCAGCATCTCACCCTGGCCCAGGACTACAGCCTGCTGCTCATTGATACCGATCGGTTTAAAAGCATTAATGACCTGTATGGTCACCTGAAAGGCGATGAGGTTCTCTGCGAGCTGGCGCGAAACCTGGAGTCCTGCGCACGCAAAGGGGATTTAGTGTTTCGCTGGGGCGGCGAGGAGTTTGTCCTGTTGTTACCGCGCACGCCGCTGGAGACCGCGTTGCAGTTAGCCGAATCCATCCGCGCGTCGGTCGCGAAAATCGGGCTTCCCGGCCTACCGCGCTTTACCGTGAGCATTGGCGTGGCCCACCGCGAACCGAACGAAAGTATCGATGAACTGTTTAAGCGGATGGATGCTGCGCTTTACCGGGCCAAAAATGATGGCAGAAACCGGGTACTGGCCGCCTGAGAAACAGCGTCCCCGACGACACGCACCGCCGCCGGGGGCCTGATTTACTTCCCGTCGGCGTCGCGCTGGTCAAAAACTTGCTGTGCCAGATGCAATGTCGCATTGGCGGCGGGCAGACCGCAATAAAGTGCCGAATGCATGATCAGCTCTTTCAACTCCTCACGCGTCACGCCGTTGTTGAACGCGGCATTGAGATGCATTTTTAGCTCCGCTTCGCGGTTTAACGCAATCAGCATCGCAATGGTTATCATACTGCGCGTATGCCGATCCAGTCCGGGGCGGCTCCAGATATCGCCCCAGGCATAACGGGTAATAAAGTGTTGAAATTCTTCATTCAGCGGCGTCAGGTTTTCCACCGTCCTGTCAACATGCGCATCGCCCAGAACCGCCCTGCGTACGGCCATTCCCTGCTGATAACGTTCTTCATCCTGCATATTGTCCTCCCAGAAACGATAACAACGCCGCGTTCACCGCACCCGGCGCTTCAATAGTGGATAAATGGGACGCCTTCACCACAGCCAGTACCGAACCGGCAATACGCTGGTGCATAAACTGAGCGTCGTCCACCGTGGTGACGGGGTCATTTTCACCGGCAATCAGCAGCACTGGCCGTGTGATCCCGGCAATTTGCTCACGCAAATCGGCCGTTGCCAGCGCTTCACAGCAGGCGGCGTACCCTTCGGCTGACGACGCGGCGAGTTGCTCACACAATGCGGCGACCGTTTGCGGTGCCGACTGACGAAAAGCAGGGCTGAACCAGCGTTCCGGGGCGCTGGCGGCAATCTCGCGCAGTCCATTCTGACGAACGCTTTGCGCGCGGGCGCGCCAACTCGCCTCGTCGCCTATACGCGCAGCGCTGTTAATCACTGTTACGCTCAGCAATCGTTGCGGCTGATGACAGGCCAGCCACAGCCCGGTGAGTCCTCCCATTGAGATCCCGCAAAAATGCGCTGCCGGGATATCCAGGTGATCGAGTAACGCAATCACATCCTGCCCCAGCCGGGCGAGATCGGTTGGCCCCACATTGTTCGTTCCGCCATGTCCGTGGGTGTCATAACGCAGCACTCGATATTGCGCGCTCAGCGCCGCAAGCTGTGGCGCCCACATCGCAAGCGTCGTACCGAGAGAATTGGATAGCACTACCACCGGCGCGTCGTCCGGGCCATCAATCTGGTAATTCAGTTCCATGCTGTTGTTCCTCATAACGTGCAAGCACGCGTTGCACAAACTGCGCCGCGCAGCCCGTTGCCGTGCCTGGGTCCAGTAACGCCACCAGTTGAGATTCATTAAGATGGGCCATCACCTGCGGCTCCTCAACGAGTATCGAATGCAGGGAATGACCGCTTGTCACCGCGCGATGGCACAGCCTTTCAATCAGATGATGGGCATCCTGCTTGCCGATAAACGCCGCCAATGCCAGCGTGACCGATTCCGCCATCATCAGGCCCTGAGTGATATCCAGATTGTCACGCATCTTTTGCGGGAAGACCTGCATATTCAGGACGAGCGATTGGGTTTCCTCAATTGCGTGCCCGACCAGCATGACGATCTCCGGCAGAACTTCCCATTCTGCCTGCCAGCCGCCGAGCGCACGTTCATGCTGCTGTAACTGACTGTTGTAGAGTGTGGCCATCAGTCCCGGCGTTTTCTGCATGGCAGTGAGGATCGCCGCGCAGCTCACCGGATTTCGCTTGTGCGGCATCGCCGACGATCCGCCCCGACCCGCGACGGCGGGTTCGCTCACTTCCGCCACTTCGGTCTGCATCAGCAGCGCGAAGTCCTGAGCAAACTTACCGAGAGTACCGCCGACACCGGCGTACCATGCCCCCACTTCCAGCAGCCGATCGCGCTGGGTATGCCAGGGCGTATCTGGCAACGTCAACGCCAGTTCCTGCGCGAGTCGCTCTGCCACCGGTAGCGCGTTCTGCCCAAGTGACGCCAGCGTTCCCGCCGCACCGCCAAACTGCAGCACCAGCACACGCGGCAACAGCGATTGCAGGCGTTCCTGCCAGCGCAGCAGCGCATCAAGCGTACCGGCCAGTTTTAGCCCCCAGGTCACCGGCAGCGCCTGCTGCATCCAGGTGCGACCCGGCATGACGGTATGCTGATAGCGATGCGCCTGCTGAGCAAAGACCGCCGTCAATTGACTCAGCGCACATTGCGTGTGATTGAGCGCCACTCGCAATTGCAGGACCAGTCCGGTATCGATCACATCCTGGCTGGTTGCCCCCCAGTGTACGTAACGTGCGGCGTCAGGATCCTCACGCTTCACCCGCGCGGTTAAGTGTTGCACCAACGGAATGGCCAGATTGCCCGCCGCCCGCGCCGATTCTGCCAGTGCTTGTCGATCAAACTCCTGCGCATGACAAGCCTGGGTGATAGGCCCGACAGCCGTTGCCGGTATCACGCCGCAGGCCGCCTGCGCACGGGCAAGCGCGGCCTCAAAATCGAGCATCCCCTGAAGAAGCTGGATGTCTGAAAATTCTGCCGTGAGCGCCGTTCCGCGCATCAACGGGGTTAACAAGGTCATTCCTGCTCCTTACACACGTTCAATAATCAATGCGATCCCCTGGCCGACGCCAATGCACATGGTACAGAGTGCATAGCGTCCGCCGGTACGCTGCAACTGGTAAGCGGCGGTCATCGCCAGACGCCCACCTGATGCCCCCAACGGGTGACCGAGGGCAATCGCACCGCCGTTAGGATTCACCTGCGCGGCATCATCGGGTAACCCCAAATCACGCATCACCGCCAGTGCCTGCGCGGCAAACGCCTCGTTAAGCTCGATAACATCCATCTGGCCAAGCGTTAAGCCCGTCTGCGCCAGTACTTTACGGACCGCTGGCGCCGGGCCAAACCCCATAATTCGCGGGGCGACGCCGGCAGTTGCCACGCCGACAATCCGCGCCAGCGGGTGTAGACTTTGCTGTGCCATCGCCTGCTCGCTGGCGATGAGGAGCGCACAGGCACCGTCGTTAACGCCAGACGCATTGCCCGCCGACACGGTACCGTCAGGACGGACGACCCCTTTCAGCCTGGCGAGCGCCTCCATCGATGTCGCACGCGGATGTTCATCTTTGCCAAAAAGCAGCGGCTCGCCTCTTTTTTGTGACACTGTCACTGAAATTAACTCTTGTGCAAATAGCCCCTGCTCCTGAGCGGCAGCGGTTCTCAACTGGCTGCGCAGCGCAAACGCATCCTGATCGGCGCGCGTTATGCCAAACTCCTGCGCCACGTTTTCCGCCGTTTCCGGCATAGAATCCACGCCATAGCGTGCTTTCATTTGCGCGTTGATGAAGCGCCAGCCAATCGTAGTGTCTTCGATTTTCATGTTGCGGCTGAACGCATTTTCCGCTTTGCCCATCACAAACGGCGCACGTGACATGCTCTCCACGCCACCGGCGATCATCAGCTGTGTTTCGCCGCTTTTAATCGCTCTCGCGGCAATACCAATGGCATCGAGGCTGGAACCACACAGACGGTTTACCGTACTGCCCGGGACGCTTTCCGGCAACCCGGCCAGCAGCAGCGCCATCCGCGCCACGTTGCGGTTATCTTCTCCCGCCTGATTCGCACAGCCGTAAATCACGTCATCGATCGCCGCAGGATCAAGGCCTGGGTTGCGTTCAAGCAGTGCTTTCAGTGGAATAGCGGCCAGATCGTCGGCCCTGATGTTCGCCAGCGTTCCGCCGAATCGACCAAACGGTGTGCGCACTGCATCGCAGATAAATGCCTGATTCATCATAGTTCCTTATGCGCTTTGCGCCAGCGGTTCACAGCTCAGAGTCACCGGCGTCAGACGTTGCAGTTCCTCAAAAGACAGACCATTGAAAATTTCCCGGACAACCGGTCCCGAATCGGTAATGTCGATCACCGCCAGGTCGGTATAAATGCGGCTGACGCAGCCCATGCCGGTTAAGGGATAGGTACAGTGTTCAACCAGTTTGCACTCGCCGTCGCGGGTCAGATGGTCCATCATCACAAATACCTGACGCGCGCCGATCGCCAGATCCATCGCGCCGCCCACGGCGGGAATGGCGTCCGGCGCGCCGGTGCTCCAGTTGGCGAGATCCCCGGAGGCTGAGACCTGATACGCCCCCAGCACGCAGATATCCAGGTGCCCGCCGCGCATCATGGCGAAGGAGTCACCATGGTGGAAATAGCAACCGCCCTGCAACAGCGTGACGTACTCTTTCCCGGCATTAATCAGCTCCGGATCTTCTTCCCCTTCCGCCGGTTTTGGCCCCATCCCGAGCAGGCCATTTTCACTGTGCAGGAAAATCTCTTTTTCCGCAGGCAGGTAGTTGGCGATACGGGTTGGTAAACCAATCCCCAGATTGACGTATGCCCCTTCCGGGATATCCTGCGCTACGCGTCTGGCCATTTCGTCACGGGATAATTTCTTCATCGTTTACTCCTTAGGCGCGCAGCGTGGCGTGGGTGAGGTTTTCCAGAGAAAATACGCGCTGGACAAAAATCCCCGGCGTGATGACGTGCTCGGGATCAAGCTCGCCGAGAGGGACAATCTGATTCACCTCCACCACCGTGGTTTGCGCGGCGGTCGCCATGATCGGACCAAAGTTTCGTGCCGCTTTGCGGTACACCAGATTCCCCCAGCGATCGGCCTGATGCGCCTTTATCAGGGCAAAATCGGCGTTAATCGGGTATTCGAGCACATAGTTTTTCCCTTCGATGTGGCGGGTTTCTTTGCCTTCAGCCAGCGGCGTACCGTAGCCTGTTGGCGTATAGATAGCCCCCAGGCCAGCACCGGCAGCCTGAATGCGCGCCGCCAGATTCCCCTGGGGTACCAGCTCCAGTTCAACCTCGCCACGGCGATACAGGTCATCGAAAATCTGTGAATCCACCTGACGCGGAAAAGAGCAGATCATTTTGCGTACGCGTCTGGCCTTCAACAGTGCCGCCAGACCGACTTCACCGTTACCCGCATTGTTATTGATGATGGTAAGGTCGCGAGCCCCCTGCGCGATGAGCGCATCAATCAATGTGGTGGGTTGTCCGGCCGTACCAAAACCACCAATCATGATGGTCGCACCGTCCGGGATCCCGGCGATGGCCTCCTCCAGCGAAGGCACACTTTTATCAATCATCAGCTCGCTCCTTGTGGTGCGGATTTCGCACATTTTTGCGTTGTTCGCACAAAATGTGACCCACTTAACGAAGTCAGGCAAGGGCGATAATCGAAATATGGTGCGATAATCGAACATCGTTTATGTTTGTACGAAGAATGTGATCCGTGGCGAACAACGAGAGGAAAACAGTGGAAAAACATCCTGATGACCGACTGAACAACGAGACCGATCCGTTTAAGGGCGATCCAAACTATATGGCATCACTGGCACGCGGGCTGGAGGTGATTCAGGCGTTCACGCCGCAGCGACGGGTTATGTCGATATCGCAGATTAGCCAGAAAACCGGGATCCCGCGCGCGGCAGTCAGACGCTGTCTGTATACGCTGGGAAAACTGGGTTTCGTTTATGCCGAAGATGGGAAAAATTTCGAACTGCGTCCGCGGATCCTGGCACTGGGACATGCCTATCTGGCCTCCACTCCGCTGGCTCGCGCCACTCAACCGGTTCTGAAACATCTGAGTGAAATGCTCAATGAATCCTGTTCCATCGCCACCCTCGACGGTGACGATATTTTGTATATCGCCCGCGCCTCCAGCTCACGCATTATGACCATCGATCTGGACATCGGCAGTCGGCTGCCCGCGTGGTCCACCTCAATGGGACGCGTTTTGCTTAGCCATCTTTCTGAGGACAAGCTGAACGACATGCTCGGGCGCATCACCATGATCCGCTACACCTCGCAGACTGTGGATTCCGTCCCCGCCCTGCGCGCCGAACTGAAGAGAGTCCGGCAGCAGGGCTATGCGCTCAACGATCAGGAACTGGAAATGGGGCTGCGGTCCATTGCTGTGCCGCTGATGAACAGCCAGGGTCAGGTCCAGGCGGCGCTGAATGTGGGTGTACATGCCGGACAGGTGACGGCGGACGAGCTGCGCAGCCGCGTACTGCCCGAGCTGCAAAAAGCCGCGCAGGAGTTGTCGCTTTTACTGCATTAACGGCTGCGCTTGGCGTGACGTTCCCAGTTTTCCTGCTTCGCCTGTGCGGATTTACGCAACGCCACATAGCACGCTCCGCTGCCGCCGTGATGTGGCAGCGCCGTGCAGTAGGCCTGAACCTCGTCGAATTCGGTCAACCAGCGTGCCAGATAGCTGCGCACGATGTTGGCATGTGAGTTATCGTCTCGCCCTTTACCGTGAATGATCAGCACATTGCGCAGTCCATCGCGTAACGACTGGAGCAGAAAGCTGTACAGCTGTTGACGACAGGCTTCCACCGGCTGACGCAACAGATTGAGGCTCGCCTGCTGGCTGTATTTCCCCGTACGCAGCTTATCGAGTACGCCCTGTTGCAGCCCCTCACGGCGAAACTCTAAAGGTTGCGCCAGCGGGACGATCTCCAGAAAACCGGTGGTGAGAAAATTATCAAGCTGGAGTGTATCAATACGTTGCGGGGTCCGCACATTGCGCACGGGCTGCCAGTGTACGTCGGCGCAACGTTTCAGCGGCTGAACATCCTCCATGGCGTCAAGAAATAACGATTTGTCGTCAAGATTCATGCTGTGTCCTCCCGCTTTTTAAAGGCAGCTACTATCATAGCCGTCCCCCTGGAGGGCGACAACGGTTTACAGATGCTTCCAGTAAACATCCACGTGTCACATACCTTTGCTTTACTAATTAACGCTGGTTTTACTCAGAGTAAAACAGTGCAGCAGTGCCGTTTAATCTGGTTGATTTACCTTAGATTTTCGTGAAATCAATCACTCCAGTTTGCTGGCATAGTTAAACGGTTCTTGCTATAAGACATTACCCGCCACCAGGAAAAATAACGGGCATAGATGAAGGATAAACTGCTGTGTGTACTGTAGAGTCTGGCGGATGTAGACAGGCTCTATTTTTTTATCCCAAATCAGGGGTATAGCACTGCTGGCAGTGACCATGATACGTTGATGCCCCACCGACTGCATGCCAACGAGGCAACCGATGCTGACACTACTGGAAGAGAAAATGATGACCCCGCTGGGCCCACTTTGGGTCATTTGCGACGAGCAGTTCAAACTTCGCGCTATCGAGTGGGAACAGTACAGTGAACGCATGGTGCAACTGCTGGATATTCATTACCGCGCACAAGGTTATACCCGTATTAGTGCGACCAATCCGGGCGGTCTGTGCGACAAACTTGCCGACTATTTTGCCGGTAACCTCAGCGCGATCGATACGCTGCCAACCGCCACCGGCGGCACCCCTTTTCAGCGGGAAGTCTGGCAAACCTTACGCACTATTCCTTGTGGTCAGGTGATGCACTACGGTCAGTTGGCTGAGCAACTGGGACGCCCTGGCGCAGCGCGAGCGGTTGGCGCGGCGAACGGTTCAAATCCGATCAGCATCGTGGTGCCCTGCCACCGCGTGATCGGACGTAACGGCACCATGACCGGTTACGCCGGTGGCGTGCAGCGGAAAGAGTGGTTGTTGCGCCATGAAGGTTACCTGTTGCTGTAGTATCCAGGCAATTCGTGCCTTCTTGCTCACACTTTTACGTAAAGACGCCACAGGGAAAGTAAGGTTTTTCAAAGGGATAGAAATATTTTATTCACACATGTCGGAATTATCCGCTATTGGGGTGACCTCAGACTTACGTGCTCTCCAAAAAGATGTTAAAATTGACAAATATCAATTACGGCTTGAGCAGACCTATGATCCCGGAAAAGCGAATTATACGGCGCATTCAGTCTGGCGGTTGTGCTATCCATTGCCAGGATTGCAGTATCAGCCAGCTTTGCATCCCGTTCACACTTAACGAGCATGAGCTTGATCAGCTTGATAATATTATCGAGCGTAAAAAGCCGATCCAGAAAGGCCAGACGCTGTTTAAAGCGGGTGATGAGCTGAAATCGCTCTATGCCATTCGTTCCGGTACGATCAAGAGCTATACCATTACTGAACAAGGCGATGAGCAAATCACCGGCTTCCATCTCGCGGGCGACCTGGTTGGTTTCGACGCGATTGGTAGCGGCCATCATCCGAGTTTTGCGCAGGCACTGGAAACCTCAATGGTCTGTGAAATCCCGTTTGAGACTCTTGATGATCTGTCCGGCAAAATGCCTAATCTGCGTCAGCAGATGATGCGTCTGATGAGTGGTGAGATCAAAGGTGACCAGGATATGATCCTGTTGCTGTCGAAGAAAAACGCGGAAGAGCGTCTGGCGGCATTTATCTATAACCTGTCTCGTCGCTTTGCGCAGCGTGGCTTCTCTCCACGTGAATTCCGTCTGACCATGACCCGTGGCGATATCGGTAACTACCTGGGCCTGACTGTTGAAACAATCAGCCGTTTGTTGGGTCGTTTCCAGAAAAGCGGAATGCTGGCGGTGAAAGGGAAATACATCACTATCGAAAACAGTGATGCGCTGGCGGTTCTCGCCGGACACACCCGCAACGTTGCTTAATCTTTCCGCAACCCTTCTGAAACCCTTCTGTCGAATCGTTAAATTTTCCTGATTTATTGATCTGACAGAAGGTTCTTCCCTGTTTCAATTCACATTCTTGGGTTACTCTTTTAGTTACAAACTGCGATGACAGTTGTAAGGAGACCCTGTATGGCTATGTATCAAAACATGCTGGTGGTTATCGATCCGAATCAGGACGATCAACCTGCGTTACGGCGTGCGGTTTATTTGCATCAACGGATTGGTGGCAAAATTAAAGCCTTTTTGCCGATCTATGACTTTTCCTACGAGATGACCACCCTGCTGTCGCCTGATGAGCGTACGGCAATGCGTCAGGGCGTCATTAGTCAGCGGACGGCGTGGATACGCGAACAAGCAAAATACTACATTGAAGCAGGCGTTCCTGTTGAAATTAAAGTGGTCTGGCACAACCGTCCTTTTGAAGCCATTATTCAGGAAGTGATCAGCGGCGGACACGATCTGGTGCTGAAAATGGCGCACCAGCATGACCGACTGGAAGCAGTGATCTTCACTCCTACCGACTGGCATCTGCTGCGTAAATGCCCAAGTCCGGTGTGGATGGTGAAAGATCAACCCTGGCCGGAAGGCGGTAAAGCGCTGGTGGCGGTAAACCTGGCCAGTGAAGAACCCTACCATAATGCGCTGAATGAGAAGCTGGTAAAAGAGACGCTGCAACTCGCCGAACAGGTCAACCATACAGAGGTGCATCTGGTCGGGGCCTACCCTGTCACGCCGATCAACATCGCGATTGAACTGCCGGAATTTGATCCCAGCGTCTACAACGATGCGATTCGCGGTCAGCACCTGCTGGCAATGAAAGCGCTGCGGCAAAAATTCAGTATCGACGAGAAAGTCACACACGTTGAGAAAGGATTACCGGAGGAGGTAATCCCCGATTTGGCGGAACATCTGCAGGCGGGGATTGTGGTTCTGGGTACAGTGGGCCGCACGGGCATTTCCGCTGCCTTCCTGGGGAATACAGCAGAACAGGTCATCGACCATTTGCGTTGTGACCTGCTGGTCATCAAACCCGACCAGTACCAGACGCCCGTTGAGCTTGACGACGAGGAAGACGACTAACGCGTTGTGTAAAAAACGAAAGGCCCAATGATTTGGGCCTTTTCTTTTAATGCTTGTCCTCACCGCCGAGGAAATAAATTCCTAACGGGATGGCCAGCAGCACAGTGAAAACCAGGCTATAGACGAAAATCATTGATGACTGAATGACATACATCGACGTCGTCCAGTCAGAAAGCGGAATATCATACTGTTCAATCACCCCACCGATCGTGGCGCGCGTGACAACCGATGCGGCAATAATAAACACACCCAGCAGGCAGAGCAGAAACTTTTTGCCCTTCGCCGTCTTCAGCTTTTCCATTATCATCATAGTGTCCTTCTGTCACCAAACTTTTGTTACCTTAGCGCAACAATACCATGACAATATGAAAAAGTCTGCATCAGTTCCCCTGACAAATCCGTCACATTGAAAGCGCCTTTGCGTAAAAACGCTAAAAGCGCTATTTATTCCCCCTTTTTATTGATGACTTGAATGTTTATCCTGAGTACCATTAATGAGTTGCAGTTTATTTTTTGTTATGTCAGTGGCAGCGGAAAGCCGGGGATAAATATGTTTGCAGAGCTGTTCGTAAAAAACGTCTTCAATCTGACGGTTATTTTGAGTAGCGTCTTTAGCTTAATTCTGATGAATGTTTTCTTTCGTCATGCACATAAACGCAAGAAAGGGTTTGTCTTCCATACGGCTCAGTTTCTTATTTATGCGCTGATTATCGGTACATTAGGGCGAATCGCTAACACCGTTATTAGCCATTATAACATCAGCGCGGTTTCATCCAGTATTATCGACTTTGTCTGTACGTCGTTGATCGCCCTGATTCTGACTATTAAATTGTTTCTGGTGATTAATCAGTTTGAAAAATCGCAAATTAAAAAAGGGCGAGACGTCACCAGCGCGCGAATTTTATCGCGGATTATCAAAATCGCCCTCATTGTCGTCATTATTTTGCTTTATGGTGAACACTTCGGCATGAGCCTGTCGGGGTTACTCACCTTTGGCGGCATCGGCGGCATCGCCGTGGGCATGGCAGGGAAAGATATCCTGAGTAACTTCTTTTCCGGCATTATGCTTTATTTCGATCGCCCCTTCAGTATCGGCGACTGGGTACGTTCCCCGGATCGCAATATCGAAGGCACCGTGGCGGAAATTGGCTGGCGGATGACTAAAATCACCACCTTTGATCACCGTCCGTTATACGTTCCAAACTCTGTGTTTTCCTCGATTAGCGTAGAGAATCCCGGTCGGATGAGTAACCGTCGAATCAACACGGTTGTCGGGTTACGTTACGAAGATGCCAGCAAAGTGGGCACGATCGTCAATGCTATTCGACAAATGCTACAAACCCATGCCGATATCGATCAGCAACAAACGCTGCTGGTCTATTTTAATGGCTTTGGTGACTCTTCATTAAATATTATGGTGTATTGTTTTACCCGAACAACGGTCTGGGAAGAGTGGTTAGCGGTTCAACAACAGGTTTATCTTAACATTATTGATATCGTGCAGAGCCATGGCGCTGATTTCGCCTTCCCGAGCCAGACACTCTATCTCAATAATAGCAGTCAGGGTTAATGTAAGACGCTCCTGCCCGACTCGTGATAGCCTCAGGACATATTTATCTGAGGCTCCTTACTCAGACAATGCGTTATTTTCTGTTCATTCAACAATTTCGATGAAATTCCCGTCCGGGTCTTTGATGACCGCTTCATAATAACCGTCCCCGGTCGTGCGCGGTGGTGAAACCAGGATCCCCAGCGCCCGTGCTTTTTTTGCCAGCGCATCCACTTTTTTAGCACTGCCAACCGCGATTGCCAGATGCACCCACCCGGTCGTCTGGTTATCCGGGCGCAGGGCGGGTTTCGTCATCAGTTCAATCGCAATATCATCACCGATGCGCACAAAATAAGACTCAAATCCGGGGTTGTTCTTGCTGATGTATTTCTCATTAAGCGTCCCGCCAAAAAAACCGGTCCAGAAGCGCGCCTGCGCTTCCAGTTCTGTGGTCCATAACGCCATATGTGCGATTTTCATGTTTCACCTCGTTTCAACCCGTCAGAATGTTGACAGCACTGACCGTTTTGCCCGATCATGCGCTATATTGCTCGATGATATGGTTTTCAGGATTTATTATGCTCGATTATGCAGCTTTCCCGGAACAACGACAAGCCCTGATTCAGCAGATCCTGCAGGAGAATGGGCGCGTGGTATGCAGTGACCTCGCCTCCCGGCTGAACGTCTCGGAGCACACGATTCGCCGCGATCTCCATGAACTCAGCAAGGAAGGCATCTGCAAGAAGGTGTATGGCGGCGCGGTCATGATGCTGCCGGAAGCGGGTGACTATTCCATTCGCAAAACCAAGAAGCCCGACCAAAAGAGCAGCATCGCGCAAAAATGTGCACGACTGGTCAAATCCGGTAGCTGTATTTTTATCGACACCGGTACGACCAACCTGGCGATGGCGGAGGCGCTTCCGGCAGAACTGTCTCTGACCGTGGTGACCAACTCGCCGGAAATCGCTGCCGTACTGTTAAAAAAGCCCCTGTATGACGTCATCATGCTCGGCGGTCAGCTGCAGCGCTCTTCTGGTGGTTGCGTCGGCGCTTCGGCGATTGCGCAGGTTCAGGGGATGTTATTCGACCAGGGGTTTATCGGCGGCTGTGCGATGGCGCCGGAATCCGGTCTGACCGGGTTTGATTACGCCGATTGTGAATTCAAACGCGCAGTGATCCGACAGTGTAATGAGACCATTGTCGCGCTGACGGCGGACAAGATCCCGGCGGTGGCTCGCTATGTCGTCGCCCAGAGCAGTGAGATCGATGTCATGGTAGTTGAAGCGAATATCAGCAAGGCGTATTGCGAGGCGTTTCGCGAACATGATATCCGCATTTATACGGTGTGAACGGCAGGCGCGTTTCCGCGCCCGCTGACGGAGGGTTAGTGCTTGATGATATACATGGTCCGGCTGTAGGCCACATCTTCCGGGTTCATGATCGGGTACCCTTTCAGCCACGGTTTGATTAAGCGCCCGTTGGTGTACTGATAAATTGGCGCAATGGGTGCCTGCTCCATGAGGATTTTTTCCGCCGCATTGTAGTCCGCATTACGCGCTTTATCCGTGTTTTCCATCGTCGCCTGAGTGATGATTTTGTCATACGCCGGGTTGTTAAAACGGGAAATATTGCCTGAGTGCGTCGACGTCAGTAGCGACAGGAAGGTCGAAGGCTCGTTGTAATCCCCCACCCAGGAAGCACGAATCACATCGAAATTCCCGGTATTACGGCTGTCGATGTAAGTTTTCCACTCCTGGTTTTGCAGCTTCACATCCACACCTAAGTTTTTCTTCCACATCGAGGCCACCGCGATGGCGATTTTCTGGTGGTTCTCAGAGGTGTTGTATAACAGCGTCAGGTTAAGCGGTTTCTGCGGACCGTATCCCGCCGCACGCAACAGCGTTTTCGCCTGGGCATTCAGCTCTTCCTGACTCATCTGTTCGAACGGAGACGGTTCAGGCGTAAAACCGGCAGTGACGTCCGGCGTAAAGTGCCAGGCCGGTTTTTCCCCGGTACCCAACACTTTCTCCGCCATAATGCGACGGTCAATGGTCATGCTCAGCGCCAGACGCACGCGGGAATCCGCCGTTGGCCCTTTTTGCGTGTTAAAGGCGTAGTAATAGGTTCCCAACTGCGGTGGCGTATAAACCTGCCCTGGAATGTCCTTTAACAGCTTCTGGTACATATTTTTCGGGAATGATTCGGTGATATCAATATCACCCGCCAGGTAACGTTTAGTGGCCGATGACTCTTGATTAATCGGCAGGAAAGTCACTTTTTGCAGCACCGTTTTTCCGTTATCCCAGTACTGCGTATTCGGCACCACCACCAGCTTTTCATTCACCACGCGATCCTGCAACACGTAGGCGCCATTCCCCACCAGGTTGCCCGGTTTGGTCCAGTCTTTACCGCTTGCCACGTTGGCATTTTGCACCGGATAGAACGCAAAACTGGCGGTGAGGTTGGCGAACCACGGCAGCGGCTTATCCAGTTGCACTCTCAGGGTGCGGGCATCAATGGCGGTCACACCGAGCTTATCGGGCGTCACTTTGCCATCAATGATCGCCTGGGCGTTATTGACCCCTGCCAGCGCGGCAAACCATGCAAAGGGCGACAGCGTTTTCGGATCCACCAGGCGTTGCCAGCTATAGACAAAATCCTGGGCGGTCACCGGCGTACCATCAGACCAACGCGCATTATCCCGCAGCGTAAACGTCCAGATGCGATTGTCGTTGCTTTTCCATTGCGTGGCGACGCCAGGTACGATTTCACCCTTCTCGTTCTGGTTCACCAGTCCTTCAAACAGATCGCGAATAACCTGAATTTCCGGCAGGCCAACCGCTTTTGCCGGATCAAGCGTCGCCGGTTCATCTTTTATATGGCGAACCAGCTCCTGCTTCTCTGCCAGTACCGTTCCGCTGGGAACATCCGCAGCATATGACAGAGAAATGCTGCTAACCAACAGCGCACAACAGGTTACTGAAACAGCGTGCTTCATAGAGTCCCCTCAATCCGGCTTATTCACGATGGCGTAATTATTTGTTTCGCCTGAAGGAAATGCAAACATCTTCCTGCAGAAAATTGATATTACGACTAAAAATCCGTCCATGCGAAAACGATTTGATTATCGACCCAATTTGCACAACACTGCGAGTAATAATCCCTGAATTCAGAGACGCTTATGACCGTTACCCGCCCTCGCGCCGAACGCGGCGCCTTCCCGCCAGGAACTGAACATTATGGTCGTTCACTGTTGGGCGCACCGCTGATCTGGTTTCCGGCAGCCGTCGCCAGTCGTGACAGTGGCTTGATTATCGCGGGAACGCATGGTGACGAAAATGCATCGGTGGTCACGCTCTCCTGCGCACTGCGCACGCTGACGCCTTCACTGCGCCGCCACCATGTGATCCTCGCAGTGAACCCGGACGGCTGTCAGCTCGGTTTGCGTGCGAACGCTAACGGCGTCGACCTTAATCGCAATTTTCCGTCAGCAAACTGGAAAGCCGGCGAGACGGTTTATCGCTGGAACAGCGCTGCGGAAACGCGTGACGTGGTGCTGTTAACAGGGGATCATCCCGGTTCGGAACCGGAAACTCAGGCGTTATGTCAGCTCATTCACCGCATTCACCCCGCGTGGGTGGTTTCTTTCCATGACCCACTGGCCTGTATTGAAGATCCCAAAAGCAGCGAGCTCGGTGAATGGCTGGCGCAAGCGTTCGAACTACCGCTGGTGACAAGCGTTGGTTACGAAACGCCCGGCTCTTTCGGCAGTTGGTGTGCGGATCTGAATTTACACTGCATCACAGCGGAATTCCCGCCGATCTCATCAGATGAGGCCAGCGAGAAATATCTCCAGGCGATGTCCACGCTTCTGCGCTGGCATCCTAAAGATGCAGTTGTCCGGTCGTAAAGTGCAATGCAGGCTCCACATCGACCGCCAGCCAGGTAGGACCATCAAGATCGGCAAAGCTGACCTGCGGCGTCAGCGGTAATGCGGCAGAAATGGCCCGTGACGTGCAAAGCATGCAGCCCAGCATCAGGGCAAATCCTTGTTCGCGGGCATCGGTAGCCAGCGCCAGCGCCTCGGTCAGTCCGCCGGTTTTGTCCAGCTTGATATTGACCATTTCATAACGCCCATGCAGCGCTTTCAGGCTGCTACGGGTATGACAGCTCTCATCGGCGCAGATCGGCAGCGGATGGATAAAATTTTCCAGCGCAGCATCATCCTGCGCCGGAAGCGGTTGTTCCAGCATCGCGACACCCAAATCGGCTAACAGCTGGCAGCGCGCCGCCAGCCCTTCCGCCCGCCAGGACTCATTGGCATCGACAATTAAGGTCGCCTCCGGTACTGCCGACCGAATCGCCACCATACGTTCGCTGATCAGTCGATCGTCCAGCTTCACCTTCAGCAGCCTGGCTCCGGCTTCCCATAGCGCCGCTGCGCTGGCCGCCATTTGTTCCGGGCTACCAATCACGACGGTCTGTGCGGTGGCAATTGTCGTCGGCAACGCCACGTTAAGGGTTTCCGTCAGCGTTTGTTGCTGCTGGCGTGCCTGGAGATCCCACAGCGCACAGTCAACCGCGTTGCGTGCCGCACCTGCCGGGAGCAGTTTTTGCAGCGCTTCCCGGGTCAACCCCTTTTCCAGTTGCGGGACAATGCTCATGATCTGTGCCATTACGGAGGCATCGCTTTCCCCGTAACGCGGATAGGGCGTGCACTCACCAATCCCTTTCACACCCTCTTCTTCCAGTTCAACCACCACGACACGCGCCTCACTGCGGCTGCCTCGGGCAATCACAAAAGGGGTATGTAACGGCCAGGCTTCCTCGTATACCTTCACAGAACGCATTTTTTCTCCTTAAGCAATGACGTGGTGGTTTGTGCGCTTCACCGAAATAGCGTTTGCCGTGTTATCGGCTGTTGGCATAAACTAGCTGTGACGTTAACTATATGTAAACAGGAAGATAACCATGTCACAAACCGTTCATTTCCAGGGCAACCCGGTTGCAGTCGCCAACTCCATTCCTCAAGCGGGTAGCAAAGCGCAGCCTTTTACCCTCGTGGCAAAAGATCTGTCTGACGTCGCACTGAGCCAGTTTGCTGGCAAACGCAAAGTCCTGAACATTTTCCCGAGCATCGATACCGGCGTTTGCGCGGCATCGGTACGTAAGTTTAACCAACTGGCCACCGAAATCGACAACACCGTGGTGCTGTGTGTTTCTGCCGATCTGCCGTTTGCCCAGTCCCGCTTCTGCGGCGCTGAAGGTCTGAGCAACGTTATCACGCTGTCCACGCTGCGTAACGCTGAATTCCTGAAAAACTACGGCGTTGAAATCACCGAAGGCCCGCTGAAAGGTCTGGCTGCGCGTGCGGTCGTCGTTCTGGATGAAAATGACAACGTCATCTTCAGTCAACTGGTGAATGAAATTACCAACGAACCTGACTATGCCGCTGCGCTGGAAGTCCTGAAAGCGTAAGGTCCCCGTCATACAAAAATGCCTCCATTTCGGAGGCATTTTTTTACTCTTCGCCCTTCTTCTGATTCAGGCCATATTCACGCAGCTTATTCGCAATCGCGGTATGGGATACCCCCAGGCGTTTCGCCAGCTTGCGGGTACTGGGATAACTGCGGTAAAGCTGGGTTAACACTGAGCGCTCAAAACGGCTGGTGATATCATCCAGCGACCCCTCCATCGCATCTTCACCTACCGCAACCGTCGTCGCATCGTAGTCAGGCAGCAAAATATCCTGCGGTCGCAGTTCGTAACCTTCAAGCTGCGTCAGCGCCCGGTAGATGGCGTTTTTCAGTTGACGCACATTGCCGGGCCAGCCGTAACGGGTCAATACCGTACTGAGATCGGCAGCCAGTTTAGGACGCGGCACGCCCTGCTCATCGGCGAAACGCGCCACAAACAGTTCAGTCAGCGGCATGATGTCCTGTGGACAATCGCGCAGCGGCGGCAGATTCAGCGTCAGCACGTTAAGGCGATAATAGAGATCTTCGCGAAACAGCCCTTTTTGCACCAGTTCAACGAGATTCTTTTGCGTCGCACAGATCACGCGCACATCGACATGTACCTCATGATCTTCCCCCACCCGACGAAACGTACCGTCATTGAGGAACCGCAGTAGCTTGGTCTGCATGCGCGGCGACATTTCACCAATCTCATCAAGCAGCACCGAACCGCCGTTTGCCTGCTCGAAGAAGCCTTTTTTGCCTTCTGGCGCATGACCAAACAGTTCGCTTTCCACCGCATCTTCAGGGATCGACGCGCAGTTGAGCGCCAGATACGGTTTGCCCGCGCGCGGGCTGGCCTGGTGACAGGCATACGCAAACAGATCTTTACCGGTGCCGGTATCGCCGGTAATCAACAGCGGCGCACTCAGCATCGCCAGTTTGCGCGCCTGTTCGACAACATGCTTCATTTTGCCGCTGACGGCGATGATTTGGCTAAAAGCGCTGACATCCTGGGTTGCCAGATTCTGCAACTGACGTCCCATCCGGAGTGTTGAACGCAACATGACCACCGCACCGGTGAGCATGGTTTCGTCAGTTTCCCCTTGCAGATAAACCGGCGTGATTTCCATCAGGAAATTCTGCCCGTTGATCACCACATGTTCGTTATGGGACGTCTGCGGATTGCCTTCCAGCCAGCGCTGGAAGTTAAAACCGTTGATCAGTTGTGCAGCGGTATGGTTGCGCATCCGCTCCGGGTTAAGCGCAAACAGCTGGCAGCTTGCCGGGTTCGCTATCTCAATCTTGCTTTTCAGATCCAGCGACAGAACAGGTTCAGGCAGTGCCTCAAGCAGCGCGCTAAGCGCGAGGTGCTCCCGCTCTGATGGCATCCATGGCACAGTGCGTACATCGGTGACGCCTGCAATGCGGCGAATTTCCGCCATTAAACTGCTGAAGTTAGTGAACTCCAGTTCAGCAAAGTTAAGGTAGATTCGCCCGATGGGGTCAATCTCGATACCGCGCAAATCGATGCTGCGTAGCACCAGTAAATCAAGTAATTCGCGAGTCAGACCAAGTCGGTCTTCACAAAAGACTTCCAGACGCATGGGGGAACCTTCAACTGAATAATGAGCTATAGATATGATGATAAGCCAGGAATGGGGAACCAGGAAGGATTCTGTCAACAAATATTGACAGCATGACGGAAAAACAGGCGTTTCGGCGTAAAGTTACGCGATCAACGCCTGTGATTAGATTACTTTTCTCGCGGGGATCCGTTTTTCTGCAACGTCTCTTTGAGCTGCCCGATCAATTGACGCCGGAAATCACCCAAGCGCGGTTTGTCATCGTCCAGCCACGGCAACGGGCGGCAAAGCTCCATCGCTTTGATCCCCAGTCGTGCGGTTAACAACCCCGCGCCGATCCCCTGTGCGGCTCGGGTCGACAGGCGCGCCGCGAGATCCTGCGACATCCAGTCCATCCCCACTTCCCGCACCAGTTCGCTGGCTCCGGCAAAAGCGATGTTGAGCAACACCAGTCGGAACAGACGCAAACGGCTGTAATAGCCCAGCTCTATCCCGTACAGCGTGGCGATGCGGTTAATCAGTCGCAAATTGCGCCAGGCAATAAATGCCATATCCACCAGCGCCAGCGGACTGACTGCGATCATCAGCGTCGACTCCGCCGCCGAACGGCTGATTTCTCGCCGCGCCTGAGCATCCAGCACCGGCTGAACCAGATGGGCGTAAAGACTGACCACTTCGCGATCGTTCTGCGTTTCGTGGATCGAGGCATACCAGCGCTGCAACGCCGGATGCGACTGGTCGATTCCGGCCTGCTGGGCCAGTTTCTCGCAGAAGGCCCGTCCTTTGCCGGCACCGTAACTGTGCAGCAGGTCACGCGCTTCATCGCGCTCGTGAGCACGCTGACGCAAACGCCACAGACGTCGCCATTCGGTTGCCACCGATCCGACTCCCGCCCCAATAATCAGCGCCCCGGCCGCGCAACCGCCGAGCGCCACCCAGTCCTGGGTTTGCCAGGCGTTCATTGTCCACTGAACACCTTGTCCCACCACGCTTACGCCGAACAGCGCCAGGCCGCCCATTACCATCTTGCGCCACAGACTGCGCTTAGGGCGTAGCGCCGCGTCAATCACCGCTTCGGCTTGTCCCTCTTCTTCCAGCGGTTCATCAACGGTGGCCGGGGCAAAGGACTGAGCTTGCGTCTCGCTAAACGTTTGTTGCGCTTTAAAAGCCGGGCTCTGCTCGACGTCAAGCGGACCAGCGAAATCAATCCGCGGTTTTATCGGTTCGCTCATCGCAATTTATCTCCTATTAAAAACTCCAGCGCGGCATCCAGGCGAATGTGCGGCAGCGGCTTATCGACGTCCATTTTTTGCGGTCGAAATGCTTCAAACTGAAATCCCTGGCGGTCCCAGAACGCCTGTCCCGGCAGACGTGCCGGCACTTCACCGGGGTAGACCGTCAGCGGAGAGCCATCGCTTAAGCGATTCCCGCGTAGCGCCGGGATCTTCTCACCGTTCACGTCAATCAGCCCGCTGGTGGTAGCCTGAACGGAGGCCAACCCCAGACAATCCATGCTGATCCCTTCAAACGCGGCGTTCTGCCAGGCATCCTGAATCAACTGTTGCAGCAGCGACACCATATTGGCGTGCTGATCGATCGTCACATGATCCGCTTTGGTGGCAGCAAACAGCAGTTTGTCGATCACCGGTGAAAACAGCCGACGGAACAGCGTACGCTGACCGTAATGGAAACTTTGCATCAGTTGAGTTAAGGCAAGACGCATGTCGTTGAACGCCTGCGGCCCGCTGTTGAGCGGTTGCAGGCAATCCACCAGCACAATCTGACGATCGAAGCGCAGAAAATGGTTCTTATAAAACCCCTTCACCACCTTTTCGCAGTAATAGTTAAAGCGTTCACGCAGCATCCCGGCGTTAGTCTGTTTGTCTGCCTGAGCCAGTTTTGATTCACCCCACGCGTCCACATCCGGCCAGGGGAAAAACTGCAACGCTGGCGCGCCGGCCATATCACCAGGCAGGACGAACCGCCCCGGCTGGATGAAATGCAGTCCCTGCTGTTTACATTGATGCAAATAGTCCGTCCACGCTGCCGCAATGTCGGCCAGGCGGTTCTCATCGGCGGGTGCCAGCGGATCCAGCCCTTGCGTCAGCTGTCGCCATTTCGCCGACCATTCCGCTCGCTGCCCGGTAAGCAGACCGGTCATTTGCCGTGACCAGCTCAGGTAATCCTGCGCCAGCATCGGTAGATCGAGCAGCCATTCGCCGGGATAATCGACAATTTCCAGGTACAGCGTCGACGTCTCTTTGAAGTGACGTAGCAGAGAGTCATTGGATTTATAGCGCAGCGCCAGGCGAATTTCGCTGACCCCACGGGTGGGCGTCGGCCACGTCGGCGGATCGCCATACAGCTGGGCCAGCCCTTCATCGTAGGTAAAGCGAGGAATGCCAAAATCTCGCTGGGGGACACGTTTCACCCCGAGCAGGCGCTCCTCGCGTACTGCGCTAAGCAGCGGCAGCCGCGCACCGGCATGGATATTGAGCAACTGATTAACCATCGCGGTGATAAATGCGGTTTTTCCGCTCCGGCTCAGCCCGGTGACCGCGAGGCGCAAATGCCGGTCTACACCGCGATTAACCAGCGCATTGAGTTCATTGGTGAGTCTCTTCATCGCCATCCCGTTATGCCTGAAGACCAGAAAAAAGTATAACGCATCCCTCTAATATAGGGGCAGGTCGTTGATTTTCAATCGGGTTGTGTCGAGTGGGATGTTCACCCGACTGACCCCGTTAAGGGAAAACAGGACAGGCTGAAATAAAAGTATGCTAATGAGCTAAGCAGCGTTCAAAAGCCGAGCGAACACTTTCATAGCATGCTCTTGAACGCATCAACTGCTCCCAGATCGAGTTATGACCCGCCCCATCGATCGTGAGTAGTGTCTTTTGGCAGGCCTGCGCTGCCGACGAGACCAGTTTTTTCGGTATATCGGCAGGGATGATGGTGTCATTTTCGGCAGCGATAACCAACAAATCACCGGTAAATTCAGCGGTGATGGCCCACGCATCCGTCGCGTCCCAACTGTGATCCTGGCGTATGATGGCCGAAAAATCGGGGCCAAATTTAACCGGATACGCGGGCGTGGCATAGACACCTGGCACCATCAGAATCAACGAGCGCAGCGGAACTATTTTACTGAGTTGAAGCGCATTGTACGCCCCCATGCTGACGCCCACACAACCGGTAAAAATCTGCCCCTGAAAATCCATCACCGCCGTTGCCTGTTGGGTGCGGCTCAACAACGAGGAATCGCGAATGTCGCCGCCGGTTTCTCCATGACCTAAAAAATCGAATATCGTCGTTCCAAAACCTGACTCATCCAACATAACGCGATACTTGTGGAAAATGGTTCTGTCTTTCCCGCCGCCGTGTAGCATCAGGACATGTCCATTGCGGCCAAACGTACTTTCAGCGTAAAGCGTTTCGCCCTGAAAAGGGACCAGGAAAGAGTGGCTTTGCATCATGAGCGTCGCATTATTAAAGGATGGGATATCAGGTTTTATCAAACCCGATAACTTCATGCAATGGTCTGCAATCAATCTGCTGCGCCAGGTTCGGGCTGCCACAGAAATGCTGATTCATGAAGTTCATTGCTACACGGCACAATCCACCGCGCTGTGTTGTCAACCGCAGACTAACTCCCTAAGATGTATGGTATTAACTCTCCGATGGAGTTGCAGGAGTATGACCCCCACTATTTATGATATCGCTCGCGTGGCGGGTGTGTCGAAGTCGACGGTCTCGCGCGTATTAAACAAGCAAACCAATATCTCACCGGAAGCGCTGGAAAAAGTGCAGCGCGCTATTGATGAACTGCAGTATCAGCCGAATAAACTGGCCCGCGCCCTGACCTCATCCGGGTTTGACGCCATCATGGTGATTTCAACACGCTCGACCAAAACAACTGCTGGTAACCCCTTCTTCTCTGAAGTTTTGCACGCCATTACCGCAAAAGCAGAGGAGGAAGGTTTCGACGTGATCCTGCAAACGTCACGTAGTACTGAAGACGATCTGCAAAAGTGCGAGAGCAAGATTAAGCAGAAGATGATCAAAGGCATTATCATGCTTAGTTCGCCCGCAGATGAGACTTTTTTCGAGCGTCTGGATAAATATGATATTCCAGTGGTGGTCATCGGTAAGGTAGAAGGTCAATACACTCACGTTTACTCGGTCGATACCGATAATTATCGTGACAGTATTGCACTGACTGATGCCCTGATTGACAGCGGCCATCAGAATATTGCCTGTTTGCATGCGCCGCTGGAATACCATGTTTCTGTTGATCGCGTAAATGGCTATAAGCGCAGTCTGGCGACGCATCAACTGGCAGAGAATAAACGCTGGATTATTGATGGTGGCTATACGCACGAAAGTGCGCTGGAAGCGGCGAGAGCATTATTAAACCAGCACCCCTTACCGGATGCTGTTTTTGCCACCGACAGCATTAAGATCCTCAGTTTATATCGCGCAGCGTCGGAGAGAAAAATTGCCATTCCGCAGCAGCTGGCGGTCGTCGGTTACAGCAACGAAATGCTCTCTTTTATTCTCACCCCTCCGCCCGGCGGCATTGACGTCCCTACACGTGAACTCGGCGAGCAAAGCTGCGATCTGTTGTTTAAGCATATTGCCGGGAAAACCGACGCTCGCTCCATCACCGTCGAAACCCGTATCTCTCTGACCGCATCTCTGGCCTGAGCGAATGGCTACCCGTAATTGACGGGCAGCCAGGGCTATCAGAAGGCGTAGTTAACGCCTATGCCCGCATAATGGAACCGGTCACTGTCACCTTCATCGTGATCTTCCCACTCATAGGCATATTCCAGCGTCATCGACAAACCATTCTGGAAATCATAGGCATACTGTAATCCGAGACGGTTGAAGTCATGACCTTCATGCTCCGGATCGTCTCGCCAGTCCCAGTTTGACCACCGATCCAGACCTATACGGGTATAGGGTGTCAGCGTGGTATTGCCCAGCGAAATCGGTAAATAGGCGCGAATTTCCTGAGTAGAAAACTCGCCATTATTACGATGTTCAGCAAGGTTGAAACCGCGCTCCAGATAGTAATTTACCGTCAGTCCCACTGTTTCATTAAAGGTATAATTTAGGCCCGTTTCGCTTTCGACACGACTGTCTGAATAGCCGGTGGTCGTCAGATCGTTGACGAATTGATACATCGCCAGCCATCCGCTAAAGCGCAAATCATCCGTGAGCTTCACATTCCAGTCCGGCGCCACTTTCCAGCGTTGCATATTTGCGGTGTCTTTGCCCGCTTCATTCACATAGTGATAGCCGTAGTTACGAACGCCACCCGTCAAACCAAAACTGAAATCATCACTTTCCAGGATCTGATAGTGAACTTCCAGTTCCGGGCGATCAAACCAGGTACCGCGTTTGCCAGCACTATAGTCAACCGGGCCTTCCTGATAATAGGCCAGGGATATTCTCCACGGACCGTTCGAGGCATTAAAATAGACAGACGGTTCAGCAAGTCCGTCCATATCTTCGCCGTAACCTTCAACGTTTTCAATTTCGTACATGGCACCAATATTAAAATGCCAGTCTTTATTATCGGCAGCCTGCGCGCAGGCCATCCCAGCGCATATCAGCAGCGCTGAAGAGGACAGTAAGGTTTTCATTTTTATTCCTTGTTAAAGTACAGATAAATAAAATATCGCGAAAGCCAGGGGGCCACGCCCCTGGAGATATTTATTGTTAAATAGCGAATTCCGTCTCTACGTCAAAGAAATGGCATTTCGCCATATCAAAATGGATGGTGATATTGTCTCCTGCATAATAGTCATTAACAGACCCGGCACGGACCACCAGCTCGTGCCCCCCAATCGTGCTGTACAACATAAATTCTGCGCCGGTCAGTTCCGCCACGCTTATTTTTGCTGTCACGCTATTCTCTTCTTGTATTCCAGGGTGAATATCCTCCGGGCGGATCCCCAGCACGACAGCTTTATGTTCATAACCCTTCGCTTTTAATATCCGTAATTTGTCTTCCGGAAGGGTTAATTTAAGGGTTTCCGTAACAAATTTATTTCCGTCAATCGCGCCACGGATAAAATTCATTGCCGGAGAACCGATAAAACCTGCAACAAACATATTTGCGGGATGGTTATAAACCATTTTGGGCGCTCCAACCTGCTGAACGATCCCATCTTTCATGATCACAATCCGCGTCGCCATGGTCATGGCTTCTGTCTGGTCGTGCGTGACGTAAATCATGGTGGTATTCAACTTCTGGTGTAGTTTGCTGATCTCTGCGCGCATCTGGACACGGAGTTTGGCGTCGAGATTAGAGAGCGGCTCATCCATCAGAAACACGCCCGCTTCACGCACAATGGCCCGGCCCAGCGCAACACGCTGGCGTTGCCCGCCCGACAATGCGCCAGGTTTGCGCTTGAGGTACTCCCGTAAACCGAGGATCTGCGCTGCCCAGTTGACGCGTTCGTCAATAACGCCGGGATCAATCTTTTGCATCTTCAGACCGAACGCCATGTTGTCATAGACACTCATGTGCGGATACAGCGCGTAGTTCTGGAAGACCATTGCAATATTGCGCGCCTTTGCGGGCACATCATTCATCCGCTTGCCGTCGATCAACAGTTCGCCGGCGCTGATCTCCTCAAGTCCCGCAATCATTCGTAGCGTGGTTGATTTTCCGCATCCCGACGGGCCGACAAAAACGATGAACTCTTTGTCTTCAATTTCCAGATTGAAGTCTTTAACCACATGCACCTGGTTGTCATAAATTTTTTGTATATGCTGCAACGAAAGCTGTGCCATGTTGATTCCTTTACTTGTCGAGTTGCCAGAAAGCCGATAAGCGCGGCCACGTCAAAAATTCCGTTGTCGGAAGTAGCAAATCTGCGTCGGTTAAGGTGGATCCAATACCCACCGAACGCATTCCGCTGGCGTTAATCGCCTCAATCCCCGCCTGCGCATCCTCTATTCCAATACATGCCCGTGGATTAACGTGCAGACCGTTGCACGCCGCGAGAAAAATCTCCGGATCCGGTTTAGAACGGCGGATCAGCGCGGCATTGGCGCAAAAATCGAATAACGATGTCATTTGCAACGCCTGTAAGATCGCGGGCGCATTCAGTGACACTGACGCCAGTCCGGTTTTTATCTGTTCCGTACGCAGCGTAGTCAGCAGTTCCTTAATTCCCGGCAGTACCGCCTCCGGCGTCAGTGAGCGCAGCGAGTCAACATAAAGCGCATTTTTACGCGCGGCGATCTGCTCCCGTTCCGCCTGGGTGAATACCCCTTCTTTTCCACCGTGACGCAAAATACGTAGCAGCGACTCACCACGACTGATGCCTTTCAGGCGATCGTTGAACACCTCGTCAATCACGATTCCCAATTCAGCAGCCACCTGTCGCCAGGCAAGAAAATGCAGATGTGCCGTATCGGTAATGACCCCATCAAGATCAAACACTATTGCCTGTGGTTTCATTCTTTCCCCCTTCCTGTGGTAGCGGTCCCAAAAACAGGCAAAATCATGTCAGGAAATGCGAGTTTGTATTCACCGTCAATAATGATTGGTTTTGCATTAAGCCACAGCGTAACCGGTCGTGAACTGCTTATCGTCACGTGACTTTTGCTGAGCGAAATCATCATCTCGCTTCCCTGCCAGTACAGAGGGAACGTCAGTTTTTTCCATCCCTCTGGCAGCGCCGGGTCGAGGTGCAGTGCACCGTTACGTACGCTCAGCCCCGCAAATCCCTGAATCGCCCCCAGCCAGATGGCCCCCGTTGCCGCCGCGTGGATGCCGTCGTCGCAACTGTGCGGATCGTCGCCAAGATCGATCTGCGCGCCTTCATGCCAGAACTGATAACCCTGTTCTGGGTTGCCACAGCGTGCCGCTACGATCCCGTGAATCGCTTTACTTAAAGAGGAGTCATGTATGGTGCGCGCTTCGTAGAAATGGAGATTGTTGAGGCAAACTTCCGCTGTGAACAACTCCGGGAGCATATAGGTCAGCATGACCACATCCGCTTGCTTCAGAATTTGCAGTTCATTGACTTCCGCCCGCGAGTAATCCAACAGGATCGTCTGCTTGCCCGCCGTTGTCTTGTACGCGCTCAGATCAATAGCCGGTTTGCTGAGAAACGTATCATCCTGCGGTAAAATGCCATCTGCCAGAACCTCTGGTCGCCATAAGAACTGGAGAAAATGCTCGGCACGATGAATAAACGCGTCGTCCGTGCAACCATAGCGACGGGCAAAATGCAGTGCCTGCTCGACGTTGTAATACGCCATATAGTTAGTGAAGGCGTTATTATTCACGTGTTCGGTGTATTCATCCGGGCCAATGACATCATGGATCTCAAGTCGCCCCTTCACTTCTGTTGTACGACTCAGCCAGAACCGTGCCGTTTCCAGTAGAAGCGTTAGTCCTTCATGGGACATAAATTGCTCATCGCCTGTGGCCTGCCAGTACGCCACAACGGCCCAGGCAATATCGGCCACCAGATGATGCTCCGCCTGCGCAGAAGCCACCTTCTGACGCAATCCGGTTCGAATGTTGATCGCCGCGAACTCCGGCGTCTCTTCATCACCGCTGCGCGCGCTTTCCCATGGAAACAGCGCCCCCTGCCAGCCGTTTATTCGCGCTTTTTCCCGCGCCCCGGCCAGATTATGCCAACGGTAGCGCAACAAATTCCGCGCGACGTCAGGGTAAGTGAGCAGATGAAAAGGAAGCAGAAAGACTTCGGTATCCCAGAAAACGTGTCCTTTATAACCTTCACCGGTCATCCCCTTCGCGCCGATGCTACAACGCTCATCATGGGCAGGTGTCATAATCCGTAAATGATACAGGGCGAAGTCCAGCGCACGCTGATCGTCTGCGTTTACGCTATTCACTTCTACTCGACAATGCTGCCACCAGCGCTGCCAGTTGGCGGCGGATTGCGCCAGTAACGCGTCATAACCCAGCCCCACGCAGGCATTCAGGTGCAGAATCCCCTTTTGCCCCCAGCTTTCCAGTGAGACATCGCACTCTGTGGTCCAGTCCACCCACGTGAGTTTTTCCAGTGTCAGGCATTCCCCTGCTTTCATCAACGAGCTGGTGTGCTGCATCAGCCGCCGTTCTTTTGCTGTAAAGCAGGACTGCGCATCACCGTTGACGCGGCAATGTGTGGAAACAGCGACATGACTTCGACCATCCTGAGTGGTGTAAATCCCTTGCAGGAGATGTTGGCCGAACACCCGCAACTGCGTTTCATCCAGATGCTGGCGACCATGGTTGGTGATTGTTGCGTCAATGCCGGTCGATAACGCAATTATGGCATCGCTGTCGAGCGGGGTAATCGACAACGTCATCGCCAGGAGTGGCAATTGCTCTGCTGATACAAAGCGTCGACTCTCAATGGCAAAACGCGCCCCGTCAGGCGCACGCCAGATCAGCGAACGCGTTAACTCGCCGGTAGCGAAGTCGATCTGTCGCTGCCAGCTTTCGAGAGTTCCGCTGAGCAACGAGAAAAGCTTACCGTTCAGGAAGATGTCGACGCCAATAACGTCCGGAAGGTTCACCCGTTCATTGATTTCCCCCTTCCCGGACCGGTGATACAACCCGGCCAGATACATCCCACGCGTTTGATGGGTATAAGCTTCTTCGTGGCTGGCGCGACACCCCAGGTAACCATTACCTGTCGCCAGTAGTGAGGCATATTTATTCAGGCTGTGCGGACAAAAACCCGATTCGGATAACGTGACTGGCTTGCTCATAATTCAACACACATCCCTGTTTCTGCAGACTGATACAGCGCCGCCACCAGTTGCTGGATCAGCCATCCCTGTTCGGCGTCCGCGATAGTGACCGGCTCACCGCGAACATGATTCACGAAAGCTTCCATACTGCGAAAATGACGCTGATCGTCTGCACATCCGCGGGCAAATAGCGTCTCCAGTTCGCCGCCCTTATCGGTATAGACCTGCGCCGGGAACAGCGTTGCCCCCGCTTTGTCACCACAAAAATTCACATTCATGATGGATTGTTCGGGGATATTCAACGCAAAGGAGGTTTCAAGACGCAGAATGCTGCCGTTGTGGAACTCGACGGTGCCAAACAGAGAATCCTCTACGGTATAGGTCGTCGGATCCCACTCACCGAACTGGCCACAATTTTTCTGTGTGCCAATTTTCTGAAAACTGTGGGCCCAGACCCGTTTCACCATTGGGAACCCCAGCACATACATCGCGGCATCCAGCATGTGAATACCAAGATCGATCAGCGGCCCGCCGCCCTGCAGCGCTTTATTGGTAAAACCCCCCCATCCGGGAACGCCGCAGCGACGCAGCGCTCTGGCGTTGGTCACGTAGATTTCACCGAGAACGCCCGACATGACCTGCTCACGCAGTAACAGCGTATCCAGCGCGAACCGATGATGGAAATCATAGGCCAGTACTTTACCCATACGACGCGCGGTATTACGCATCTCCAGCGCCTGATCCGGGGTCATCGCTGGCGGTTTCTCACACATCACGTGACAACCGGCCTCCAGTGCCAGCAAAGTATGCTGGTAATGAAAACGATTCGGTGAACAGATGCTGACGATATCGGGCTTTACCTTCTGAAGCATCGCCTGCGGATCGTCCCAGACCTGCGCATTGCCGTATTTATCTGCCAGCGTTTGCGCCTGAGAACGGCGGCTGTCACAGACAGCCACCAGTTCCAGATCCTCGCGGGTGCAGTAGTACGAAGCATGAACTTTATCCGCTACCTGTCCGGCGCCAATGATGGCAACGCGAAGCGGAGAACGAGTCATTGCACTTTTCACGGCAACCTCTTAGCAGGTACGCAACCAGGCCAATGACTGACGGTAGGCTTCCGGCAGATTTTCTGCCCGCACCCGCCCTTCATACACCACGTAGCCCTGATAGTTATCTTCGCGCAACTGATCAAACAGCATGCTGAAGTTCAGGCTGCCGCTGCCCGGTTGATAGCGATGATTATCCGCGATATGCACATGTCCCAGCAGATCGCGGTTATCGTGCAGCGCCTTCGCCATATCATCTTCTTCGATATTCATGTGGTAGAAATCGCCGATGATCTGTACGTGCTTTAGATTGTTTTCCACAATGTACCGACGCGCATCCGCCAGCGTGTTGATCATATGATCCTGATAACGGTTAAGCGGCTCGAGATAGACGGTGGTACCGGTACGTGCTGCCACACTGTCAAGGTAACGTAGCGAGTCGCTGACTGCTTTGCGATCGCCAGCCAGACTGCGCGGCGAGGTCATTGGCGGTAGACGGAAGGTAAACATTCCCCATGCCGCAGGCACAATGATGCCCTGCCCACCCACTTCCGCCAGCGCTTCAAGAATGCGTTCGATCTGCTGTAATCCGTTCAGACGACGCTCTTCGATGAAATCGCCGATCCAGCCATCATAACCACCACAGGCGGTCGTGACTGGCAGACCCGTTTCTTTAATGGCAGCCTTGACTTCATCAAGGTGATTAACCAGCAATTTGCCGTCGATCTCAAAGCCATCAAAACCCATCTCTTTGATATAGCGAAACTTCTCCAGAATATTTTCCGGGAAAAATGCCTGATTCTGTGTGCCGATTTTCATTGCTCGTCTTCCTTTACGCTTAAAATGTGACGCCCATTTTGATGCTCTGTTCCGGATGTCTGTCGACATACTGCATATAGCTTTCCGGACTAGCCGCAAAGGTCACCACCGGGTCGATAAGATCCTCACAGTTAAGATAACCATTCATCAGCAGTTCCCAGCAGGTCTCCTCAATACGTTTGCGACTCCAGCGCGGATAGTCCGGGTTCGGCTCGCTGCACGCGCGCGAGAAGACAATTCTGGCGTTATTAAAATGGGCTTCGCGCCCGAGATTGAAACCTTCGGCAAAGGGTTTGGCAAACGCGACATAAGAGATAGTGCCGCCATAAGCCAGACCACGTAGCGCGGACTGCAACGCGTCGGCATAGCCGCTGGTTTCGATGATGACATCCGCCCCCTGCTTACCGGTCAGCATTTTGATCTCTTTACCGACATCAGTACCCATCGGATTCAGGCAGAAATCCGCGCCGTGGCGGCGAGCGATATCACAACGATGGGCGATCGGATCGATGCCGATGACTACCGACGCGCCAGCTTTCTTTGCCAACTGGACGGCTATCTGCCCAATCGCGCCAAGACCAACAATGACGACGAAATCACCTACCCGCACGTTGGCATCACGCACGCCGCTCATCGCAAACTGAGCCGGGTCGTAGCACACCGCATTTTTCCAGCTCGCCCCCTGCGGCATCTTGCGGAGTTTGTAGTTATTGACGCCGTTAATAATGACCGTTTCGGCTAAAGGGGCGTAACCACAGACGCTATCACCAATGGCATAGTCAGTGACGTCGCTCCCGCACTCGATAATGTCGCCAACGACCATATTGCCGAGCTGGAACTTACCAAACTCAATACCGCGCGGCGCGTCTTTCGCACGCGGCATAAACATTTGCCATTCGCTATTAAAATCTTCATCAATAAACGGACTGGCGGCGCGAAAATCCACCACTTCCGTACCGTGTTTCGGTGCGCCAAACCGCACGCGAATTTTCACCTCATTCGCCATGACAGCGCGATCGTCATACTCTACCAGCGCCGCGACGCGCGGTTCTGTTGCGACTAACTTCTTCATTTACCACTCCTTGTTTAAACTGGCCGCTTTAGCCCTTCACGCCACCCGCGGTCAAACCACTCTTAATAAACCGTTCCGAAAGTGCATACATAATGACAACCGGTAATGCCGTCACCAGCGACGCCGCCATCATCCGCCCCCAGATATAATCCGGCGTACTGAACAGGGTGTTCAGGCCCACTGGCAACGTGAAATTGCTGGCGCTGGAAAGAAAGATCGAGGCGAACAGATAATCGTTCCAGGCCACCATAAAGCAGTAGACAAAAACCGATACCAGTCCGGACATCGCCAGCGGCACGGTAATGCGAAAGATGATTTGCAGGCGATTCAGCCCATCCATCATCGCTGCTTCTTCAATCTCATCCGGAATCGTGTCGAAATAACTTTTCAGCATGAATACCGCGGTCGGCAACGTCTGGGTGACCATGGTGACAATCAACGCCATTTCTGTGTCGTAAATGCCCAGCGCGGTAATGATTTTGAACAGCGGGACCACCAGCAAAATGCCGGAGAACATGTAGACGGTGTAAAAACTGGCATTGATGGTCATCCGCCCTTTAAAACGCAGTCGGGACAGCGCGTAGGCACCGAGCGTGCCCAGGAATACCGCCACCACCGATGACGCAACGGATACCAGCAGGCTGTTACGAAAGTAATCAATAAACGGAAAAATCAGTGGATTAAAAATGTCGATGTAATGCTCAAGCGTCCACTCTTGCGGCAGCAATGTCGGGTGCAATGAAATCGCTTCTTTCGCGCTTTTGAACGACGTCATTAACATCACAAAAAAGGGAAACAATGTGATGATCAAAAACACAATCAGGCCACAATAAAAGCCCACGCGTCCGAGTCTGCGTTTATTTGTTGCCATTGAGGTTCACCCTATTTCTGGTCAGTAAAATGACGGCGAAAATAATGATAAAAAGCACGACGGAAATGGCTGCAGCTTTACCTAAATCATTAAAAGCAAACGCTGTTTTGTAGAGATACACCCCGAGAATGTCGACCTTTGTCGTCAGCAGATACACATCGGCAAACATATAAAACATCCAGATGGTACGCAGGGTAACCACCGTCGCCAGGACCGGCATAATGGCGGGCAGCGTGACGATACGAAAACGCTGCCAGGCATTCGCGCCATCCATTTCGGCTGCTTCATAGAGCGATTTATCGATGGTCTGCAAAATTGCCAGAAACGAAATAAAGGCGTACGGGAAATAGCGCCAGATGGCAAACAGCACCACCAGCACGAAACTGCTACCGGGATTGTCGAACCACAAGGGGGCCTGATCGTACAAATGCAGCAGATCGACTCCCAGATAGTTCACGATGCCGTATCCGCTGTTGAACATGTACTTCCAGGCAAAGACCAGCGAGATAGACGGCGTGACATAAGAGAGAATCACCAGTGAGCGCGCCGTCTTGCGTAACCGGAACTCGCGATTAAAGAACATCGCCACCCCGAGTCCGAGCACGGTACTGCCCGTCACCACCAGCGCGGTATACCAGACCGTCATCCACAACGAATGCCAGAAATCCGGATCGGAAAGGATGCGAACGTAATTCGCGACCCCAACAAACGTGGCGTTGATACGCGGATTCAGCGGCAGGCGCAGAAAGCTGATTTCAATATTCGATAGCATCGGCCATGCCACGAGTCCACCCAACAGAATCAAACTGGGTGCCAGCAATAGCATCGCAAAGGGCATATCGGAGCGACCGGAGAATAATCGGGCCATAACGACGTTCCTCTTACCCATCAACGCTGCCCTACCAGGGCATCCAGTTTTTGCTGGCTTTTCTGAAGCGTTGTCGGGAGATCGGCTTTGCCTACCGTCACGTTATGTACCGTCGTGCTTATCACGCCAGAACCGGTGACGTCTCCCATACGGGTGAAGTTCTTATCCCCTACCGCGCCAAAAACCTGAATATTCGGTAGCTCAGCAATGAGTTGTGCCGGGAGCTCACCTAACGCTTTAATCACGCTGTTGTTTTGCCAGGTTTGGGTTTTTACGACCTCCTTATTGACCGGCAACGCAGCGCCCGGCGACATCATTACCCAGTCAGCGATGTTGTCTGCCTGTTCCATAAACGCGACAAACTTCTCGGCTGCCGCCGTCTCCTCTTCTTTTTGCCCATTCGTGATCGTCAGTGAGGTCAACATGCCATAAACGGCCGCTGTCTTTTCGGTCGGAACCACAAAGCCCACGTTCTGGGGATCCCCTTCTTTAATTATCGCGGGGAGAATGTAGGTGGAATAAATCGCCATCGGCGCAGTACCATTCATAAAGGCATCTTTCACCTCCATGATGTCGTTAGAGCCCGGCATCGTGGTGGCGGCCAGATCGCGGTAATATCCCAACGCCTGATTCATTTCAGGCGTGTTGAACGTGATGTGGCCCTGGGCATCAAAGACGTTGGCATTATTGGATAAGGCAAACTGCGAGAAAGATTGCTCCGTCAGCACGCTTTCTGCGGTCGGCAGGGCAATGCCATATTTTTTATGCGCCGGATCATAGAGTTTTCGCGCAGCGGCAAGCAGCGTTTCCCAGTTTTTCGGTTCATCCAGTCCCGCCTGAGCAAGGATGTCTTTGCGATACCAGATACCGCCGATCCAGGCGCTCACCGGAACCCCTGTCCACGCGCTGCCATCTTCGGTACGAACGATGCGCAATACGCCATCGTAGAAGATATCTTCCCCGACCTTCTGAATGACGTTCGCCACCGCATCCCGATCGATTAACTGCTCTTTATCCATGACCTTGGCATAGTCATGACTGGTTTCGATCACTTCCGGTAGCGACCCGCTTCTCGCCAGCGTAATAACTTTGGTGTTATAGGCATCTTCTTCAACTGGAACCTGTTTAACACTGATATCCGGGTTCGCTTTTTCAAAGCGTTTAATCAGCGTGGTAATAACGGCCTGGCGCTCCTGTTCCACAGAAGAGTGCATAAACTCAATTGAAACATGGGCGGGTTTATCGTCCTTACAACCAGAAATCAGGGCGCAGGAAACCAGTGCTGATAACAGCACCATTTTAGTTTTGATCATCAGATATTCCTTTTTATTTTTTAATCCACATAACCTGCCAGGGTTGCAGTGTTAATGTCTCTCCGGAAACACTCACTCCGCTAATTAAATCAACGCCTGTATAAATACTGGCATCAATGATTTGTTGGCGATCGCTAAAATTAAAAAGTGCATTGATTTTTTCATGTTCATCGGCCGAGCGAATAATCCGCAGAACAGAAGGTGTCAGACAGCGAATATCAAACATGCTCTCGGGATGAAACGCCTTATTACCCCTGCGAATAACAATTAATCGGGACAACGCCTGATAAATCTCATGACGAAGAGAACCTTCAGTCATCAATTCCTGTTCAATTGATTTTTGCTCATATTTTTTTCGGTTAATAGCCCGGTTATAACCGTGTTTTTCGACGCCTTCGTAGTCATTGCGCGACCCCAGAATGCTCTGAATATAAATCGCAGGAACGCCAGGGAAGGTTAATAGCAGAACATGGGTGAGAATAAATTTGGCAAGACGTTCTTCATCGCTGTCATCCTGATGGCCTAACGCATCCATCCAGGTCACATTTAATTCATACGGACTCCGGGTGCCATCTGGATTATTTTTCCAGTTCACTAAGGCCCCTTCTTTCTGCAGATCCGTCACCAGTGTCAGAATATCGTCTTCCGCTAACAGCCCGCGCAGTGGATTCAATCCAATGCCATCATGCGAAGCCAGAAAGTTGAACCAGGTGGTCTCTGTCGAAGGCAATGATAACGACTGCGCCCATTGGCACAGCACCCGGCAATCCTGGCGATGCAGGGAGTGCAGGACAAGTGGCGGCAAAGAGAACTGATAAACCATATGTGCTTCGTCATGCCCGTTACCCAGATAGGAAACATTGTCTTTGTGCGGGACATTGGTCTCAGTAATGATGACCGTGCCGGGGGCGACCTCATCTGCTATCGCGCGAAATAACTTGATCAGTTGATGCGTTTTTTCCAGATGAATGCAGGTCGTACCCGGCGTTTTCCACATGTAGCCAACGGCGTCCAGACGTACATAATCGGCTCCGTGTTCCAGGTAGGTCAGCAGTACGTCAATCATGGCAAGTAGCACGTCCGGGTTACTGTAGTTGAGATCAACCTGGTCTTCGCTAAATGTCGTCCATAAATAACGAACGGATTTATCCTGCATGGTAAACGGTGTTAATAACGGCAATGCCCGTGGACGCGTTACGGCATGTAAATCAGTCTCTGGGTCCATCTCAATAAAAAAGTTTTCGTATCCAGGAGCTTGCCGCAAATAACGTTCAAACCAGTCACTTTTTGCTGACATATGATTGCAAACAAAATCAAACATCAAACAACAGGAGCGGTTTAACTCACGAATATCATTCCACTCGCCGGCTTCGGGAGACACCTGATAGTAATCAATAACCGAAAAACCATCATCTGATGACCAGGGGTAAAATGGCAAAAGGTGAACATGTGAGAATACCGAGGAAAACCAGCGCGTCCAGAACTGATTAAAGGTTGGCAGCGGTTTTTCTTTCTCGCTATGAAATTGATCGGCATACGTAATGAGCACCACATCACTTTCATCCCAATGAGGTTTACGCTTTTTATTAATAATCTTACGCGCCCTTTCCATGCGCATTTTTAATGACCCATCGTGAAGCCCTGTCCATGTATCGCCATAGACGGCGCTGAGGCATTCCTTAATTTTTCGGTTCACTTTGTTTTTCCGTGGTAGCGGTCCCATGACAAAAAAGACTACTCTCGAGGAAATTAACTGTCAATGCAGTGAAAGAGGTTAAAAGCAGGAATTAATAGAATTTTAGCAGCTCAACAATCGATTTGTGAGCTGCCGCAAATTAATAACCAGGATGTGATTTAATTGTTAAAAAGAAGGCAATGGAAATTAACTTCCAGAATAATGTTTTGAAATTTTCGCCGCCATACGGCTTAAAAACGGTTCCAGAGCCAGCGCCAGCAACATTTTTAGCGGACGACGGGCGACGGATTTAACTGCCCACCCTGCGACACCCGCGGGGCCGTAGCGTAGCGCAGTCAGAAGCACCAGCTTACCTGCTATTTTCATACCGGGTTTTACCTTTTGCCCGGCGCGTTGCCAGCGATTATTCATCTCAGCTCTCTTAATGACTTACAATTGACGGAAACGGCTACGCAAAGTAAACGTGTCCGAGGTGACATAACGCTCCATTTCACGTAAGCGTTTCTCCCCCGCCGCCAGTTCTTTATCGACGATATCCAATAGCTCACCGCTGGACGGTTGCTGCTCGCCTGCGGCAAGGTTATCCGGCATCGGATCAAGCACAAATGCCAGAATGATGTAGACGACCAGGGTAAAAAAGGCCAGCCCGAAGAAGATCGACAACACCACTAAAATACGCACCAGTTTTACCGGCACATCCAGATACTGCGCGATCCCTGCGCACACGCCTCGCAGCATGCCCTGCTGCGGAATACGCCATAATTTTTTGTTCAGATCAATGCCGCCCATTAGCGATCCCTCCAGTTCGGATGTTCCGCATCGAGAATATCTTCCAGCGCCTGAATACGTTCACGCATGCGCTGCGCGTCATCGGTCAACTGAACTAAACGTTGCTGTTCGCTTTGCGATAATTCTCCGCGACTGGAACGGTTGCTGTAATGCAGCCATAGCCAAATCGGTAACACAAACAGCACGAAGATGGTTAACGGAATGGCCAGAAATAGCGCGCTCATGAGGTCTCCTTACAGGTGATGAGCGGCGGCGCGTTCGAGCGCCGCCAGGTATTATTATTGCTTGTCTTGCTGCATTTTGGCTTTCAGTTGCGCCAGTTGTTCGCTGATTTCATCATCCGCTTTCAGGTCGGCAAACTGCTGATCCAACGTTTTCTGTTTGCCAAAGTTGTGGCTTTCAGCTTCCGCTTCCATGTGGTCGATGCGACGCTCGAAAGATTCAAAGCGCGCCATCGCTTCATCCAGCTTACCGCTGTCCAGTTGACGACGCACGTCACGGGATGAGCTGGCGGCCTGATGGCGCAACGTCAGCGCCTGCTGACGGGCACGGGTTTCGCTGAGTTTGTTCTCCAGCTCGCCAATCTCTTTTTTCATGCGCGTGAGCGTATCGTCCACCAGCGTCACTTCATGCTCCAGATTGCCAATCAGATCGGTCAACTTCTGTTTTTCGATCAGCGCGGCGCGGGCCAGATCGTCCTTCTCTTTACGCAGCGCAAGCTCCGCTTTCTCCTGCCACTCTGCCTGCTGAGTCGTCGCCTGTTCGATGCGGCGTGATAACTGTTTCTTTTCCGCCAGCGCACGTGCCGAATTGGAACGCACTTCAACCAGCGTATCTTCCATTTCCTGAATCATCAGACGAACCAGCTTCTGCGGATCTTCCGCTTTCTCGAGCAGTGCGTTGATGTTGGCATTCACGATGTCGGCGAAACGAGAAAAAATACCCATAATTCTATCCTCACATTTTTCTGATGTCGGGCGATGCCCTGCTGATTCTCTAATACAATCCGCGTGCCAACTTTTTAATTTATTGATTTATATTGAGATGTACGGTTTTACCTCGACGAGAAAACAGGGTAAAGTGGTGAAATACACTAACATGTGGCGAAATTCATCATGGCAGAATACAAAGATAATTTGTTAGGGGAAGCCAACAGCTTTCTGGAGGTACTGGAGCAGGTTTCCCGCCTCGCGCCGCTGGACAAACCGGTACTGATTATCGGCGAGCGCGGTACCGGTAAGGAACTGATTGCCAACCGTCTGCATTATCTCTCCTCTCGTTGGCAGGGGCCGTTTATTTCGCTTAACTGCGCGGCGCTGAATGAAAACCTGCTCGACAGTGAACTGTTCGGTCATGAAGCCGGGGCGTTTACCGGTGCGCAAAAGCGCCATCCCGGACGTTTTGAACGGGCCGACGGCGGCACGCTGTTCCTGGATGAACTCGCCACCGCCCCAATGCTGGTACAGGAAAAGCTGCTCAGAGTGATTGAGTACGGCGAGCTCGAGCGCGTCGGCGGCAGTCAGCCATTACAGGTAAACGTCCGTCTGGTTTGTGCGACCAATGCGGATCTTCCGTCGATGGTTAACGAAGGATCCTTCCGGGCAGATTTGCTTGACCGACTGGCGTTCGACGTGGTGCAACTGCCGCCGCTGCGCGAACGTCAGGCGGATATCATGCTCATGGCGGAACACTTTGCTATTCAGATGTGCCGGGAAATTCGTCTGCCGCTGTTCCCCGGATTTACAGCGTATGCCAGAGAGACGCTGCTGAACTACGCCTGGCCGGGAAATATCCGCGAATTAAAAAACGTGGTCGAACGTTCGGTATACCGGCATGGCACCAGCGAAACGCCGCTGGATGAGATTGTGATCGACCCATTTAAACGCCACGCGCCAACGCCCCCTGCCGCTGAAACTGCAGCAACGGGTCCTTCGCTGCCCCTCGATTTACGTGCGTTTCAGCAGCAACAGGAGAAAGAGCTGCTGCAAACCAGTCTGGAACAGGCAAAATTTAATCAGAAACGGGCGGCGGAATTACTCGGGCTGACCTATCACCAGTTGCGCGCATTGCTCAAAAAACATCAGATTTAGCGCGTCTCACCCCCTGATTGCGCATATTTACGCCAGTTGCCCGCAGACATTTGTACCTCGCGGGCGATAGTGCGATACACTTTGCAAATCGTACCTAAAAACCTTAAAAATTATGCGCCTGGTTTTATCGTCTCTGATCGTGATGGCTGGACTTCTGAGTGGTCAGGCTACTGCTGCGCCTGAAACCGCCCCACGTGAAGATATTCGTGACAGCGGCTTTGTCTATTGCGTGAATGGACAGGTCAATACCTTCAATCCGCAAAAAGTGAGCAGCGGGCTGATTGTCGACACGCTCGCCGCCCAGCTCTATGATCGGTTGCTGGATGTCGATCCCTATACTTATCGTCTGGTCCCGGAACTGGCGGAAAGCTGGGAAGTGCTGGATAACGGCGCCACTTACCGCTTCCATCTGCGCCGCGACGTGGCGTTTCAGAAAACGGACTGGTTTACGCCTACGCGTAAACTGAATGCCGACGACGTGGTTTTTACCTTTCAGCGCATCTTTGATCGCAACCATCCGTGGCATAACGTCAACGGCGGCAATTTCCCCTATTTCGACAGTCTGCAGTTCGCCGATAACGTGCAGAGCGTGCGTAAGCTCGACAGTCACACCGTGGAATTTCGCCTGACGAAGCCGGACGCCTCTTTCTTATGGCACCTCGCAACCCACTATGCGTCCGTGATGTCGGCGGAGTATGCTGATCAACTGACAAAACAGGATCGCCAGGAACAGCTTGACCGCCAGCCGGTTGGCACCGGCCCGTTCCAGCTTTCCGAGTATCGCGCTGGACAATACATCCGCCTGCAACGTCATGACAAATTCTGGCGGGGCAAGCCGCTGATGCCGCAGGTGGTAGTGGATCTCGGATCCGGCGGAACCGGACGTTTATCGAAACTGCTTACCGGCGAATGTGACGTGCTGGCCTGGCCCGCCGCCAGCCAGTTGACGATCCTGCGCGACGACCCACGCCTGCGCCTGACCTTGCGTCCGGGGATGAACATCGCCTACCTGGCGTTTAATACCGACAAGCCTCCGCTGAATAATCCGGCGGTTCGCCACGCGCTGGCGCTGTCCATTAATAACCAGCGTCTGATGCAATCTATCTATTACGGCACGGCAGAAACGGCGGCCTCTATTTTACCTCGCGCCTCGTGGGCCTATGATAACGAGGCTAAAATAACAGAATACAATCCGGCCAAATCTCGTGAGCAACTCAAAGCGCTGGGGCTGGAGAATCTGACGCTGCGCCTGTGGGTGCCGACCAGTTCACAGGCGTGGAACCCGAGCCCGCTGAAAACCGCTGAACTTATCCAGGCGGATATGGCGCAGGTTGGGGTGAACGTGGTGATTGTACCGGTTGAAGGTCGTTTCCAGGAGGCGCGGTTGATGGACATGAACCATGATCTGACGTTGTCCGGCTGGGCAACCGACAGTAACGATCCGGACAGTTTCTTCCGCCCGTTGCTCAGCTGCGCGGCCATCAATTCACAGACTAACTTCGCCCACTGGTGCAACCCGGAGTTCGACAACGTGCTGCGCAAAGCGCTCTCTTCTCAGCAGCTTTCTGCGCGTATTGATGCGTATGATGAAGCGCAGAACATTCTCGCTAAAGAGTTGCCCATCCTGCCGCTCGCCTCGTCACTGCGCCTGCAGGCCTATCGGTATGACATTAAAGGCCTGGTGTTGAGCCCATTTGGTAATGCCTCTTTCGCCGGCGTGTCGCGCGAAAAAAACGATGAGGTGAAAAAACCATGATTATCTTCACCTTGCGTCGTTTGCTGTTGCTGATGGTCACGCTGTTTTTTCTGACCTTTATCGGCTTCAGTCTGAGCTATTTTACGCCGCATGCGCCGCTACAAGGCGCATCGTTGTGGAATGCCTGGGTGTTCTGGTTCAATGGCCTCATCCACTGGGACTTTGGCGTCTCCAGCATCAACGGACAGCTTATCACTGAACAGCTCAAAGAGGTGTTCCCGGCCACGATGGAGCTATGCACGCTGGCGTTCGGCTTTGCGCTAATGGTGGGGATTCCGGTGGGTATGCTGGCGGGCATTACCCGCAACAAGTGGCAGGACCGCTTGATCAGCGCCCTCGCCCTGCTCGGATTTTCAATCCCCGTGTTCTGGCTGGCACTGCTGCTGACCCTTTTCTTTTCCCTGACTCTCGGCTGGCTGCCGGTGTCGGGCCGATTCGATCTGCTTTACGAAGTGAAACCGGTCACCGGTCTGGCTATTGTCGATGCGTGGATCTCTGACTCTCCCTGGCGGGATGAGATGGTGATGAGCGCCGTGCGCCATATGGTGTTGCCGGTGCTGACGCTGGCGGTTGCGCCGACCACCGAAGTGATTCGCCTGATGCGTATCAGTACCATTGAGGTGTTTGATCAGAACTACGTGAAGGCTGCGGCCACGCGCGGTTTGTCACGATTTACGATCCTGCGCCGCCATGTACTGCATAACGCCTTACCGCCGGTGATCCCCCGCCTGGGCCTGCAATTCTCAACGATGCTGACGCTGGCAATGATCACCGAGATGGTCTTTAGCTGGCCTGGTCTCGGTCGTTGGTTGATTAACGCCATCCGTCAGCAGGACTACGCGGCGATATCCGCAGGCGTGATGGTGATTGGTTCGCTGGTCATCATCGTCAACGTGATTTCCGATATTTTGGGTGCTATGGCTAACCCTCTGAAACATAAGGAATGGTATGCCTTACGATAGCGTTTATAGCGAAAAGCGCCCGCCAGGTACGCTGCGCACCGCATGGCGCAAATTTTATGGCGATACTACGGCAATGGTTGGCTTGTACGGCTGTGCAGGGCTGGTGGTACTGTGCCTGTTCGGCAACTGGTTTGCGCCGTATGGCATCGATCAGCAGTTCCTCGGCTATCAGTTGTTGCCGCCCTCCTGGTCACGCTATGGCGAAGTCTCCTTCTTCCTCGGTACTGACGATCTGGGACGCGACGTCCTGAGCCGACTGCTCAGCGGCGCAGCCCCCACCGTGGGCGGCGCGTTTGTCGTTACGCTCGCCGCAACGCTGTGCGGGCTGTTTCTCGGCGTGGTCGCCGGAGCCACGCACGGTCTGCGTTCTGCCGTGCTGAATCATATTCTCGATACGCTGCTGTCGATTCCGTCTCTGCTGCTGGCGATTATCGTTGTCGCCTTCGCCGGGCCGCATTTAACCCATGCCATGTTTGCCGTCTGGCTGGCGCTGTTGCCACGCATGGTCCGTTCGGTCTACAGCATGGTGCATGACGAACTGGAAAAAGAGTACGTCATCGCGGCGCGTCTTGATGGCGCCTCGACGCTGAACATCCTCTGGTTCGCCATATTGCCCAACATTACCGCAGGACTGATCACCGAAATCACCCGCGCGCTGTCGATGGCGATACTGGATATTGCCGCGCTCGGTTTTCTCGATCTTGGCGCGCAGCTCCCCTCTCCCGAATGGGGTGCGATGCTGGGCGATGCGCTGGAGCTGATTTACGTTGCGCCATGGACGGTGATGCTGCCCGGTGCAGCCATCATGATCAGCGTCCTGCTGGTCAACCTGCTGGGTGACGGCGTTCGCCGCGCTATCATTGCGGGGGTGGAATAATGCCATTACTGGATATCCGCAACCTGACCATTGAATTTAAGGCCGGTGAAGAGTGGGTCAAAGCCGTCGACCGCGTCAGCATGACCTTGAGCGAAGGGGAAATTCGTGGGTTGGTGGGTGAATCCGGCTCCGGTAAGAGCCTGATTGCCAAAGCCATCTGCGGCGTTGCCAAAGATAACTGGCGCGTCACCGCCGACCGGATGCGTTTTGACGATATCGACCTGCTGCGCCTTTCGCCGCGTGAGCGACGTAAACTGGTGGGACATAACGTTTCGATGATTTTCCAGGAGCCGCAGTCGTGTCTGGATCCGTCCGAGCGCGTGGGTCGCCAGTTGATGCAAAACATTCCGGCATGGACGTACAAAGGCCGCTGGTGGCAACGTATTGGCTGGCGGAAACGTCGCGCCATTGAACTGCTGCACCGCGTCGGGATTAAAGATCATAAAGACGCCATGCGCAGCTTCCCGTATGAACTGACCGACGGTGAATGTCAGAAAGTCATGATTGCCATTGCGCTGGCGAATCAACCGCGACTGTTGATTGCGGATGAGCCGACCAACGCGATGGAGCCGACCACTCAGGCGCAGATCTTCCGCCTGCTGACGCGCCTGAATCAGAACAGCAATACTACCATTTTGCTGATCAGCCATGACCTGCAGATGCTCAGCCAGTGGGCGGATAAGATTAACGTGCTGTACTGTGGTCAGACGGTGGAAACCGCGCCGAGTAAAGAGCTGGTGACGACGCCCCATCACCCATACACCCAGGCGCTGATCCGCGCTATTCCTGACTTTGGTAGCGCCATGCCGCACAAAAGTCGTCTGAACACCATGCCCGGAGCCATCCCTTTGCTGGAACAATTGCCCATCGGTTGCCGTCTTGGGCCACGCTGTCCCTACGCACAGCGCGAATGTATAGAAACGCCGCGTCTGACCGGGGCGAAAAATCATCTCTACGCCTGTCATTTCCCCCTCAACATGGAGAGAGAGTGAGATGGTTGAGACCTTACTTGAAGTTCGCAATCTGAGTAAAACCTTCCGCTACCGGACAGGCTGGTTTCGCCGTCAGACCGTAGAAGCCGTGAAACCGCTGAGCTTTACCCTCCGTGAGCGACAGACACTGGCCATCATCGGCGAGAACGGTTCCGGCAAATCCACGCTGGCCAAAATGCTGGCAGGAATGGTCGAGCCAACCAGCGGCGAGTTACTGATTGACGATCATCCGCTCGAATTTGGTGATTATTCGTTTCGCAGTCAGCGCATTCGCATGATTTTCCAGGACCCGTCGACCTCGTTGAACCCGCGTCAGCGTATTTCGCAAATCCTCGATTTTCCGTTGCGCCTGAATACCGACCTTGAGCCGGAACAGCGACGCAAGCAGATTATTGAGACCATGCGGATGGTAGGACTGCTGCCCGATCATGTCAGCTATTATCCGCATATGCTGGCGCCAGGACAAAAACAGCGTCTGGGACTCGCCCGCGCGATGATACTGCGCCCGAAAGTCATTATTGCCGATGAAGCGCTGGCGTCGCTCGATATGTCGATGCGCTCGCAGTTAATCAACCTGATGCTGGAATTGCAGGAGAAACAGGGTATCTCTTATATCTACGTCACCCAGCATCTTGGCATGATGAAACACATTAGCGATCAGGTTCTGGTGATGCATCAGGGGGAAGTCGTCGAACGCGGCAGTACCGCCGATGTACTGGCCTCTCCGCTGCATGAACTGACAAAACGATTAATCGCCGGTCATTTTGGCGAAGCGCTGACGGCCGATGCCTGGCGAAAAGACCGTTAACCGCTCTCCTGTTGTGGTCGGACTCGATCGCCCGATGTCACATGTTAGAATGACCGCGCTTTAACGGCATCTGGCCTCCTAACCGAGGCCGGTCGCCACAACATTCACATAAGGATTTAAGCTATGGGTTTTCTTTCCGGTAAGCGTATTCTGGTGACTGGTCTTGCCAGCAAACTGTCCATCGCCTGGGGTATCGCTCAGGCGATGCACCGCGAAGGTGCGGAACTGGCATTCACCTACCAGAACGACAAACTGAAAGGCCGTGTGGAAGAATTTGCTGCTCAACTGGGTTCAGACATCGTTCTGCAATGCGATGTTGCAGAAGATGAAAGCATCGACACCCTGTTCGCAGAGCTGGCCAAAACCTGGCCGAAATTTGACGGTTTCGTTCACTCGATCGGTTTTGCCCCTGGCGATCAGCTGGACGGCGACTACGTGAACGCGGTCACCCGCGAAGGCTTTAAAATCGCTCACGACATCAGCTCCTACAGCTTTGTGGCAATGGCGAAAGCCTGCCGTTCTATGCTGAATCCGGGTTCTGCCCTGCTGACGCTCTCCTACCTGGGCGCTGAGCGCGCGATCCCGAACTACAACGTAATGGGGCTGGCAAAAGCGTCTCTGGAAGCGAACGTTCGGTATATGGCGAACGCGATGGGCCCGGAAGGTGTACGTGTTAACGCCATCTCTGCCGGTCCGATCCGGACTCTGGCCGCCTCCGGCATCAAAGATTTCCGTAAAATGCTGGCGCATTGCGAAGCGGTAACCCCGATTCGTCGTACCGTGACTATCGAAGATGTGGGCAACTCTGCAGCCTTCCTGTGCTCCGATCTGTCCGGCGGTATCTCTGGCGAAGTGGTTCACGTTGACGGCGGATTCAGTATCGCTGCAATGAACGAACTGGAACTGAAATAATCGTGCCGACTTCCCCCGTGGGCGGCGCCCTGCCGCCCATGCTCTTAACTCTTCCCAGCAATATAGCTTTTTGATCTTTGTTATCACGCAACAATCTTTCATCCCTTCCCCCGCTTACGCCAGGATAAAGCAGCGAGAACGATCCGGCGTGATTCGACGACGACGTGTCCGGGTCGCCACATACAGACCAAGGAACGCCCATGGAACAACGCCGATTCAACGGCAAAAGCCACTGGTATCATGAAACCCAGTCCAGCACCGGTCCGCAGGACGTGTTGCCGCTGGTGCCCGAAGCCGCACACGTTGAAGACCGCTTTCTGTTGGATTTGGTGATCCCTGAAGATGCGCTTTTACCCTTTCAGTCCTGGCTGCAACCGGCCCGCCAGCTTGCTCATGAACTGTTCCCTGACACCGTTTTGTTGAACCGCCTACATACCTTCAGCGCCTATGAACGCATGAGTACCGCGTTGACGGTCGCCCAGGTGTATGGTGTTCAGCGGCTTTGCAACCACTATGCCGCCCGTTTGACGCCGCTTCCCGGCCCGGATTCGTCACGTGAAAGTAATCACCGGCTGGCGCAGATTACTCAGTACGCGCGCCAGCTCGCCAGTTCACCCTCAGTGATTGATAACCGCGCGCGCCAGCATTTATGCGATGTTGGCCTTTCTGCGTGGGATATCGCATTGATGAACCAAATCATCGGCTATGTCGGTTTTCAGGCGCGTGTCGTCGCTACGTTTCAGGCATGGCTGGGGCAACCGGTACGCTGGGTGCCAGGTCTGGACACACAATCATTCGCCGACGTATCCCTGTTTCAGCAACCCGATGCCACCTGGCATTCGGCGCACGAGCAGGTCGAACTGCGCTACGCAACGGCGGAACAGTTGGAGTGTCTGTCGTGTTATCAGCCAATCGCCGCCCTTCAGCCCATCGCTCCTAATCTGGTTCATCAACCGACGCTGCTTACGCTGCTCGGTACCCTGCTTAAAAGCACATTGTCCATTGAGTCCCCCGCGCACAATTTCACCACACTACTGACATCGCGAATTAACGGCAGTGCAAGCTGCTTTAACCAACTGGCGACGTCAGTGGAAATCGCCGACTTATTGCGCCAGAGCGAACACGAAATAGAACGCCGGGAACAACAGCAGCCGGTTGAGCGTCCGCTGTTCCAGGCGATACAATTGTTGACGCGGGCCCCCGATCGTTTTAGTGCCGCGCAGTTCAACCCGTTCAGCGAGTCCTGTACCTCCGTTGAACAGGCAATCAACCTGCTGGCCTGGTCGGGGTTATGCGGATGGCTGAATCGCCTGAAAATCGCGCTGGGCGAGACACATTAACCCTTTCATTGCCATAAAGAGCGCTTGCCGCATCAGGTACTTTCGCGTAAAACTGTCAGCCGCTCTTATGGCCACGAAAATAGACAAATATGTTTCAGGACAACCCGCTGCTAGCGCAGCTTAAACAGCAACTGCATTCCCAGACGCCACGTGCTGAAGGGGTGGTAAAAGCCACGGAAAAAGGCTTTGGCTTCCTGGAAGTCGATGCGCAAAAAAGTTATTTCATTCCACCGCCGCAGATGAAAAAAGTGATGCATGGCGACCGTATCATCGCCGTCATCCACACTGAAAAAGATCGCGAATCTGCGGAGCCGGAAGAGCTGGTTGAGCCGTTCCTGACCCGCTTTGTCGGTAAAGTACAGGGTAAGAACGATCGCCTGTCCATCGTGCCGGATCACCCGCTGTTGAAAGACGCCATTCCCTGCCGCGCCGCTCGCGGTGTGGAGCATGAATTTAAAGAGGGTGACTGGGCCGTTGCTGAAATGCGCCGTCATCCGCTCAAAGGCGATCGCACCTTCTTCGCCGAATTAACCCAGTTCATCACGTTTGCCGACGACCACTTCGTCCCCTGGTGGGTCACCCTGGCGCGGCATAATCTTGAAAAAGAAGCGCCGGATGGCGTAGCGACGGAAATGCTGGATGAAGGGCTGGAACGTCAGGATCTGACAGCGCTGAATTTCGTTACTATCGATAGCGCCAGCACGGAAGATATGGACGATGCGCTGTATGCCGAAGAACTGGCTGACGGCAAATTGCAACTGACCGTGGCGATTGCCGACCCTACCGCCTGGATCGCCGAAGACAGCAAACTGGATAACGCCGCGAAAATCCGGGCGTTCACTAACTATCTGCCGGGCTTCAACATTCCAATGTTGCCACGCGAACTGTCTGACGACCTCTGCTCACTGCGCGCCAATGAAGTGCGCCCGGTGCTCGCCTGTCGCATGACCATTGCCGCTGATGGCACCATTGAAGATGACATCACGTTCTTCGCTGCCACCATTGAGTCAAAAGCAAAACTGGCTTATGACAACGTCTCTGACTGGCTGGAAAACCGCGGTCGCTGGCAGCCTGAAAGTGAAGACATCGCCCAGCAGATTCGTCTGCTGCAGCGTATTTGCCTGAGCCGTGGTGAGTGGCGTCATCAGCATGCGCTGGTGTTTAAAGATCGCCCAGACTACCGCTTCATTCTCGGCGAAAAAGGTGAAGTGCTCGATATCGTCGCAGAACCGCGTCGCATCGCGAACCGGATTGTCGAGGAATCCATGATTGCGGCCAACATCTGCGCCGCACGCGTGCTGCGCGACAAACTCGGCTTTGGCATTTACAACGTTCACCTGGGCTTTGACCCGGCCAATGCCGATGCGCTGGCCGCGCTGCTGCAATCTCACGGAATGCATGTGAACGCCGAAGAAGTATTAACTCTGGAAGGCTTCTGCAAGCTGCGTCGTGAACTGGATGCGCAACCGTCAGGTTTCCTCGACAGCCGTATTCGTCGCTTCCAGTCTTTTGCGGAAATCAGCATTGAGCCGGGTCCGCACTATGGGCTGGGTCTGGAGGCTTACGCCACCTGGACGTCACCGATTCGTAAGTATGGCGATATGATCAACCATCGCCTGCTGAAAGCCGTCATCAAAGGTGAAACCATTAACCGTCCGCAGGAAGAGATCACCGTACAGATGGCTGAGCGTCGTCGCCTGAACCGCATGGCGGAACGCGATGTTGGCGACTGGTTATATGCCCGCTTCCTGAGTGATAAAGTGGGCACGGATACGCGCTTCTCGGCGGAAATCATTGATGTCAGCCGTGGCGGGATGCGTGTACGTCTGGTGGATAACGGCGCGGTAGCCTTTATCCCTGCGCCATTCCTGCATGCGGTGCGCGATGAACTGGTTTGCAGCCAGGAGAGCGGCACCATCCAGATCAAAGGTGAAACCGTCTATAAAGTGACGGATGTGATTGATGTCACCATCGCCGAAGTGCGGATGGAAACCCGCAGCATCATCGCCCGTCCTGCCGCCTGACGACCTGCCCAGTAACGGCCTTTCTTTTCAGGAAAGGCCGTTTTCTTTCCCCCAAATCGCCATTCTCTCACTACACTCTGACTGTCAGCCGGATATATTTTCTACAGCGCCTATGCTTTTTCCCGGTTCTGAATTACAAATAAATACATAAACAAAACAAGATGTTCAGCTACCGTAATTTTTAATTAACGCTGGCTAATCCCTTCCATTCAGGGTTGTTTGTGCTTTAAGCGGGAGGGTGTTCATGATGAAAGACAGTCTGGAGTCCACAACGTTGTATAGCTTTTTGGGTACTCACGCGCCTTACTGGCGTTTGTCAGAAGATTCCAACACCCTGCATTTGTCCGTCACCGAAGCGACCGACCGAGTGGAGAGCGTTGAGCTTGCGCCCGAGCAAGCCGAACGGATCCGTGAAATGACCGTCATCACCTCCGGTCTCATGATGACACTCCCCTTTGAAGACAACGATGTCCCGGTGCACCTGGTGGGCCGCAAAATTAACAAACATGAATGGGCTGGCAGTGCGTCGGCCTGGCACGACACCCCTTCTGTTGCGCGTGACCTGGTCAAGGGGCTCTCGTTTGCTGAACAAGTAGTGACAGAAGCCAACTCGGCGATTGTGATCCTCGACAGTCGGGGTAACATTCAGCGCTTCAATCGCCTGTGTGAAGAGTACACCGGGTTGAAAGAGCAGGAAGTGATTGGACAGAGCGTCTTTAAACTCTTCATGAGCCGCCGGGAAGCCGCCGCTTCGCGTCGCAACATCAGCGGCTTCTTTCGCAACGGCAACTCGTATGAAGTGGAACGCTGGGTAAAGACCCGCAAGGGACAGCGTCTGTTCCTGTTCCGCAATAAATTTGTCCACAGCGGCAGCGGTAAAAACGAAATCTACTTGATCTGTTCCGGTACGGACATCACGGAAGAACGACGTACGCAGGAACGGTTGCGCGTGCTGGCGAATACCGACACGATTACCGGGTTGCCAAACCGCAACGCTATCCATGAACTGATCAACGAGGCCATCGAACAGGCTGGCGACAGTCAGGTGGGTATTGTTTATCTCGACCTGGATAACTTCAAGAAGGTGAACGATGCCTATGGTCATATGTTTGGCGATCAGCTTTTGCAGGCGGTATCGTTAGCCCTCCTGAGCTGTCTGGAAGAGAATCAACTGCTGGCACGTCTCGGCGGTGACGAGTTTATTGTGCTGGCCAGCCAGACGTCTCAGAGCTCACTTGAGGCGGTCGCCTCGCGGATCCTCACCCGATTGCGCCAGCCCTTTCGTATCGGCCTCATAGAAGTCTATACCGGCTGTTCTGTCGGTATCGCGATGGCGCCTCAGCACGGCGAGGACAGCAGCAACCTGATCCGCAATGCGGATACTGCAATGTACACCGCCAAAGAAGGCGGACGTGGCCAGTTCTGCGTTTTCTCGCCAGAAATGAACGAGCGGGTATTCGAATACCTGTGGCTGGACACCAACCTGCGCAAAGCGCTGGAAAACGATCAGTTACTGATTCACTATCAGCCGAAAGTGACCTGGCGAGGTGAAGTCCGCGGCCTTGAGGCGCTGGTGCGTTGGCAGTCCCCTGAACGTGGGCTTATCCCTCCGCTGGAGTTCATCTCATACGCTGAAGAGTCCGGGCTGATTGTGCCGCTCGGCCGCTGGGTGATCCTCGATGTTATACGCCAGGTCGCGAAATGGCGGGATAAAGGCATTAACCTGCGCGTGGCGGTTAACATCTCTGCCCGGCAACTGGCTGATCAAACGATTTTCACCGATCTGAAGCGCGTATTGCGCGAGCTCAATTTCGAATATTGCCCTATTGATGTCGAACTGACGGAGCGTTGCCTGATTGAGAACGAAGAACTTGCGCTATCCGTCATTCAGCAGTTTAGCCAGCTTGGCGCTCAGGTGCACCTGGATGACTTTGGTACCGGTTATTCCTCGCTTTCGCAACTGACGCGTTTCCCAATTGATGCCATTAAGCTGGATCAGATTTTTGTCCGCGACATTCACAAAAAGTCGGTGTCACAATCGATGGTGCGCGCGATCGTCGCCGTGGCACAGGCTTTGAATCTCCAGGTGATTGCCGAAGGTGTGGAGAGCGCCAAAGAGGATGCTTTTCTGACGAAAAACGGCGTCAATGAGCGACAAGGTTTTTTATTTGCCAAACCGATGCCTGCCGTTGCGTTTGAGCGCTGGTACAAACGTTACCTCAACAAGAAAAAGCGCTAAGCCAGCAATATGATCATCCGGGCGAAACGGGAAGTTTCGCTTTTCGCCCTATTCATATCTGTCTGTAATCGCGGAATATATAATATTCCCCAAAGGTTCAGGTCTGGCTGAATTTTCCCTTCTCTTTTGCCGCCATTTTTTGCATCATTAAATCCTTTCATACTTTGACCAAGGATCCCCCCATGTCTGATATCGATGCTAAACGGGTTGCCGAGCGTATTGATACCGTGCTTGATATCCTGGTGGCCGGTGATGTCCACTCCGCCATCCATAATCTCGAAATTCTGAAGGCGGAATTGTTGAGTAAGGTGCAGGATGACGCCATATCAGCGGCGAACAAGCCCCGGGCACCGTGGGAGATCTAAATTTTTCGCGCGCAGCTTGTGTCGCCTGGATGCCACACCGCCGCATGTGTTTAATCTCGCGGTATCATTACCGCTATAAAAACTAACGCTATGAACTCCCGACAACAAAAAATTTTGCAAATGGTCATTGATAAAGGCCAGATGAGCGTCTCTGAACTGGCCAAAATCACTGGCGTTTCTGAAGTTACCATTCGACAGGATCTAAATACCCTCGAGAAGCAGAGCTTTCTGCGGCGCGCGCACGGTTTCGCCGTTTCGCTGGATAGCGAAGATGTGGAAACCAGGATGATGACCAACTACACCCTGAAGCGTCAGCTTGCCGAATTTGCGGCGTCGCTGGTCAGCCCTGGCGAGTCGGTATTCATTGAAAATGGCAGTAGCAATGCCCTGCTGGCAAGAACGCTGGCGGAACAAAAGGACGTCACCATCATCACGGTCAGCAGTTACATTGCGCACCTGCTAAAAGAGACGCCCTGCGAAGTGATCCTGCTTGGCGGTATTTATCAGAAAAAAAGCGAAAGCATGGTGGGACCGCTGACTCGCCAGTTTATTCAGCAGGTCCACTTCAGTAAGGCGTTTATCGGCATTGATGGCTGGCAGACCGAAACGGGATTCACGGGGCGCGACATGATGCGTGCTGATGTGGTCAATGCCGTGCTGGAGAAAGGATCGGAAGCCATTGTCCTGACCGACAGTTCAAAATTCGGTGCGGTCCATCCCTACACCCTTGGCCCTATCGAGCGGTTTAGCCGTGTGATCACCGATGCCAGAATTAGCGCCAGTGACCGGGCGCTGATGGAACAGCGTGGTCTGACCGTTAATATCGTCGACGCCGAGTAAAATATCCGCAAATGATTTGCTCATCGCAGATCATTTGCGCTCTGAGACTATTCTGACTCCCGAATTAAGACTATTTACCTGTTGTTCACAGGCGAAAGTCGTAAAATTACTATTAGCGATATAACAGGAAGTGACTATCACCTGCGTGATATTACCCTGCGCACTAAGGTTTCACGGATGCCCTCTTTAATGACCGATATTTTAACTATAGTTAAAGAGAGCTTACTTCCGTGAATCATTAATTCAGGAGAAAGTATTATGTTTGTAACGAGCAAAAAAATGACCGCCGCCGTGCTGGCGATTGCCCTGGCAATGTCCCTGAGCGCCTGTTCTAACTGGTCTAAACGTGATCGTAACACCGCTATTGGTGCGGGTGCGGGTGCATTAGGTGGCGCTGTCTTAACGGATGGTAGCACACTGGGTACGCTGGGTGGTGCCGCTGTCGGTGGTATTATCGGCCACCAGGTAGGTAAATAATCTACGGTTGTCCGGCTCGATATAATAATACGATTATTTTTTTCTGGTCTGCACTACACAGTTTATTTAGCAGTAACAATAAAAGCCACGATATTTATATCGTGGCTTCTTCGTTAACCACCTGCCAGTTTCACTTTCAGGCCGCGAGCTTCCAGTAGCGACTTAATTAAATCGCGCTTATCACCCTGAATTTCAATTACGCCATCTTTGACTGCTCCACCGCAGCCACATTTTTTCTTCAGTTCCGCAGCCAGTTTGCTGAGTTCGCCGTCATCCAGATCAATACCAGTAATCAGGCACACGCCTTTCCCCTTGCGCCCGCTGGTCTGGCGCTGGATACGGACAATCCCGTCGCCCTTCGGACGTTCGGGCGCGGCTTTAGGTTCATCAATCCGCCCACTCTCCGTCGAATAAACCAGACGGCTGTTGGAATCGCTCATTACGCCTCCCGCTTCAATGACGCATTGATGGCCTTCAGCGTCTGCGCCGGATCGTCAGACTGCGTCACCGGACGACCAATAACCATATAATCAACACCCGCCGCCAGTGCCTGTTCAGGGGTCATTATCCGCCGCTGATCGCCAGCGGCGCTCCCCTGCGGTCGGATACCCGGGGTAACCAGTTTAAAATCGCGGCCAAATGCCTGCTTAAAGCGCACCGCTTCCTGAGCTGAACAGACCACGCCATCCAGACCACATTTTTGCGTCAATGCCGCCAGGCGCTCGGCGTGCTCAGCCGGTGACAGTGTCACGCCGATATCCGCCAGATCGCTGGCTTCCATACTGGTCAACACGGTGACCGCGATTAACAGCGGCGCATCTTTACCAAACGGCACCAGCGCTTCACGGGCGGCGGTCATCATTCTCGCCCCACCCGACGCATGGACGTTGACCATCCAGACGCCAAGATCCGCTGCAGCAGCCACCGCATGAGCGGCGGTATTTGGGATATCATGGAATTTCAGATCCAGAAAGATATCAAAGCCACGCTGCTGGAGATCGCGTACCAGTTGAGGTCCGAACAGCGTGAACATCTCTTTGCCAACTTTCAGACGACAGTCGCGCGGGTCGATTCGATCGACAAACGCCAGGGCGCTATCACGGTTATTATAATCGAGAGCAACGACGACGGGAGAATCGGTAGCAGCGCGGGGAGAAGATGAAGCAGTTAACGTCATAACCAGGCCTTCTTGCTAAGGGGGCAAATGGGTAAACGGCGTGCATTCTACCTGTCAGGCGCAAAAATTAACAGACGCGATTACACCACTGCCAGGCGATGTGGCGCCGATGCCAACGTGAGGAAATGGACTAAACTATGAGTATGTTGTAACTAAAGCGGATTTTTTTTTAAAAATTACAATCCATCAAGTCCACGAATTGGCTTAATCGTTGACCAGGCGCGGCAGGATGGACAGTGCCAGTACAGGGTATACGCGGTAAAACCGCATTTAGAGCAGCGGTAGCGCGGCTTGCTACGCACCTGCTCGCCCACCATATCACGCAGCACCATCAGGCTCTCTTTTGCACGACCCTCTTCGGCTTCGTTAAGGTGATAATCCATCAGCTTATGGAATACGCGCATCGTCGGATGACGCTGGAGCTGACGGGTAATATACACCTGCGCGGTCTCCGTCCCTTCGCGCGCTTCGAGAATATCGGCCAGCATCAGTTCTGCGGCCGCGCCGGTATTTTCTTCTACCGCACGGCGCAGGAATTCCGCCCATTCATCATTTTTACCTAGCTGTTGATAGCAGGTCTGGAGCATTTCCAGCGTTTCGCTGACCAGTTCTTTATCCTGGGAAATCACCCGCTGGAGACATTCAACGGCCTTCGCGTAATCGCCCTTCGCCATCCAGACGCGGCCCATCATGATAGAAACCCTGGCGCTATTTTTATCCGCCGCTGCCCCTTTTTTCAGCAGCGCCATGGCGCGATCCATATCGTCGCTGCCCATCTGTTGCAACGCCAGTTCGCAGTAAAAATGGGCGATTTCGATACGCTGTTTATCTTTACCCAGTTTGACCAGTCGCTCGGCAACCTCAATGGCCTTCTGCCAGTCACTGGTCGCCTGATAGATCTGCAACAGTTGCTGCAACGCACCTACGCGAAATTCCGTTTCATCAGTAAGCTGATTAAACATATCCTCCGCCCGGTCATACAGCCCGGCGGCCATGTAATCACGGCCTAACTGCTGAACCGCCAGCAGCCGCTGTTCATAGGTCAGCGAGGCGCTTTCCATGAGAGTCTGGTGAATACGGATGGCGCGGTCGACTTCGCCGCGAGAGCGGAACAGGTTTCCGAGGGTGAGATGAGCCTCAACGGTGCCGGTATCCTCTTTCAACATATCGAGGAACAGATCCACCGCTTTATCTTGTTGGTTGCTCAGGAGGAAGTTAACCCCCGCGACGTAATCGCGGGACAGGCGGTTAGCTTCATCCTGTTTTGTTTGTTGCGCACTTCTGCGACCCATATACCAGCCATAGGCGGCAGCAACAGGTAAAAGCAGAAACAACAACTCCAGCATAAACGATTATTCCTTCGCGACCGACGTACCAGACGTCACCACAACGTCTGTCGCAGGCGAGAGTTGGTTTTCCAGTCGTTTAATTTTACGTTCAGCACGCACCAGAGAAACACGAACCCGCAGCCAGAAAAGACCGCAGATCAACCAACCAATGGCGAAACCCGCAGCGAACAAAACGGCCAACAAGGTTGAGATACGATACTCGCCCTGAGCCAACAGGTAATTAAAGGTCACCTGTTGATCGTTCTGCGCACCCAATGTTACCGAGATAACAAATATCGCCAACACCAGTAAGAAAATGAGTAAATATTTCACATTACTTCCCGTTATGTGGTTTAAGCGAATAAATCGTGTTCAACTTACCGCATTTAGCCTTTTAAATTACCATTTTCACGGCGTGTGCGAAATGGGAAAGCAGTCAGCTATTGGATGATTTAAGGGTAAACCAGTCAAAATCAACCCTGGTCAGCGGTTTTGCTCACGTTCAGCAATCTCCTGCCTTTCTTCTGGCGGCGGCGTCAAAGGCCCGCAGAACCGCTGTGCAAGCCAGGTCGCCAGCGTCACCAGCGCCCATGAAATCAGCGTCGCGACCACCAGATCACGCGGCCAGTGCATGCCGAGCAGCAAACGACTGCCCATCACGCCCGTCGCCCACACCAGTAAAATGGCAATCGTCACCGTCCGGCGTCGCGGCCACAATAAGCCGACAGCGAGCAGCGCCCAGCTTGCCGCAAACATCGTGTGACCTGACGGAAACGCAAACCCGGTCTCTTTTTGCCAGTGTTGGCGTAAAAAGTGTGGAATAGCCTGCTGGGTGGTAAGTTGCTCCTTCACCAGGTCGCTGCGATCCTTACGTTTTAAAGTGTAGAACTCAACAACCGGAATATGATGCGTTTTTTCCAGCCATATCACGAAAGGACGCGGTTCCTGTACCCGCTCTTTCACCCACGACTTGACGCCCTGACCTAGCAGGATTGCCCCCGCCAGAATAGTAAAAAGCATTACCGCCGCTTTAAGACGAAAGCGCAAACACCAGAAGAACCAGCCACAGAGAATAACATGTGTGATGATACCCCACGGCTGAGTGACCGTTTCGGTTATCCAGTACATCGCTTTTAGCCATCCGGTATCCTGCCCCGGTTGCCAGCTCCAGCCGGACACCCACACGGTAACGGGCATAATCAACAACAATCCCGCGCCAGCCGCAGTACGCTTTGCAATCGACAGCATGAACACCTCTTTAACGGATAAGTGTCACAATCATAACCGAAAAATCCCCTGTTCGGGGAAATTGACAGATTTGTGCCATTCGCAGGATGATTGCGCGGCGGCGATTAGGTGAAGTCCGTCGCCTTATGGCAAAATAAGAAGATAAGCCAACAGGCAACGGCAAAACATCGCGTGCCGGCATTATCTGGAGAAACACATGCAGCTTAAACGAGTGGCAGAAGCCAAACTGCCAACCCCATGGGGCGATTTCCTGATGGTGGGATTTGAAGAACTGGCAACCGGACACGATCACGTCGCGTTAGTATATGGTGATATTTCAGGTCAGACGCCGGTTCTGGCCCGTGTCCATTCAGAATGTCTGACGGGCGATGCCTTGTTCAGCCTGCGCTGCGACTGTGGTTTTCAACTGGAAGCCGCCCTGACGCATATTGCGGAAGAAGGACGCGGTATTCTGCTTTATCATCGTCAGGAAGGACGTAACATCGGCCTGCTCAATAAGATTCGCGCCTACGCGTTGCAGGACCAGGGCTACGACACCGTAGAGGCCAATCACCAGTTAGGGTTTGCCGCGGATGAGCGCGATTTCACCCTCTGCGCGGATATGTTCAAGCTGCTGGGCGTTGACGAAGTACGTCTGCTCACCAATAACCCGAAGAAAGTTGAGATTCTCACTGAAGCAGGGATCAATATCGTTGAGCGGGTCCCGCTGATTGTGGGCCGTAATCCCAATAATGAACATTATCTGGATACCAAAGCGGCCAAGATGGGTCACTTGTTGAGTAAGTAAGCCATGCGTTAAAAAAAGCCTGCATCGTATCATGCAGGCTGTTTTACGACTTACTTCAGCATGTTACGAATCACGTAATGTAAAATGCCATCGTTCTGGTAGTAAGTTAACTCGGTCGCGGTATCGATGCGGCAACGGCACTGCACCACCTCTTTGTTCCCGTCGGTCCGGGTTAACGTCACCGGCACCGTCGCGCCAGGTTTCAGTTGTTGCAGATCGGCAATATCGATAGTCTCTTCCCCGGTTAGCCCCAGCGTTTTGCGCGTAACACCCTGTGGGAACTCCAGAGGCAGGATCCCCATCCCAATCAGGTTGGAGCGGTGGATACGTTCGAACGACTCCGCAATGACGACGCGAATTCCCAGCAATCGCGGCCCTTTCGCCGCCCAGTCACGACTGGAACCCGACCCATATTCTTTACCAGCAATCACCGCCAGCGGGATGTTCTCCTGCTGATACTGCATAGCCGCATCATAGATAGACAACACCTCGGTGCCAGGCAGATGTCGCGTCATTCCGCCTTCCACACCCGGCACCATTTCGTTGCGAATACGGATGTTAGCGAAGGTCCCGCGCATCATCACTTCGTGGTTACCGCGTCGCGAACCGTAGGAGTTGAAGTCTTTGCGCTCCACGCCGTGGTTTTGCAGATACCGCCCTGCAGGACTATCAGCTTTAATACTCCCGGCCGGAGAAATGTGGTCAGTGGTCACCGAATCCCCCAACATCGCCAGAATGCGCGCGCCGTGAATATCGGTCACCGGTGCTGGCTGCGCCAGCATCTCGTCAAAGAACGGCGACAGGCGAATGTAGGTCGAGTCATTTTGCCAGCCGTAAGTGTCTGAGCGGTCAACATTGATTGCTTTCCACTCAGGCGTCCCTTCGAACACTTCCGCATATTCTTTGCGGAACATTTCTGAAGAGACCAGATCGACGGCGCGGGCAATTTCCTGCGCCGACGGCCAGATATCTTTCAGATAGACCGGATCGCCTTTGCGATCGTGGCCGAGCGGATCTTTCTCCAGGTTGATGTTCATATTGCCCGCGAGCGCGTAGGCAACGACAAGCGGCGGTGACGCCAGCCAGTTGGTTTTCACCAGCGGGTGAATACGACCTTCAAAGTTACGGTTGCCTGACAGCACCGCGCCTACGGTCAGATCGCCCTTCTTAATCGCGGTTTCGATAGGCTCCGGCAGCGGTCCAGAGTTACCAATACAGGTCGTACAGCCATATCCCACCAGGTTAAAGCCCAGTTCATCGAGATACGGTGTCAGTTTCGCCTTTGCCAGATAATCTGACACCACTTTCGACCCTGGCGCCAGCGACGCTTTCACCCACGGCTGACGCTTCAGTCCCAGCGTAACGGCTTTTTTCGCCAGCAAACCCGCCGCCATTAGCACGCTGGGGTTAGAGGTGTTGGTACAGGAGGTAATGGCCGAGATGACCACCGCACCGTCAGGAAGCTGATATGACTGTCCGTTTAGCACATACTCTACTGGCCGACGGTCTTTCTGCGCAGTGTTCAGTTCCAGTTCGCTGCTGGCAGCAAAGGCTTTCGGCACATCGCCGAGTGCGACGCGATCCTGCGGACGTTTCGGTCCGGCGAGGCTTGCCTCGACATCATTCATATCCAGTGCCAGGGTACTGGTGAAGATCGGTTCATCACCGGTGTTGCGCCACATCCCCTGCGCCTTCGCGTATTTCTCCACCAGTTCGATTTGGTCTTCACTGCGTCCGCTCAACCGCATATAGTCCAGCGTCACGCCGTCGATCGGAAAGAAACCACAGGTCGCACCATATTCCGGCGACATATTGGCAATGGTGGCCCGGTCAGCCAGCGGTAAGGAATCCAGCCCGTCGCCATAAAATTCGACAAATTTGCCGACTACACCGTGCTTACGCAGCATCTGGGTGACGGTTAACACGAGATCCGTTGCAGTGATCCCCTCACGCAGTTTTCCGGTCAGTTTGAAACCCACCACATCCGGGATCAACATTGAGACAGGTTGCCCCAACATTGCCGCTTCAGCCTCGATACCACCCACGCCCCAGCCCAGAACACCCAGACCGTTAATCATGGTGGTGTGTGAATCTGTGCCGACCAGCGTGTCCGGATAAGCCACCCATTCACCGTCCTGCAATTCGCTCCACACCGCTTTGCCAAGATATTCCAGGTTAACCTGGTGGCAAATACCGGTTCCCGGCGGCACGACGCTGAAGCGACTGAAGGCCTGTTGGCCCCATTTCAGAAACACATAGCGCTCATGGTTACGTTCCATTTCAAGGCGCACGTTCTCTTCGAATGCATCATCATCGCCAAAATGGTCAACGGTGACGGAGTGGTCGATCACCAGATCCACTGGCGAGAGAGGATTCACTTTCGCCGTATCGCCGCCCAGGCGTTTTACCGCTTCGCGCATTGCGGCGAGGTCCACCACCGCCGGGACGCCGGTAAAGTCCTGCATCAGTACGCGTGCTGGACGGTAGGCAATTTCGCGATCGGCATGGGCATTTTTTAGCCACCCTGCCAGCGCCTGGATATCGTCCTGGGTAACCGAATCGCCGTCCTGCCAACGCAGCAGGTTTTCCAGTAAGACTTTCAGTGATTTGGGCAGACGGGTGAGATCGCCCAAAGATTTCGCAGCCAGCGGCAGACTGTAATAGTGGTAGGTTTTGTCTTTGGCCTGCAGTGTGTCCTTACTGGCTTCTCGTAGGGTTGACGACATAGCTCCTCCTTAATGACAGGGTTGCGATACCCTGATTCTCCTCAGGGTGAATATTAAAGATAACACAAACTGAATGTAACGTTTTGATAACAACCCAAATTGATAAAAGAGGAAAAACCGAACGGCGAAGATACAAGTGAGGACGAGCACGTGTATGAGGGGGAGGAAAACCTCGCCATAGCGAGGTTTCAGATTGCTGGCAACCTGTAGATTTGTGTTTATGCCGGGGGCGGCTAAGGCTTACCGTTCTACAGACTTTTCGATATCAATGCGTGACTCATGCCACATATGAGCCTGCTAAGCGTAGCGCCATCAGGCGGAAGGGTTGAGATTAATTCATCACGATCCAGAGCAGTTCAGCCCAAAAGAGCAGCGAGACGGAAAATGCGCCCATCCAGGACCAGTATTTCATATTTGCAGTCATCATCAGCTATACCCGTTTTGTTTAATACATTGTGTTGAGACTTTCTCAACGCTTTATTGCTGCGGTGTATAGGTAAAAGCGCACCGTGATAATTTATCGGTACAAAAGAAACGGTAATAAGAATGGTGACGATTATTGTTTCCGTTGATCGTCTTCGTCGAATAACTCAATAAACTTTTGCTGTTGCTGAGTCAGCTTCCAGGATTTGGGAACAGTTTTCACGCACGCGCCTTTTTTCGTTTCTCGTACAGTGTCACCAGAGTGACATGTAGGTAACGACGTCTGTTGTGGGTCGTGAACCTCCATTTTTACCCCCAGGCATTCCAGATCAACAGTGCGATCACGACCCAAAACAGCGCTGAGCCCAGGAAAACCGCAAGCCAGGCTTTGCGTTTCATCTCAGGGTCCCGACGTGGCTCCTGGTTTTCAGACGGCATTGCTAACCTCATACAATCGGCATCACTTATCATTTAAGCACCAACAATCGGTACAATTAATCATCAGATGAGACAAATCCTAATGAAACTTTAGTCAAAAATCCAGTGAATTTACGAATCGTTTCCAGTGAATAAATCAATCTTTTGATCGAAAATAAATATTTGAAAAGGGAAATTTGCGAGGCGGGGAATAAGACACTACTTTACGGTCGATTATCCATAATCATCATGTGGACATTATTATTACGCCAGCCTTAATAAAACCAATGGCGATTTAATTAAAACTTTCGGTATCTCCTGCTAACAAAAGATACCGACCGTTTTCTGTGACGATTACTTTTCAGGTAATTTGATATCTTTAAACATCTCTTCTATTTCTTCGTTCGAGCGCAACGCCACGGCGGTATCCACCACGTCACGCGTCAAATGCGGGGCGAAACGTTGAATGAAATCATACATGTAACTGCGCAGGAACGTGCTGCGACGAAAACCGATCTTTGTCGTGCTGGGGCTGAAGACGTCGTGGGCGTCCACGCGAACCAGATCCGGGTCGGACAGCGGATCGACGGCCATGCTGGCAATCACCCCCACTCCTAAGCCTAAACGCACGTAGGTTTTGATCACATCGGCGTCAGTCGCCGTAAAGACGATACGTGGCGTCAAACCTGCGCGGTTAAACGCGGTATCCAGTTCAGAGCGCCCCGTAAAGCCAAAGGTGTACGTCACCAGTGGATACTGTGCCAGTTCTTCAATGGTCACCGACCCTTTATTGGCCAGCGGATGCTCAGGCGTGACCACAATCGAACGATTCCAGTGATAGCACGGCAGCATCACCAGATCGTCATACAGATGCAGCGCTTCCGTGGCAATGGCAAAGTCGGCATTTCCTTTTGAAACCGCTTCGGCAATCTGTGTGGGTGACCCCTGGTGCATATGCAGCGACACACGCGGATAGCGCTCAATAAAACCTTTAATCACATTCGGTAGCGCATAACGCGCCTGGGTATGCGTCGTCGCAATATAGAGAGAGCCTTTATCCGGCCAGGTATGCTCACCGGCAACGGACTTTATCGCATCCACTTTGGAGAGCACTTCGCGCGCAATGCGGATAATCTCCTGACCAGCCGGCGTCACCTGAGTCAGATGCTTACCGCTACGGGCAAAGATCTGGATGCCAAGTTCGTCTTCCAGCATGCGAACCTGCTTACTGATACCCGGTTGCGAGGTATAAAGGCCTTCCGCGGTGGAGGAGACGTTAAGGTTGTGATTCACCACCTCAACAATGTAGCGAAGCTGCTGTAATTTCATGTTAAACCATCCAGATTAGCGCCATCAGGTCATCGTTTCAGAGCAGGCAGTGATGCGCTGCTAATACGATTTAATAATAAAAAAGCCGTTAACTATAACCACTATATCATTAATAAACAGGCTGTATAGCGGTGAGTAAAAAATAATAAGTCCGCTATAAAAACAAAAAAAGGGCCGCTTACGCGACCCTCTTCAGCACAACTGCACCGTGGGCGGTTACTTCTTGCCTTCGACCCATTTGCCATCAACAAAGAAGGCAGACCAGCCGGTCGCTTTCCCGTCTTTTTCAGCGGCAACATACTGCTGTTTGGTCTTACGGCTAAAACGCACCAGCGTTTTATTGCCTTCCGGATCCTGTTGCGGCGCATCGGCCAGATAACGCAGTTTTTCTGGCAGACGATCGCGGAAGCGGTATAACTCTTCCACCAGCGGTGCGCGCGTCTCACGGGATTTCGGGAAAGTATTGGCGGCCAGGAAGACCCCGGCAGCGCCATCACGCAGCACGAAATACGCATCCGATTTTTCACACGGCAACTCGGGCAGCGGAACCGGATCTTCTTTCGGCGGTGCAACTTCACCGTTACGCAGGATCTTACGGGTGTTTTTACACTCGTCGTTAGTGCATGCCATGTACTTACCGAAACGCCCCATCTTCAGGTGCATCTCAGAGCCACATTTTTCGCACTCGACGATCGGACCGTCATACCCTTTGATACGGAATTCGCCTTCTTCGATCTCGTAGCCGTCGCAGGTCGGGTTATTACCACAAACATGCAGCTTGCGCTTCGGATCGATCAGGTAGCTGTCCATCGCCGTACCGCACTTCTGACAACGACGTTTGGCGCGCAGGGCGTTGGTTTCCGCGTCATCACCTTCCAGCACGTTCAGGACTTCGTTTTCCGGCACCAGGTTAATGGTGGTTTTGCAGCGCTCTTTCGGCGACAACGCATAACCCGAGCAGCCAAGGAACACGCCGGTACTGGCGGTGCGAATTCCCATTTTGCGTCCGCAGGTGGGGCAGTCGATGCTGGTCAACACCATCTGGTTCGGACGCATCCCGCCCTCTTCCGGATCTTTCTCCGCTTTGTCGAGTTGCTGAGTAAAATCACTGAAGAAGTTGTCGAGCACGCCTTTCCATTCGATTTCGTGATTCGCGACCTGGTCGAGGCTGTTTTCCATCTGCGCGGTGAAATCGTAGTTCATCAGCTCGCGGAAATTCTCTTCCAGACGATCGGTGACAATCTCACCCATTTTTTCCGCATAGAAGCGACGGTTTTCCACCCGCACGTAGCCACGATCCTGAATGGTCGAAATGATCGACGCATAGGTCGACGGACGGCCAATTCCGCGTTTTTCCAGCTCTTTCACCAGCGAGGCTTCGCTGAAGCGCGCCGGTGGCTTGGTGAAGTGTTGAGCCGGGATCAGTTCAACCAGAGACAGCGCATCACCTTTATTCACCGCCGGCAGCGTCCGGTCTTCATCACCTTTACGCAACGCGGGCATCACTTTCGTCCAGCCGTCGAAGCGCAGAATACGACCGCGCGCCTTCAGACGAAAATCACCCGCACCCACGGTTAGGGTGGTGGAATCGTACTGCGCCGGGGTCATCTGACAGGCGACAAACTGACGCCAGATCAGCTGATACAGTTTTTGCGCGTCGGCTTCCATATCCTTCAGCGTTTCCGCCAGTACGGAGACGTCGGAAGGACGAATCGCTTCGTGGGCTTCCTGCGAATTTTCTTTGCTGGCGTACTGATTCGGACTTTCCGGCAGATATTTCTTGCCGAAATTGTCGCCGATGTAACCGCGCACCATATTCACGGCATCCTGACTCAGGTTGGTCGAGTCGGTACGCATATAGGTGATGTAGCCCGCTTCGTACAAACGCTGCGCCATCATCATGGTCTTTTTCACGCCAAAACCGAGACGCGTGCTGGCCGCCTGTTGCAGCGTGGAGGTGATAAACGGCGCGCCCGGCTTGCTGCTGGTCGGCTTGTCTTCACGTTCCAGAACGCTGTAGCGCGCTTTCTCCAGCAGGCTTACCGCCGCAAGCGTCTGCTCACGGTTTTCCGGACGAAACGGCTTGTCGTTCTGATGGGTCACCTGCAAAGGCAGCGCATCGCCGGAAGGCGTGGTGGTATTGGCATCAATTTCCCAGAACTCTTCCGGTACAAACGCTTTAATCTCGCGCTCACGCTCAACGACCAGACGCACCGCCACGGACTGAACGCGACCGGCTGACAGACCGCGAGCAATTTTTTTCCATAACAGCGGCGAGACCATATAGCCCACCACGCGATCCATAAAGCGACGTGCCTGCTGAGCGTTAACCCGGTCAATGTTCAGTTCGCCCGGCTTTTCAAACGCCTGACGAATCGCATTCTTGGTAATTTCGTTAAACACCACGCGACTGTAACGCGTGTCATCACCCCCGATCACTTCCCGCAGGTGCCATGCAATGGCTTCCCCTTCGCGGTCAAGGTCGGTTGCGAGATAGATGTGGTCGGCCTTTTCAGCCAGTTGTTTCAGTTCAGAGACGACCTTCTCTTTACCGGGCAGCACTTCATAGTGCGCATCCCAGTTGTGCCACGGGTCAACGCCCATACGGTTGACGAGCGCGCCACGTTCATCCTTTTTGGGCTTTTTAGCCGTTTTGGTGGAGGTAGAGTCGGCGCTCTTTTTAGCTGCTGAGCCACTGGTCGGCAAGTCACGGATATGACCGACGCTGGACTTAACCACGTAGTCATTACCCAGATACTTGTTGATCGTTTTGGCTTTTGCCGGGGACTCAACGATGACAAGAGCTTTACCCATATTCACCTTTACCTAAATTGATTCTTCCAGGAATGCGTCGCACGTTGATACACCATCCACTGGCGACGAGCCACGGATATGGTCTCTGCGTCTGCGGATATCAACCCCTTGTACTGACTCTGTACACTAAATAGCCAGGTGACTGAGTTGACAGGTTTTTTCGCACAGAGGCGCTATAGCACGACGGAATTTCGGTCGAATGTCAAGCAAATCTGTTGCCTGGTTGACGAAAGCGTCACACTGTACCTGATAAAATTCGTTACGCAACTTTATTAGCATGCAAAACTAAATCCTGCCAGTCAGCAAAGGTTGACAACCCCTTGTACACACTGAGGGAATATTTGCCCAAAAGAGTTGGTCGGCGTAGACTAATGCCCTTGTTTAAGGAGTAAAAAATGCGCAAAGAGACACAACCTATCGATCGCGAAACGCTGTTGATTGAAGCCAACAAAATCATTCGTGAGCATGAAGATACGCTGGCGGGCATTGTTGCCACCGGTGTGACCCAGCGAAATGGGGTGTTGGTCTTCAGTGGGGATTACTTTTTAGACGAGCAAGGTTTACCCACGCCAAAGAGCACTGCCGTGTTCAATATGTTTAAACATCTGGCGCATGTACTTTCTGAAAAGTATCACCTGATTGATTAAAGCAAAAACGCGAGGCCTTGGAGCCTCGCGTTTTTCATTAATACCGTCTCTTACATCAACGGTTTTTGTCCGCGCTGCCACCAGCGCAGGAGCAGCCGATCGGCACTTTCCGCGGCGCTGCCTGTCACCCGATCGACCAGTTTCTTCCGTTGCAGATAGCGAACGTTCAGCACCTCTCGTCCTTCCATCAGCCCAAGGATCACCTCGTCGCTGGTATTTATCTCATCAATGAGCCCTTTCTCCAGCGCCTGCTGTCCGTACCAGTGTTCACCCGTCGCAACCTGTTCAATGTCCAGAGTCGGACGCATACGATGGACAAAATCTTTAAACAGGTGATGGGTTTCGTTTAAATCCTCACGAAACTTCTGCCGCCCTTCTTCGGTGTTCTCACCCAGCAGCGTCAGCGTCCGTTTGTACTGTCCGGCGGTATGCAACTCGATATCGATATCCTTGCCTTTCAGGAAACGGTTGAAGTTGGGGATCTGCGCAACCACGCCAATCGAACCGACAATCGCGAAGGGTGCGGAGACAATTTTGTCCGCCACACAGGCCATCATGTAACCGCCACTCGCCGCGACTTTATCCACGGTCACGGTCAACGGGATCTTTTTATCGCGTAAGCGTTGCAGTTGTGATGCGGCAAGGCCGTAACCGTGCACAACGCCACCAGGGCTTTCCAGACGCACCACCACCTGGTCCTGCGGTTTCACCACCGCCAGTACGGCCGTCACCTCTTCACGCAGTGAACTGACCTCGTGGGCATCCATACTGCCTTTGAAATCCAGCACCCAGACGCGCGGTTTATCCGACGTGTCGCTGTCGCCCCGTTTGGCTTTTACTTTGGCGGCTTTCACTTCCTGCTTATGCTTTTTCTTTTGCGCTTTATGCCAGAGTTTCTGTTGATGGCTATCGAGCAGCGCCATCGCCAGTTCATCCTTCATTTCTTTATATTGTTCGCTGAGGTTGGTAACCCGCAGTTCGCCACGCTGGCGCTTACGTTGGGCAACATTCACGATAATGGTGGCAATCGCCGCGATAGCCAGCACAACGGTCACGATTTTTGCTAAAAACAAGCCATATTCAGACAACAATTCCACACGTCCCACCTTGGTTAAACAACTTAGCGTCGGCTCAGTGTACATCAGGTGTAATGCGTCGTCTCGCGGGATATGCGGATGGATAAAAGTATGACAAAGTGTTCATTTTAGGGCGTTATCGCCGTTGGCTGATTGAAATTGAGTCCTGTTTCAGGCATAAACCCGACACACCAACGAGAAGCAGAGCGACCAGGCATGTCGCCGAGGAGTCCCCATGCATTATCAACCGAAACAAGACCTTCTGCAGGAGCGCATTATTCTGGTGACCGGCGCCAGCGACGGCATTGGCCGTGAAGCGGCCCTGACCTACGCTCGCTACGGCGCCAACGTCATTTTGCTCGGCCGTAATGATGAGAAATTGCGCCACGTCGCCGACAGCATTACCCAGCAAACGGACCGCCAGCCGCAGTGGTTTACACTCGATCTGTTAACCTGCACCGCTGATGACTGTCATCAACTGGCGCAGCGCATCGGCGGACAGTATCCGCGACTGGACGGCGTCTTACACAATGCCGGTTTACTGGGTGACGTCTGTCCGATGATCGAGCAGGACCCGCAGGTCTGGCAACAGGTTATGCAGGTCAACGTCAATGCAACGTTTATGCTGACCCAGGCATTGCTTCCTTTATTACTTAAGTCAGATTCCGGATCGTTAGTCTTCACCTCCTCCAGCGTGGGCCAGCAGGGTCGTGCTAACTGGGGCGCCTACGCGGCCTCTAAATTTGCTACCGAAGGCATGATGCAGGTGCTGGCAGATGAGTACCAAAACCGTCCGCTACGCGTGAATTGCATCAATCCGGGCGGCACCCGTACCGGGATGCGCGCCAACGCCTTTCCAACGGAAGATCCGCAAAAACTCAAAACACCCGCCGATATTATGCCGTTGTACCTGTGGCTAATGGGCGACGACAGCCGCCGCAAGACCGGCATGACCTTCGACGCCCAACCGGGCCGCAAACCAGGAATCGCCCAATGAGTGAAGAACGCTATCAACAGCGCCAGCAGCGCGTGAAGGACCGGGTTGACGCCCGGGTAGCCCAGGCCCAGGACGAACGCGGCATCGTGATTGTCTTCACCGGCAACGGGAAAGGAAAAACCACCGCCGCCTTCGGCACCGCCACTCGCGCAGTGGGACACGGTAAAAAGGTCGGCGTGGTGCAGTTTATCAAGGGGACCTGGCCCAACGGCGAGCGTAACCTGCTGGAGCCGCACGGCGTTGAATTTCAGGTGATGGCGACCGGGTTTACCTGGGAGACGCAAAACCGCGAAGCTGACACCGCAGCCTGTCTGGCTGTATGGGATCACGGCAAACGCATGCTTGCCGATCCGCAACTGGATATGGTGGTGCTGGACGAACTGACTTATATGGTGGCATACGACTATCTGCCGCTTGAAGAGGTGATTAACGCGCTGAATGCGCGCCCGTCTCACCAGACGGTGATCATCACCGGTCGCGGCTGCCATCGGGATATTCTCGAACTGGCCGATACCGTCAGTGAACTGCGTCCGGTTAAACATGCCTTTGAGGCAGGGGTCAAAGCCCAGATGGGGATTGATTATTAAAAAAGGCCCCTCGGGGCCTTTTAGCAATTACGGGATAGCGAATTAACCGTTGTTATTACGACCGCCTGCACGGCGACCGCCGCTCACCTGGCTGTGACGCTTCACGGCACGGCGAATCTGATTTGCCTTCATGCGGCGACGATCTTTCTCTACCGCCACTTTCGAGGTGGTTTCCGGCTCCAGTTCCACCAGCTCACGCAGATAGTTGGTCTGGGCGAGATCCAGTTCCGTCCAGCCGCCGCGCGGCAGACCTTTCGGCAGCGGAATATCACCGTAGCGTACGCGAATCAGACGGCTTACCTGCACGCCAACGGCTTCCCACAGGCGACGCACTTCACGGTTGCGCCCTTCGGTCAGGGTGACGTTGTACCACTGGTTTATCCCTTCACCACCGCTGAACTTGATGGTCTTGAACGCTGCCGGACCGTCTTCCAGCTGCACGCCACGGCTCAGATCGCGCAGTTTAGCATCGTCAACCTGGCCAAAGACGCGCACCGCGTATTCACGTTCAACTTCACGGCTCGGATGCATCAGGCGGTTTGCCAGTTCACCATCGGTAGTGAACAGCAGCAGACCGCAGGTATTAACGTCCAGACGCCCTACCGCAATCCAGCGAGCACCGCGCAGTTTCGGTAAGCGATCAAACACCGTAGGACGACCTTCCGGGTCGTTACGCGTGCACAGTTCACCTTCCGGCTTGTAATAGGCCAGAACGCGACAAATTTGTTCCGCCGACTCTTTCACCGAAATCAGGTGACCGTCGATACGAATTTTCAGGCCGGGAGTCACTTCAACGCGATCGCCCAGCGTGGCAATTTTGCCGTCTACACTGACGCGACCTGCTGCAATGATGGATTCAATTTCACGGCGGGAGCCGTGGCCAGCGCGCGCCAGCACTTTCTGTAACTTTTCGCTCATAGAGCTTCCTTTAGCTGTCGCCTTCACAGGCGTCGAACAGGAGAATCAACGGCGCTTTTCAGCGCCATTTTAAGGCCGCGTAGTATACAGAGTTGCGTCCTTATAAGAAAGGTTTAACGTCTCCGACGCCTTCACGCAAGACAACCGGAGAATCATCGGTTAAATCAATCACCGTTGTGGGTTGCTGGCCCAGATAACCGCCATGAATAATCAGGTCCACCTGCTTTTCCAGTCGATCTTTAATTTCTTCCGGATCGGACTCGGTAAAATCACTGCCTGGCAGCATCAGCGAGGTAGAGAGCATCGGCTCGCCCAGCGTCTGCAATAGTTCGAGCGCGATCGGGTTCGACGGCACGCGCAGACCAATGGTCTTACGTTTTTCCTGCAACAACCGACGCGGTACCTCTTTCGTCCCCTTAAGGATGAAGGTGTAGTTACCCGGCGTATTGTTCTTGATCAGGCGAAAAGCCACGTTGTCGACAAACGAATAGGTCGACAGTTCGGACAGATCGCGACACATCAGGGTGAAGTTATGTCCATCCGGCAACTGGCGAATACGGCAAATCCGTTCCATCGCGCCTTTGTCTTCAATTTTACAACCGAGCGCGTAGCCGGAGTCGGTTGGATACACAATCACCCCGCCCTTACGCACAATCTCAACCGCCTGGTTGATCAGGCGCTGCTGTGGGTTATCAGGATGAATATAAAAAAACTGGCTCATACTTCCCTCACTGTGGTGTTCTGTGGCTGCTCCCACGTCTGCCAGACGCCTTCAACGCCTGCCGGCAGCCAGAGCTTGCGACCCAACTCGATCCACGGGCAAGGTTGATGAAAATCAGATCCTTGCGATGCCCATAGCTGATGCTGGCGGGCGAGCGTAGCCAGTTGCGTGCGCTCATTCGGGGACTGTTGGCACTGCGCGACTTCCATCGCATCACCACGATGTTGCGCAAAATACGCCACCAGCCTTTTCAGCCACTTAGCGCTAAGATCATACCGCCCAGGATGGGCCAGTACCGCCTTACCGCCAGAATGATGAATGACATCAATAGCTTGTTCTATTGTACACCACTGTGGCGGAACGTATCCTGTTTTCCCGCGCGCGAGATACTTTTTAAACACATCCGCCATGGTGGTCGCTTTACCACACTCCACCAGATAACGGGCGAAATGGCCACGGGTCACCGCGCCGCCATCGGCCAGGCGCAATGCCCCTTCCCATACGCCGGTGATGTGCGCTTTTTCCAGGCGGTCAGCGATGAGCCGCGCCCGCTGCTGTCGGCGTTCCGTCTGTTGCGCCAGAAACGCGCACATCGCCGGATTTTCAATATCAATGTTCAGACCCACAATATGGATTTCGTGGTTTTCCCAGACCGTGGAGATCTCAACGCCAGGGATCAAAGTCAGCTCAAGGCCAGAACGTGAAATTTCTTCGCTTGCCGCGGGGATCGCGGCTGTGGTGTCATGGTCGGTAATCGCCAGCGTGCCTACACGCATCTCGACGGCGCGGTGGACTAGCGCTTCTGGCGTCAGCCGGCCATCGGATGCCGTGGTGTGACTGTGCAGGTCATAAATCACTGCATAATTCGTGTCGCTCAAGGCGAACTCCCGTCTCTCAAAAATAGTCTTTCCTGCGCATCATAACGGTTCCGGCAAATTTACTGAAATCAGGTGTTGACAATAACCCATCGAACTAGTTAACTAGTACGAAAGTTCACAAGCAAAAGGGTATCGAAATGAAAGCAACGTTTGTTCTGCACGGTGGGTGGCGCACTTCCTGATTTCGGGCAGTGTATTTCGCGTGTAGATCGCCACCAGATACCCGGCCCGCCAACAGCGCGGGCTTTTTTTTGAACAAAATTAATGAGAATAACCATGCAGACATCAAAACCGACACTTGAACTCATTACCTGCGATGCCGCCTATCGCAAAAACCCGACGGAATTGTTCCACCAGGTTTGCGGCAATCGTCCGGCAACGCTGCTGCTGGAATCTGCGGATATCGACAGCAAAGACGACCTTAAAAGCCTGTTACTGGTGGATAGCGCACTACGCATCACCGCTACCGGTGACACTGTCACCATTCAGGCCTTAACTGACAATGGCGCCGCACTGTTGACATTGCTCGATGCCGCCCTGCCCGCAGGCGTTGAAAATGAACGCCAGGACGCAGGTCGCGTGCTGCGTTTCCCGCCAGTCAGCCCATTATTAGACGAAGATGCACGCCTGTGCGCACTCTCGGTCTTTGACGCCTTCCGCCTGCTGCAGGGACTGGTGAACGTCCCGGCGCAAGAGCGCGAAGCGATGTTCTTTGGCGGTCTGTTTGCGTACGATCTGGTTGCCGGTTTTGAAGATTTACCACAGCTTGAGGCTGGCAACCGCTGCCCGGATTACTGTTTCTATCTGGCGGAAACGCTTGTGGTGATCGACCACCAGAAACAAAGCTCCCGCATTCAGGCCAGCCTGTTCAGCGAGAATGACGCGGAAAAACAGCGACTCACCGCACGTCTGGCACGTCTGAGCCAGCAGTTGACCGAACCTGCGCCGCCGTTGCCGGTCGTTTCCGTGCCACAAATGCGCTGTGAATGTAATCAGAGCGATGAAGAATTTGGCGCGGTGGTTCGCTCAATGCAGAAAGCGATCCGCGCCGGGGAAATTTTTCAGGTGGTCCCGTCCCGCCGCTTCTCACTGCCCTGCCCGTCGCCGCTGGCGGCCTATTACGTGCTGAAGAAGAGTAACCCCAGCCCGTACATGTTCTTTATGCAGGACAACGAGTTCACCTTGTTTGGTGCGTCGCCGGAAAGTTCACTGAAATACGATGCCACCAGCCGCCAGATTGAAATTTACCCGATTGCCGGTACGCGTCCTCGTGGTCGTCACGCCGACGGAACGTTGGATCGCGACCTCGACAGCCGCATTGAACTGGAGATGCGCACCGACCATAAAGAGCTTTCCGAGCATCTGATGCTGGTTGACCTGGCGCGTAACGATCTCGCCCGAATCTGTACGCCAGGCAGTCGGTACGTGGCAGACCTGACGAAAGTTGACCGTTATTCTCACGTTATGCACCTGGTCTCTCGCGTCGTCGGCGAATTACGCCACGATCTCGATGTCCTGCACGCCTACCGCGCCTGCATGAACATGGGCACGCTGAGCGGGGCACCGAAAGTGCGGGCAATGCAGTTGATTGCCGAAGCCGAGGGCCGTCGACGCGGCAGCTACGGCGGTGCAGTCGGTTACTTCACCGCGCACGGCGATCTGGATACCTGCATTGTGATTCGCTCCGCGCTGGTGGAAGACGGTATCGCCACCGTCCAGGCGGGCGCCGGTATTGTGCTCGATTCTGTTCCCCAGTCAGAAGCCGACGAAACCCGTAACAAAGCGCGCGCGGTCCTGCGTGCCATTGCCACCGCGCACCACGCACAGGAGACTTTCTGATGGCTGACATTCTGCTGCTCGACAACATCGACTCATTCACCTATAACCTGGCAGATCAGCTGCGTACCAACGGTCATAACGTGGTGATTTACCGTAACCATATTCCGGCTCAGACTCTGATTGAGCGTCTGGCCACCATGAAGAACCCGGTTCTGGTGCTGTCTCCAGGCCCTGGCGTACCCAGTGAAGCAGGCTGCATGCCGGAACTGCTGACCCGTCTGCGCGGCAAGCTGCCAATTATCGGCATCTGCCTGGGCCATCAGGCGATTGTCGAAGCCTACGGCGGCTACGTCGGACAGGCAGGTGAGATCCTGCACGGTAAGGCGTCCAGCATTGAACACGATGGACAGGCTATGTTTGCCGGTCTGACGAATCCGCTGCCGGTTGCCCGCTATCACTCTCTGATCGGTAGCAATATCCCCGCCGGCCTGACCATCAACGCCCATTTTAACGGCATGGTGATGGCGGTTCGTCATGATGCCGATCGCGTGTGCGGCTTACAGTTCCACCCGGAATCCATTCTGACCACCCAGGGTGCACGTCTGCTTGAGCAGACGCTGGCCTGGGCGCAGCAGAAGCTGGAGCCGACCAATACCTTGCAGCCGATCCTCGAAAGACTGTATCAGGCACAGACCCTGAGCCAGCAGGAAAGCCACCAGTTGTTCTCCGCCGTGGTACGCGGTGAACTGAAACCGGAACAGCTGGCTGCCGCGCTGGTCAGCATGAAGATTCGCGGCGAGCATCCGAATGAGATTGCCGGTGCGGCAACCGCCTTACTGGAAAACGCTGCGCCGTTCCCCCGCCCTGATTATCTGTTCGCCGATATCGTTGGCACCGGCGGCGACGGCAGTAACAGCATTAATATTTCTACCGCCAGTGCATTTGTCGCGGCGGCATGCGGCCTGAAGGTGGCAAAACACGGCAACCGCAGCGTTTCCAGTAAATCCGGCTCATCAGACCTGCTGGCCGCCTTCGGTATCAATCTCGATATGAATGCCGACCGATCGCGTCAGGCGCTGGACGAACTGGGCGTTTGCTTCCTGTTTGCCCCGAAATATCACACCGGATTCCGTCATGCGATGCCGGTACGCCAGCAGTTAAAGACCCGTACGCTGTTCAACGTACTGGGGCCGCTGATTAACCCGGCGCATCCGCCGCTGGCGCTGATTGGCGTTTATAGCCCTGAACTGGTTTTGCCGATTGCCGAAACCCTGCGCGTGCTGGGTTACCAGCGTGCCGCGGTCGTACACAGCGGCGGAATGGATGAAGTCTCTCTGCATGCGCCGACCATTGTGGCGGAGCTACATGACGGCGAGATCAAAAGCTATCAGCTGACGGCAGATGACTTTGGCCTGACCCCTTACCACCAGGAACAACTGGCAGGCGGTACGCCGGAAGAAAACCGTGACATTCTGACACGCTTACTACAAGGTAAAGGTGACGCCGCCCATGAGGCAGCCGTTGCCGCAAACGTCGCAATGTTAATGCGACTGCATGGTGAAGAAGATCTCAAGGCTAATGCGCAAACCGTTCTCGAGGTCTTGCACAGTGGTTCCGCTTATGACCGAGTCACCGCTCTGGCGGCAAGAGGGTAAATGATGCAAACCGTTTTAGCGAAAATCGTCGCAGACAAGGCGATTTGGGTGGAAGCCCGCAAACAGCAACAACCGTTGGCCAGTTTTCAAAACGATGTCCAGCCCAGCTCGCGTCACTTTTATGACGCCTTACAGGGCGCGCGTACGGCTTTTATTCTGGAGTGTAAGAAAGCCTCCCCGTCTAAAGGCGTGATCCGCGATGATTTCGACTCGGCGCGGATTGCCGGGGTGTATAAACATTACGCCTCCGCCATTTCCGTTCTAACGGATGAGAAGTACTTCCAGGGCAGTTTTGATTTCCTGCCGATCGTGAGCCGCATCGCGCCGCAGCCGATTTTGTGTAAGGACTTTATTATCGATCCTTACCAGATTTACCTTGCGCGCCACTATCAGGCCGACGCCTGCCTGCTGATGCTTTCGGTCCTCGACGACGAGCAGTATCGCCAGCTTTCTGCCGTGGCACACAGTCTCAAAATGGGCGTGCTGACAGAAGTCAGTAATGAAGACGAACTGGAGCGCGCCATTGCGCTTGACGCGAAAGTGGTCGGGATTAACAACCGCGACCTGCGCGACCTGTCGATTGACTTAAATCGGACGCGCCAACTGGCGCCGAAACTGGGCCAGGGTGTGACGGTGATTAGCGAATCGGGGATCAACACCTACGCTCAGGTTCGCGAGTTGAGCCATTTTGCTAATGGTTTCCTGATTGGTTCCGCACTCATGGCGCATGACGATCTTAACGCCGCCGTACGCCGTGTTCTGCTGGGCGAGAATAAGGTCTGTGGCCTGACGCGTCCGGAAGATGCCAAAGCCGCCTGCGAGTCTGGCGCGATCTATGGTGGACTGATTTTTGTCCCTTCATCACCTCGTTTTGTCAATATTGAACAGGCCCGCGAAGTGCAGTCCGCCGCCCCGCTACAGTATGTTGGCGTATTCCGTAATCACGACATCGCCGACGTCTGTGAAAAAGCAACACAGCTTTCACTGACAGCCGTACAGCTGCATGGCCGCGAAGATCAGGCGTATGTTGATGCACTACGCGCCGCGCTGCCTGAAAACGTACAGATCTGGAAAGCGCTGAGCGTCGGTGACACTCTCCCGGCCCGCGACTATCAGCATGTCGACAAATACGTGCTGGATAACGGCCAGGGCGGCAGCGGTCAGCGTTTTGACTGGTCGTTACTGCAAGGACAATCGCTGGATAACGTATTGCTGGCAGGCGGTCTTGGCGCGGATAACTGCGTTGAGGCGGCTAAAACCGGCTGTGCCGGTCTCGATTTTAATTCAGGTGTAGAGTCACAGCCGGGCATCAAAGATGCACGCCTTCTGGCCTCGGTATTTCAGACACTGCGCGCATATTAAGGAAAGGACATGACAACATTACTCAATCCCTATTTTGGTGAATTCGGTGGCATGTATGTGCCGCAGATTCTGATGCCTGCTCTGCGTCAACTGGAAGACGCGTTTGTCAGTGCGCAAAAAGATCCCGAGTTTCAGGCCCAGTTTACCGACCTGTTGAAAAACTACGCAGGGCGTCCCACCGCGTTGACCAAATGTCAGAACATCACAGCCGGGACCAATACCACGCTGTACCTGAAACGTGAAGATCTGCTGCACGGCGGCGCGCATAAAACCAACCAGGTGTTAGGTCAGGCATTGCTGGCAAAACGCATGGGTAAAACCGAGATTATTGCGGAAACGGGCGCGGGCCAGCACGGGGTAGCTTCGGCGCTCGCCAGCGCCCTGCTCGGCCTGAAATGCCGTATCTACATGGGGGCGAAAGACGTTGAGCGCCAGTCACCAAACGTCTTCCGTATGCGTCTGATGGGTGCGGAAGTGATTCCGGTTCACAGCGGTTCAGCCACGCTGAAAGACGCCTGTAACGAGGCGCTGCGTGACTGGTCTGGTAGCTACGACACCGCGCACTACATGCTCGGCACCGCTGCTGGCCCGCACCCGTTCCCGACCATCGTGCGTGAATTCCAGCGCATGATCGGCGAAGAAACCAAAGCGCAGATCCTCGAAAAAGAGGGGCGCCTGCCGGACGCGGTGATCGCCTGCGTGGGCGGCGGTTCCAACGCCATCGGGATGTTTGCCGATTTTATTAATGAGCCAAACGTTGGGCTGATTGGTGTAGAACCGGGTGGTCACGGGATTGAAACCGGTGAACACGGTGCGCCGTTGAAGCACGGTCGCGTCGGGATCTATTTTGGTATGAAAGCGCCAATGATGCAGACCGATGAGGGACAGATCGAGGAGTCCTACTCCGTCTCTGCAGGTCTGGATTTCCCGTCCGTCGGCCCACAGCATGCGTACCTGAACAGCATTGGTCGTGCCGACTACGTGTCGATCACCGATGATGAAGCGCTGGACGCCTTTAAAACGCTCTGTCTGCACGAGGGCATTATCCCGGCGCTCGAGTCGTCACACGCCCTGGCCCACGCGCTGAAAATGATGCGTGAGAATCCGGAGAAAGCGCAACTGCTGGTGGTTAACCTTTCCGGTCGTGGGGACAAAGACATTTTCACCGTACACGATATTCTGAAAGCGCGAGGGGAAATCTGATGGAACGCTATGAAAGTTTGTTTGCACAACTAAACGATCGCAAGGAAGGTGCCTTTGTTCCCTTCGTGACCCTCGGCGACCCTGGCGTTGAACAGTCGCTGAAGATTATCGATGCCCTGATTGAGGCAGGTGCAGATGCGCTGGAGTTAGGGATCCCTTTCTCCGATCCGCTCGCTGATGGCCCGACCATTCAGAGCGCCACGCTGCGCGCGTTTGCCGCTGGCGTCACGCCGACCCGTTGTTTTGAGATGCTGGCCGCCATTCGCGAAAAACATCCGACCATTCCCATTGGTCTGTTGATGTACGCGAATCTGGTATTCAGCAAAGGTATTGACGCGTTTTATGCCAAATGTGCCGAGGTCGGCGTGGATTCGGTTCTGGTCGCCGACGTGCCGGTGGAAGAGTCTGCGCCATTCCGTCAGGCGGCGCTGCGCCACAACGTTGCGCCGATTTTCATCTGCCCGCCCAATGCCGATGATGACCTGCTGCGCCAGATCGCCTCTTATGGCCGGGGTTATACTTATCTGCTGTCTCGCGCAGGGGTGACGGGCGCAGAAAACCGCGCTGCGCTGCCTTTGCATCATCTGGTAGAGAAACTGAAAGAGTACAACGCCGCGCCTGCTTTGCAGGGCTTTGGCATCTCGGCACCGGAGCAGGTGTCTGCCGCCATTGACGCCGGCGCCGCTGGCGCGATCTCCGGTTCCGCGATCGTCAAAATCATTGAGAAAAATGTCGAGCAGCCTGATCAGATGCTCGCAGAACTCAAATCATTCGTCAGCAGATTAAAAGCCGCTACCCGTCAGTAATACCCAAAGACCGCCAGTCTCGCGCTGGCGGTCCCATTATTTAGCCTGCTTCATTTTGTACATCTCGCCATCTGCATACTGAATGGCATCATCAATGCCCTCAGTCACTTCGGCTACGCCCCATGAGATGGAAAGCGGCACCTGCGTCTCCTTCACGAGAAACTGATACTCATTGATTTGCTGGGTGATACGTTCCGCGATGGCGACCGCATCGCTCGTTTTCGCCTTATACAGCACAATCACGAACTCATCTCCCCCGGTGCGAATCACCAGATCGTCACTGGTGCGGGTGTTGGACAACATCCGGTTGGCAATAATCTGTAGCGCTCTGTCCCCGGCAACGTGTCCCCAGGTGTCGTTAATTGCTTTGAATTTATTGCAATCAACCAACACCACCGAACTGTCAGAGAGATCCCGCCGCTTGATGATGTCGAGAATTTTACGGTTGAAACAGCCCGTCAACGAGTCGATGTAGACTTTCAGATCGCTCTCATTTAGCCAGGATTTTAACCCCATCATGATCAGTACAAAGAAGAACGGTGCCATCAGGATCAGCAACCCCGCCTGGGTGTCATGCATCGCAAACCCACTGAGCGAGATAGCGTAGTGAATGACATATTTCTCAGAGAGCACTTTGAAGGCAATTTCCGGACGCTTTTTACATTCCCCCCACAGACAAAGCGACTGCTGATTCAAAGTATTCACCAGCGAAACGTTCAGCCCATGCGGCACCTGTCCATCAAAGGCGTCGCGTAATGCCTCCTGAAGTTCCGGCTTCGCATGATCGTAAACCAGATAGCCAAGGATATGGTCGGAAATCTCAGTACGCGAGAGGTCATAAATATAACTCACGACGCTAAAGGCTTTCTCATCCGTGATTTTATCGTTATAAAAATCCGTGGAGCTTAAGGCCTTCGTTTTGACACTCTTTTCCAACAGGCGGGTATAAAAATCGACGGGAGGTAAAAAGAAGTCGGAGATATTCTGCGCCATTTGCGACGTACGATAATTAAACGCTTTGGTGTCAGTCGGCGTAAACCAGTAAAAATAGCTCGCATCCTCGGCAATAACGTAGCGATGAGCATCGAAATTTCCGGGGTTAAGCGCATTCACCCTACCGCGAATAAACTCAGCGGCGGTATACATGCACAGTGCGTTCAACGTCGGTTCACGCGCCACCATCGCGCCCGATGCGGAGTGAATGCGTTTCCTGTCGGCGTTAATTCCCCAGACCCTTCCACGAGGGAGAAATAGTGACATGGCACCACACTGATCGGCGGCTTTGATCTGCCGGTAGCGCACGCCGGTCGCATCCGCGATCATTTCATTATCATTGAAGATATCAAGCATCCGCGTTTGCAGGCGGTTCATTCCTTCATTGACTGCTGCCAGTCGCTGCTCATAAATAATAAACAAGAAAAGTGATGTAAATAGCAGCGTGGTTAGCGCTGAAATAATAAGTGCCTGTCTGTTTCTTAAACTGTCCTGCACGATTTTCACTAAGGCACCCTGAGCATCAACACGCTGTTAACACTACGTTATTCGATTTTAAGAAGGCAGTACAGGTCTCACGGGAGAATCTCGCCCTTCTGTCAGACGACTTGTGAGTAGAACCGCCCCGCTACAAATAATTTTAGTCTACCTGCGCCGCTTTACGTGGTGCGCAAACACTCAGCGTTAGCCTGTCATCAGGCTGAAAGAGCGGTTTTGATGCCTGCGTCCTCTGGGTTGTAGCACAGATCTGCGACCAGGAATATTCTTAAAGAGACAGTCTTATGATTATTTACAATGTCAACCCATCCACATAAATGTAAATTTACGTCAATTACATTAACAGTATTAATATAACCACACATTATGATACCATGAGTTATTAATAGAATAGTGAATTATAAGGCGTTAAGTCGCTCATTTCTAAAGGGCTACATTATTATTTTCTGATGGCTGCACCACATTATATTTCCCCCTCGTGACAAATCCGTAACAATTTGACTATCCCGGGATAGCGACTAATTTTAGAAAGGTACCGACACCGGTCACAAATTAACATTTATGTTTACCAACGAAACAGGAGAAATAACATGGCCGAACATCGTGGTGGTTCTGGAAATTTCGCCGAGAATCGTGAAAAAGCATCAGAAGCGGGCCGTAAAGGTGGCCAACATAGCGGCGGAAATTTTAAAAACGATCCGCAACGTGCTTCTGAAGCAGGTAAAAAAGGCGGCCAAAACAGCCGTGGCGGAAATAAATCCGACAAATCGTAGACATCCTTTTTTTTTATAATTTTTAAGATTTATCGTTTACGAACGCTGCGAGTCTTTCGACTCGCAGTATCATCCCAGGAGAATAGAGATGAATATTAAAACTGTTGAAGATGTTTTTATCCACCTGCTTTCAGACACCTACAGCGCAGAAAAACAATTGACTCGGGCGCTATCGAAATTAGCCAGAGCTGCCTCCAGTGAAAAATTAAGTCAGGCATTTCAGTCCCACCTTGAAGAGACCCAAGGGCAAATTGAACGTATTGATCAGATCGTTGAATCCGAAGCGGGTATTAAAGTAAAACGCATGAAGTGTGTGGCGATGGAAGGTCTGATCGAAGAGGCCAACGAGGTCATTGAGAGCACCGAGAAAAACGAAGTGCGTGACGCTGCGCTTATTGCCGCCGCACAGAAAGTTGAGCACTATGAGATTGCCAGCTACGGCACCCTTGCCACTCTCGCAGAGCAACTGGGCTATCGCAAAGCAGTGAAACTGCTGAATGAAACCCTGGAAGAAGAGAAAGCAACCGATATTAAACTGACCGATTTAGCCATCGGCAACGTGAATAAGAAAGCGCAAAATAAATCCTGAATTATTTTTATCCTGGTTATTAAATATCCGCTTTTAATTAATTCATTCCCAGAGGACATTACAAATGAATGCTATCGAACATTATCATGACTGGCTTCGTGACGCCCATGCTATGGAAAAACAAGCCGAATCGATGCTGGAATCCATGGCGGGTCGTATCGATAACTATCCTGATCTACGCTCGAGAATTGAGCAACATATTAGCGAAACCAAACATCAAATTACGATTCTGGAAGAGATCCTCGACCGCAATAATATCTCACGTTCTGTCATTAAAGATTCCATGAGTAAAATGGCGGCGCTGGGACAATCCATTGGTGGTATTTTTCCATCTGATGAAATCGTAAAAGGTTCGATCAGCGGTTATGTTTTTGAACAATTCGAAATTGCCTGCTATACCTCCCTGCTTGCTGCGGCGCAAAAAGCAGGCGATACCGCCTCAATTCCGGCTATTGAATCTATTCTCAATGAAGAGAAACAAATGGCTGACTGGCTGATTAAGCATATTCCGCAAACGACGGAACAATTTTTACTGCGCTCGGAAACTGACGGCGTAGAAGCCAAAAAATAACAAATACATCAGGAGGCATAATGTTTCGACACGTTAAGCAACTTCAATATACGGTGCGAGTCAGCGAGCCTAACCCTGGTTTAGCGAATCTTTTGCTTGAGCAATTTGGCGGCCCACAGGGCGAACTGGCTGCGGCATGTCGTTACTTCACTCAGGGCCTGGGTGATGATGATGCTGGACGCAAAGAGATGCTGATGGACATTGCGACCGAAGAACTGAGTCACCTTGAAATCATCGGCTCCCTTGTCGGGATGCTGAATAAAGGGGCCAAAGGCGCATTGGCAGAGGGGACGGAAAATGAAGCCGAACTGTACCGATCCTTAACGGCAAATGGGAATGACAGCCATATCACCTCGCTGCTGTATGGCGGCGGTCCGGCCCTCACTAACTCCGCCGGTGTGCCCTGGACTGCGGCGTATATCGATACGATTGGCGAAGTGACAGCCGATTTACGCTCCAATATCGCGGCTGAAGCACGCGCTAAAATCATCTACGAACGCCTGATCAACGTAACGGACGATCCCGGTGTTAAGGATGCACTGGCATTTTTGATGACGCGCGAAGCGGCACACCAGCTCTCCTTTGAAAAGGCGCTCTACTCTATTCGGAATAATTTTCCGCCGGGCAAATTGCCGCCGGTCGAGCAATACACGAATGTGTATTACAACATGTCGCAAGGCGACGATCCGCGTGGAAGCTGGAACAGCGATGACTATTTCGATTATGTTGCCGATCCGCAGCCTGCCGTGGATGGCGGAGATGGCCTGGCGACCGTCAAACTGACCAAAGAGCAACAGGCGATGGTCAAAGCCATGGCGAAAAGGACCCAGTCCGATCCGAACGCAGACCCATTAACCGGCGCTGAGCTGGGTGATGGCGAACCAAAGGACAAAGCATAAGCAGATATAGCGATAAAACCGTGTGTGTCATGTCCCTGTTGACCCCGTAAATACGGGGTCTTTTTTAGGCCAATCAGAAACGGTAACCGGCAGAGAACATAAATACCCACGGATCGAGGCGGATGTTGTCGTTGTAACGACCTTCCGGCAGTACGGCGCCGTTAGATTTATATTTGGCTTCGGTATCAATATCCATGTACCACACTGACATGTTGATCAGCCAGTCGCGGTTGATGAGATAATCCAGACCGACTTGCCCTGCCACACCCCACGAGTCTTTCAGACTAAGATCGGACAGCCCTGCATTCTGACCATCATCATTGAATTTCGTGTCGAAAAAGGTGGTGTAGTTAACGCCTGCGCCAACATAAGGACGCAATTTGCTGCTGGAATCACCGAAATACCACTGCGCCATCAGGGTTGGCGGCAGGTGATGAACGGTGGCGATATCACCGGTCGCCTGCGTGCCTACTTTATGGCGGAATGGCGTTGCCGCCAGCAGTTCAACACCGATGTTATCGGTCGCCATATAAGTGAATGTCAAACCTAACTGCGTGTTGTTACTGACATTAAAGCCGCCTAAATGGCCTAACGTTCCATCCGCACCTTCCGTCGGTCTTACCGTCGCCGAACCGGCACGAATAAAGAACTCACCAGCTTCATGCGCGTAAACGCTGCCAGAGAGAAGTGTACATACTGCCAACGCCGCCACTGTTAATTTTTTCATATCCGCTCCATCGTTATGGTTATAAATACGTTACAAATATACCTACATTGGAGTAATAAGTGATCTCTCCAGGGTCACATTCGACTATCAAATTCAATGTTTGTTGATCCAGATTAAAGTAGAAGTGGTATTGAAAATACAATTATTGGAATCAGATCAATTTTTAATATTTCCATGATGAATGCATTTCTTGCGTTTTTGCGTTTGTTAAAACTGACTCCCCGTAGATTTGTTGAGCAAATTACTCTGGCTTTACAAAGATATGCTTTTCCATACACCCCTTGATGCTGCCACTGCGCAGTTATCCAGGGTACAATTGCATGCTTAACAACACCTGCAGAACTCAAGGAGAGTGCATGTCTATCACGGCGAAATCTGTATACCGTGACACCGGGAATTTTTTCCGTAATCAATTTTTAACCATCCTGCTGATCTCGCTGCTGTGCGCGTTCATCACGGTGGTATTAGGGCATGCCTTCTCACCCAGCGATACGCAGATTGCGCAACTGAGTGAAGGGGATCATCTTGAAGGAAGCGTAGGCTTGTTCGAACTGGTGCAAAACATGACGCCGGAGCAGCAGCAGATCCTGTTGCGCGCCTCGGCAGCGTCTACCTTTTCAGGACTGATTGGTAATGCCGTCCTGGCCGGTGGCGTTCTGCTGATGATTCAGTTAATTTCAGCCGGTCATCGCGTCAGCGCCCTGCGCGCGATCGGTGCCAGTGCGCCGATCCTGCCGCGTCTGTTCATCCTGATTTTACTGACGACCCTGCTGGTACAGCTCGGGATTATGCTGGTCGTGGTACCAGGCATCCTGTTGGCTATCCTGCTGGCGCTTGCGCCGATTATGCTGGTTCAGGATAAAATGGGTGTATTCGCCGCAATGCGCAACAGTATGCGTCTGGCGTGGTCTAATATGCGACTGGTCGCCCCGGCGGTGATGGGCTGGCTGCTGGCAAAAACGCTACTGTTGCTGTTTGCCTCCAGCTTTGCTGCGCTTGACCCTAACGTTGGCGCCGTTATCGCGAATACGTTGAGCAATCTGATCTCCGCCATATTGCTCATCTACCTGTTCCGTCTGTATATGTTGATTCGCCAATAACCCTGTCTGCGTCGCCGGCAGTAATGCCCGACGCGTTTGATTACGGAATCGAAGAATGAAGCAGTTTCTTGATTTTTTACCGCTGGTTGTCTTCTTTGTTTTTTACAAAGTGTACGACATCTATGCGGCCACCTCGGCGCTCATTGTCGCAACAGCAATCGTGCTCATCTACAGCTGGGTTCGCTATCGCAAAGTTGAAAAAATGGCGCTGATCACCTTTGTTCTGGTGGCCGTGTTCGGCGGGTTAACCCTCTTCTTCCATAATGATGAGTTTATTAAATGGAAAGTGACGGTGATTTACGGCCTGTTTGCCGGTGCGCTTCTGGTTAGCCAGTGGATCATGAAAAAGCCGCTGATCCAGCGCATGCTGGGTAAAGAACTGACGCTGCCACAACCGGTCTGGTCGAAGCTCAATCTCGCGTGGGCCATCTTCTTTATTCTGTGTGGGCTTGCCAATATTTACATCGCCTTCTGGCTGCCGCAAAACATCTGGGTGAACTTTAAGGTATTCGGCCTCACCGCCTTGACGTTGATCTTTACCCTGTTGAGTGGTGTTTATATCTATCGCCATCTCCCGCAAGAAGACAAATCGTAAATGCTCATCCAACCAGGTCCATGGGCCTGGTTTTGCTTTCTGCACAACCCCTGCCGTACTCGCCCTAAATTGCCTGAATCGTGAAGATATTATGGAGATTGCCTTCACAACATTGAAATGAGAATAATTATCATTGATATTCCGTATCGAATTTTTACAATTGGGATGTCAGTTGATGAATACGATAACAAAAATTTCTCCGCGCCCTCTGGCGCTTTTGATAGCCACAGCATTAAGCGGAAATGCATTCGCCACAGACGACGTTCTGAACGACGGTGAAACGATGGTCGTCCAGGCCACTGCCGAAGAAGCTCTCAAGCAACAACCCGGTGTTTCTATTATCACCGCCAAAGACATTGAAAAATCCCCACCGGTCAACGACCTCTCCGATATTATTCGCACCATGCCCGGTGTGAACCTGACGGGCAACAGCGCCAGCGGCAGTCGGGGAAATAACCGTCAGATTGATATTCGCGGCATGGGTCCGGAAAACACGCTGATCCTGATTGACGGCGTACCGGTCACCTCGCGAAACTCGGTGCGCTATAGCTGGCGCGGGGAGCGTGATACCCGTGGTGACACAAACTGGGTACCGGCAGAGATGGTCGAGCGTATTGAGGTGCTGCGTGGCCCGGCAGCGGCACGTTACGGTTCCGGCGCGGCGGGTGGCGTCGTAAATATCATCACTAAACGGCCAACGAACGACTGGCATGGCTCGCTGTCTCTTTATACCAACCAGCCCGAGAACAGCAAAGAAGGTGCCACCAGGCGAGCGAACGTCAATCTGAGCGGCCCGCTCATTGACGATGTTCTCACCATGCGTTTGTATGGCAACATCAACAAAACTGACGCCGATGCGGCGGATATCAATACCCGGCAAAATGGATCCTATGCCGCAGGGCGCGAAGGGGTGCGCAATAAAGACATCAACGCCCTGCTCTCCTGGAAACTGACGCCACAGCAAATTGTCGATTTTGACTACAGCTACAGTCGTCAGGGCAATATCTATGCCGGGGATACCCAGTATAGCAACGCTAACGTCAGTCCTGACGGGCTGGTCAGTACCCTTTACGGCGATGAAACCAACCGGATGTATCGTCAGTCGTGGGGGCTGACGCATAACGGCATCTGGGACTGGGGGCAGTCTACATTCGGCGTCTACTACGAAAAAACTAATAACACCCGAATGCAGGAAGGCTCGACCGGTAAAGTGGAAGGGATGATCAATAACACCGAATACGCCACCAGCCGCCTGGAATCTTATCGTTCTTCCGGAGAACTCAACATCCCTGTCTTCTGGCTGGTTGATCAAACCCTGACGGTGGGTGCGGAGTGGAACCGTGACGAACTCAACGATCCGGCGTCTATGCAGGCCACCAGCGCATCCGGCGTGCAGATTGGCAATGTCTCCGGTGACGCCTCCAGTCGCAGTTCCAAAAATAGCGCCACGCTCACCGGTATATATCTGGAAGATAATATCGAAGCGCGGCCTGGCACGGATATTATTCCGGGGATCCGTTTTGACTATCACGACGAATTTGGCAGCAACTGGAGCCCCAGTCTGAATATGTCGCAGGAACTGGGCGATCTGTTTAAGCTGAAAGCCGGGATTGCGCGCGTCTTTAAAGCGCCAAACCTGTATCAGTCCAGCGAGGGATATTTGCTCTCCACGCGCGGCAACGGGTGTCCGAATACTATCGCCACCGGCAGTTGTTATCTGCTGGGTAATCCGGATCTGGACCCGGAAATCAGTATTAACAAAGAGATCGGCCTGGAATTTAATTACGCTGGGTGGGATGCGGGAATCACCTGGTTCCGTAATGACTATAAGAATAAAATCGTCGCCGGGACCGATATTATCGGTTACGCCTCCAACGGAAATAACATCCTGCAATGGGAAAATGGTGGCAAAGCGATTGTCGAAGGTCTGGAAGGTAACGTGGTGATTCCGCTGGTGCCGGAAACGTTAAGCTGGCGCACAAACGCGACGTATATGATCAAATCAGAGAACAAGGACACCGGTAACCCGCTCTCCGTGATCCCGAAATACACCATTAATACCCTGCTCGACTGGCAGGTGAACGACAAGCTTTCCACGCAGCTACAGTGGACGCAGTACGGTCGACAAAAACCGCGCGAGTATGCTGAAACGCGCAACGAAACGGGTGCCATGTCGGATAAGGAGATGGGTGCCTACGCGGTTGTCGGACTCGGCGCTAATTACCAGATGACGAAAAACCTGCGCCTGAATGCCGGGATCAGTAACCTCTTCGACAAGCGGATCTATCGTGAAAACGATGGCGCCTCAACCTACAACGAACCCGGACGCGCTTACTATGCGGGCGTAACGATGTCATTCTAATCACCCAAACGCCCGTCTCGCGGGCGTTTCCCCTCTGTTCTCCATGCTAAAATCATAGTAGCATCGCGCCTGAAATTTTTTTCTACAGTCGGTTTTACAATGACAACAACAACTCACGCCCCGCAGGGCGAACTGGTTTTACGCACACTGGCTATGCCTGCCGATACCAATGCCAACGGTGATATTTTTGGCGGCTGGCTGATGTCGCAGATGGATATTGGCGGTGCTATTCAGGCCAAAGAGATTGCCCATGGTCGCGTGGTGACCGTCCGCGTGGAAGGAATGAGCTTTCTGCGTCCGGTTGCCGTCGGCGATGTGGTATGTTGCTACGCCCGTTGTGTGAAGCGCGGAACCACTTCCGTCAGCATCAATATTGAAGTCTGGGTCAAGAAAGTGGCGTCAGAGCCAATTGGCCAGCGCTACAAAGCGACAGAGGCACTGTTTATCTACGTCGCGGTAGATCCAGACGGTAAACCCCGCCCGCTACCGGTAGAATAAATACAAAAAAGCCTCCATTACGGAGGCTTTTACGTTATCACCAGATGATCATTCGATTTGCGTGGTGCCGTTCAGACGGAAGACGATATTCACGACCAGCCCTGAACCCGGTTTACCGGCTTCATAGCGCCATCTGCGCATCGCATTCTTCACTTCACGTTCAAACATGTTAGCCGGTTGCGCTGACACGATTTGTACGTTGTCCACCCGGCCATCGGACGTAACATCAAACTTCACTTTTACCCGCCCCTCAATGCGTAATGCCTGAGCGCGCGCAGGATACTGCGGCTGGTTACGCGTTAACGCACGTGGACCTGCCGGAACGCTCACTGTCGGCTTGCTGGTTGCCGGCGCGCTGCTGGTGGCCGGACGCGAAGGCGCGGTATTCTCAAACGGCGACGCCGGACGCGGCTCGGCAGGTTTGACATCACGCTTCGGCTGCTCCTGTACCTTTTTCACCGGTTTCGGTTTGGGCTTAGGTTTAGGCTTCGGTTTCTCGATAACAACCGGCGCCTCTTTGGGCGGTTCGGGAATCGGTTCCGGCTCAGGTTCAGGCTCGACAACCGGTTCCGGCGGCGGCTGGACAGCCTGCGGCGGTTCCAGGTCGGCTGGCGAAACCATCGTTACGGAGATGGGCTGCGCAGGGGCAGGCAATTCAATAACCTGATGTACCGAGGTATACAAGAGTCCCGCCACTAAAGCGCCATGAATGCCGACAGAAAGTAGCGTCGGCCAGGGAAAGCGACGAGGTAAATCAAGGGTCATTGTATTGTAGCTATTCGGCATTGTAGCATTAGCCATAACGTTTATAAGTTCATCTTTAAATGAGAATCAATTGCATGGGAGTTTATCACCATGAGAAGCGTAATTACATACCTTCGGTACAGTTCAGCTATACAAGGTGTTGAAGGTGCTGATTCAACCAGACGACAAAACGACCTGTTCAAGCAGTGGCTGAAGAAGAATGGCGATGCTCAAATAGTAGCGTCTTTCAGTGATGAAGGGTTGAGTGGTTACAAAGGTAAACACCTTACTGGTCAGTTTGGTGACATGTTAGCCCGTATTGAGGCTGGGGAGTTTCCAGAAGGTACAATTTTGCTCGTTGAGAGTATCGACCGTATAGGCCGCTTAGAGCATCTTGAAACAGAAGCCTTGATGAATCGCATCTTAGGCAACGGGTTAGAGATTCACACGCTACAAGATGGTCTTATCTACACAAAGGATGCTTTAGCCGATGACCTTGGTATAAGCATTATTCAGCGTGTCAAAGCCTATATAGCGCATCAGGAATCTAAGCAGAAGTCTTTCCGTGTTAGCCAGAAGTGGGAACAACGTGCAAAACTTGCCCTTGCTGGTGAACAGCGTCTTACAAGAAATGAATCGCCACGGGTTTAACAGACACCTCAGAGTCATTTAAGATGGCTTAAAGAGAGGTGCCCATGAGCGGTAAGCGTTATCCCGAAGAGTTTAAAATTGAAGCAGTCAAACAGGTTGTTGATCGCGGTTATTCTGTTGCCAGCGTTGCAACACGTCTCGATATCACCACCCACAGCCTTTACGCCTGGATAAAGAAGTACGGTCCAGATTCTTCCACTAATAAAGAAGAGTCAGATGCTCAGGCCGAGATCCGCCGTCTCCAGAAAGAGCTGAAGCGGGTTACCGACGAACGGGACATATTAAAAAAAGCCGCGGCGTACTTCGCAAAGCTGTCCGACTGAGGTACGCCTTTATCCGTGACAACACCTGTTGCTGGCCTGTTCGCCTGCTCTGTCGGGTGCTGGATGTTCATCCCAGTGGTTTTTACGCCTGGCTTCAGCAGCCGCATTCACAACGCCATCAGGCAGACCTGAGGCTGACAGGGCAGATTAAACAGTTCTGGCTGGAATCGGGATGCGTCTATGGTTATCGCAAAATCCATTTGGATCTGCGGGACAGCGGGCAACAGTGCGGAGTGAACAGAGTCTGGCGACTGATGAAACGTGTCGGGATAAAGGCTCAGGTCGGATACCGGAGCCCGCGGGCACGTAAAGGCGAGGCCAGTATCGTGTCGCCCAACAGGCTCCAGCGACAGTTCAATCCGGATGCTCCGGATGAGAGTTGGGTAACGGACATAACCTACATCAGGACCCACGAAGGCTGGCTGTATCTTGCCGTGGTTGTTGATCTGTTCTCACGCAAAATTATCGGCTGGTCCATACAATCCCGGATGACAAAGGACATTGTCCTGAACGCACTGCTGATGGCTGTATGGCGGCGTAATCCCCAAAAACAGGTGCTGGTTCATTCGGATCAGGGCAGTCAGTACACAAGCCATGAGTGGCAGTCGTTCCTGAAATCACACGGCCTGGAGGGCAGCATGAGCCGTCGCGGTAACTGCCATGATAATGCGGTTGCAGAAAGCTTTTTCCAGTTGTTGAAACGTGAACGGATAAAGAAAAAAATCTACGGAACGCGGGAAGAAGCCCGCAGCGATATTTTTGATTACATCGAAATGTTTTATAACAGTAAGCGTCGGCATGGTTC